>NZ_JAQFJM010000007.1:0-166561 GCF_030440125.1 Streptococcus sp. SS4 | reverse complement strand
CGATTTATTCTTGTAAATTGACAGGTTATAATTTCTTCTATCATAACCCTGCACTTGGTTTCTTATTCAGTTCTCAAAGGTCTTTGTCTCTCTTAAGACAACTCCTATATTCTAGCAAATCTAGAATAGCTTGTCAACACTTTTTTTGAAGTTTTTTCACTTCTTGGTGTTGGCTGCTCCTTCCGAAACAGCTTATTTATAATATCATCTCTGACTTATCTTGTCAATAATTTGCAGTGATTTTAATTTTCTTTTTTTTATAATGCTTTTTAATGGTATTTTTTCTCTCGATTTTACTTAAAAAAAAGAAGAGTAGAACTCCTTACTCTTCTTCATCTTTATTTTTATTTTCAATTCTTTCTTTGACTTCGTCGTAAGATAAGGCATGATTATCTTCTTCTGAGTCTCCAAGAGAATCCTCCGGCATCTTACCAGTCTCATAAATTGACTTGATTTGTGCAGCATCGAGTGTTTCATACTTAAGTAAAGCTTCTGCAATGAGAGCATGTGTTTCTCGGTTTGCATTGATAATTTCAGCTGCTTTGTCATGTGCCTCAACTAAAAGTGATCGAATTTCTTCGTCAATAAGTTGAGCTGTATGAGCTGAGTAAGACTTATCTGTAGTAAATTGTCCTGGATTCATCGCATGATTACCTTCATATTGGACTGGTCCAAGTTTTTCGCTCATACCATATTCAGTAACCATTGCACGTGCCAACTGTGTCGCTTGCTCAAAGTCATTTGAAGCACCTGATGTTTGAACGTTGAAAATAATTTCTTCTGCAACACGTCCACCCATAAGACCTGCCAATTGTTCTTTTAGCTCATCTTTAGATGACAACATCTGATCCTCTTTTGGTAGAGAAATCATATAACCACCTGCTCGACCTCGTGGAACAATAGTAACCTTGTGAACATCACGAGCGCTAGAAAGTGTCAAACCAACAATTGTATGACCTGCTTCATGGTAAGCCACAACTTTACGTTCATTTTCTGAAACTTGGCGGTCTTTCTTAGATGGTCCGGCAATAACACGATCCTCTGCTTCATCGATATCACTAGCATCAATTCTAGTCTTACTACGTCGTGCTGCAACTAGAGCTGCCTCATTCAAGACATTCTCTAAGTCGGCTCCGACAAAACCTGGAGTTTGTTGAGCCACAACCTTAAGGTCAACATCTTCAGCCAATGGTTTATTCTTGGCATGGACTTTCAAGATAGCCTCTCGGCCTTTTACATCTGGGCGACCAACAAGAACTTTACGGTCAAAACGTCCTGGACGTAGGAGGGCTGGATCAAGAACATCACTACGGTTGGTTGCAGCAATGACAATGATATTCTCATTTCCATCAAAACCATCCATTTCAATCAACAGTTGGTTAAGGGTTTGTTCGCGTTCGTCGTTACCACCGCCCATTCCAGTACCACGACGACGCCCAACCGCATCGATTTCATCAATAAAGATAATAGCACGTTCAGCCTTTTTAGCGTCTTCAAAAAGACTACGAACACGACTTGCTCCGACACCGACAAACATCTCTACAAAGTCAGAACCTGAGATACTAAAGAAAGGAACATCTGCTTCACCAGCTACAGCTTTAGCAAGAAGAGTTTTACCTGTCCCTGGAGGACCTTCAAGGAGGACACCTTTAGGAATACGTGCACCCAGTGCCTTATATTTACGTGGATTTTTGAGGAAATCTACAACCTCTACAAGTTCTTCTTTTTCTTCTTCAGCACCAGCCACATCTGTGAAACGAACTTTAATATTCTCTTTTGATTGAGTCTTAGCACGGTTGCGGCCAAAATTCATTGCACCGCGGTTACCGCCTTGATTCATCATGAAAAGGAAGAAAATAGCAATCCCAATCAAAGGTAGGTAACTAAAAAGATATGAAATCCAAGCACCACTTGAACTTTCACGTATCATTTTAACATTAACATCAGCTGCTTCTGATGCTGATTGCAATTTCTGCATGGTTGTTTCATTCTGAAGCACAGTTGACGTAAAGCTACGTGTCTCTGATGATGCACTACCTAAAAATGGTAGACTAAGGTCAGTATCAACCTTTTCAGCCTTTTTGTAGCTACCTTTGACTTCAATGATACTACCGTCTGGCTGATAAGTGATAGATTTTACCTTACCATCTTCAATTTTCTTAACCAACTGTGTGTAAGACAATTGTTGACTTGGGCTTTGGCTTCCTCCTGCAAAGTATTGTACTCCGGTTACAACCGCAATAATAACTATGATGTAGAGAAAAGCGTTCCGTAAGAAGCCATTATTATTTTTATTATTCATAAATTAATTAGACCTTTACTTATTTTGTATAAATTTCTTCTTTTAGGACACCGACATAAGGGAGGTTACGGTATTTTTCATCATAGTCTAGTCCGAAACCAACGATAAATTCATTAGGGACATCATAACATATGTAATCTGCCTCAATATCAACAACACGACCCTCTGTTTTATCAAAAAGAGTTGCGATTTTGACTGAATTGGCTTTACGGTACTTGAACATATCTCGAAGATAAAGGAGCGTACGACCTGTATCAATGATATCTTCAATAAAGATGATGTCTCGTCCTTCAACATTAGTGTCAACATCTTTAAGAATCTTTACTTCACCACTGCTGACAGTTCCGCCACCATAACTTGAAACGACCATAAAGTCCATCTCAATATGGGTGTCGATATGTTTGATAAGTTCTGCCATAAATGGAACAGCACCTTTCAAAACACAGACTAGAAGAGGATTTTTCTCCGCATAATCCTCTGTCAGTTGTTGTCCTAGTTCTTTAGTTTTAGCTACGATATCCTCTTGGGAAAAGAGGACTTTTTTAATGTCTTTTTCTAACATTTGGGTTCCCTTTCTCGAAGTCAATATTCTGTTATTATACCACTTTTACTTCAATCATCGTTATTTGAACATGGTATTTGATTAGAAATTCTTATAAATGACTACAGTGCCATAAAGTATAGCATTTTCAGGTCTTTTTTTCAAATAGAGACGCCCAGCAACATAAAGAAAAATAATATGACCATCTTGTTCTCCTACGATGGCTTTTTGACGATCCTTCTCTAAAATCTTATTGTCTATAAACAGTCGTCTTAATTTTTTATGGTGACTACCAAGGTCAATCTTATCGCCTTCTTTTCTATGACGAATCACTATTGGGGCATCTGACCAAATACTAATAGCATCTGTGTTAGAAACGTCATTGAATTCTGAAAAAGTCAAGGTATAATCCTCAAACTCAACAGATTTTCCAAATTCTAAGAGACAAGGAGGCGATAAAGAAATAGACGCTTCTTTCCTTATCAAGAAATCTGTCTGTGTTTTTACTAGTTCATAACCATTTTTTAGGGGCATCTTTCCTGAAGTATTTTTCCTTAGATAACTTATTAATTGATTAAATTGGCCTTTAGAAAGCTGTAAATCAGGAAAGGAGTCTAAATAATTCTGAAGAAGAAAGAGCTGGACAGCATCTGACTGTTGCTGAAAAACAGATAAATCAGTGATACTAATATCCTTTGTTAACTCTCCTAGAGCTTGCTCCATAAGACCAATCTCCTCGGCTAAAAGACAAAGGTGCTCCTTAATTTTAGGATTTTCCTGAGATAAAGTAGGAAGATAGGACAGTCTGATGCGATTCCTAAGGTAGGCTAGTGAAGTATTACTCCTATCTTCAAAATGGAAAGTTACGGGAAGCTGAGCTTTCGTAAGATGCAAAAAGGGACGAATAATCTGACCAGTGCCAAATGGTCTGATAGCTGAAATTCCTGTCAGGTGTCTTAAACGACTTCCTCTCAACAGTCTCATAAAAATTGTCTCTGCCTGATCATCTGCATGATGGGCTGTTACAAGAGCAGAGTAATCATAATCTTTCATGACCTGCTTAAAAAACTCATAGCGAAAGGTACGGGCAGCATTTTCTGAAAACTTTCCTGAGAATGCACTATAGTGAAAAGGGACCTTATGTTCCTCTGCCCAATGACGTAAATACGCTTCTTCATGCTCCGACTCTTGTCGTTGTTTATGATTAACGTGAGCAATCCCCAACTGAATATCCAAATCTTTTTGATGGTTATACAAAAAGTGCAGCAAACTCATAGAGTCTGCTCCACCTGATACTGCTACTAAAATTTTCTTGTGCCGGTTAAAATAACCCTTGGCTTGCATCATTTGCAACAATTTTTGTGTCATTATTTCAAAATTCCATAAACATCATCTGCAATTGAGGTGATTTTGTCATAGCCTTCTTTATCCGTAAAAATCGATAAAATAAAGGGAGAATCTGCATAAACAATAGCGACATCATGTTTAAAGTCGTAGGCATCCCCTATTTTATGTGCAACAGGGACATCAATGTTTTTGGAAATACGTTCGCCATCATAGTCCGTGCTTGAAAGATAATTGATAATATCTCCATTTTGTCTATAAACAGCCTCCATCAAAGTACCTGCGGCTCTAGCAGTCAACTCCTTTTTATCCATATTCCACGAGGTCGCTGCGGCTTTATCTACTGATTTTTGGAAGGCTTTATCATACTGATTAGCTACATAATAACCTAATATATTTGTCGCTACATTATCTGAGTTTTGGGCTACAGCCTTTAACAGATTTTCCAAGCTATAATTCTTATCATCAGGCATCTTACTAATCTTTCCAGAACCATCTGGATCATAGGCACCTGGAAAACCATTTACAGCAGAGGTATATTGATACTCATCTGATAATGCTAATTTCTCTTGAGACAGACGTTCCTGTGCATAGTAGAGTACACCAAGCTTCGCTACGCTAGCTGCATACATGCTTTTTTCGTCATTGATAGCAGCTACTCGGTTCGTATCAAGCTGTTTAACATAAACTGAAATGCGCTCTTGATTGTTATACTTCTCATTAAGAACTTTTTGAACAGACTCGATGCGATTATCAGTCGTTGATAAATCAGAAGCATTAATCCACCCCTCTCCGTCTACCAAATAGTAGGTCCCTGCATGCGTCTGAGCTGCTTGGCTAACCTTAATAGGTTTGAAACTAGCGAGTTTAGAGTCAGCTTTTTCGGTTCCTAACACGTAAGGTTCTTTGTATACCGTTAAACCATCTTTAGTCCAGAAGGTCATATCTACTGGTTTTTGATTATAGATACTATCATCCACAATTGATTTCTGACTAGCGGCTACATAATCACCATCTTGAAGTTGGAAAACAGGTTCACCTTTTGCGTTCCAAAAAATAGCAGAAATCGATAGTTTGGTATCCGCTTGGATACTGGTTTTAAATTCTGTTAATTCCTTGTTCTTATAAGTTAGGATAGTTGTTATCGTTCTTGGATTTTTAGGAATCTGTTTAAATTGACTCAAGCTAGCTGTAGTATTTTGAGTCAATTTTTGAACCTGTTTTGGGGTCAGAGCTAACTCCTTCTCCATAGGAAGTAGGACTAGAGGGCTAGAAGATACAAGCACAACAGTTGCAGCTATTAAGAGCTTTTTCATGCTTGTTTCTTCACCTCCTCTTTCCTCGGTAATTCCGTTTTAAGTTGCTGATTTTTTTCTGATAGTTCCTCTAACTTGGCTTCTGAATAGGTTAAAAAAGTTTCTACAGTTTTAAGTAAATCTTTCATTAGGGTAATAAGCTTGGTACAGGATAGATAGACTCTCCTTCACGTGAATAATAGTACTTAGCACGCGCATATTTCTCGGCGAAAGCATCATCCTTAAGTTTCTTAGCCAAATCCTTTCGTTCCTTTGTCTGATCTGACAATTTATCATAGTCTTTCTGAAGCGACAAGACTTCCTTCTCTTGCTGTTTGATGTTCATATAGGTCTCAACCAGATTGTAGGTTGGCAAGATAAAGAGTAAAACAACCACAAAGAGAATCCACCCCATAAAGCGATTCCTTTGTTCGTGTTCGGCACGCTCTAATCGTTGCTCTTGATTGGCATTATCAATGTAATCATTCGTAAGCTGTACAATATTAGGCTTCTTGCTCATCTGCTTCAATCCTTGTTTCACTTATAATCTCGTACATTTTTGTCGCATCTTCTTTTTTCGTACTATCTTTCATTTCTAGAACACGGACAGTCAAGAGTTTATTTCCAAAACGAACTTCCACTTGGTCACCAATTTTTAAATCTGTAGATGACTTAGCGAGTACACCATTTACTTTTATACGCCCTTTATCAGCCACTTCTTTAGCAACTGGACGGCGTTTGATAATTCGTGATACTTTTAAATATTTGTCTAATCTCAATGTTACTGTTTCCTTTTCGTTAGGATATCTCTTCTATGATAGCATTTTTTTTAGAAAATAGGGGACTAAAGCCTTTTCAATACAAAAATAAGAGGATCGACACTAGTCGACCCTCTCAGGAGATTTATGAAAAAGAAAAGTTTTAGGATATTTTATAGTATAGAGAGACTTACTTAAACTTTCCTTAAGCTTCTTTTTTTTCTTTACGTTCTTTGATTTCCATAAATGTCAGTCCAAAAATCTTTAATTCTTCAAGAATTTCATAGTCTTTCTTGTTACGAACATCAAAAGTAATCTCTACTTTCCCCTGATTATCACTAATTTTTGCTTTTAAATGCGTTTTAGAGATAGCTTCAAAATAATCTTGAGTCAAGAAGAATTTGAGAGAGGCTTTTTCGAAACGAACAGTGATAGTATCGTTCTTACGCTCAACTAATTCTGCAAAGGCAGCATCCAAATAGGCCTTAACCAGACCAATCTCAATGAGATAGGCAACTTGGTCTGGATATTCTCCAAAGCGGTCAATAAGCTCATCTTGAAGGTCTTGATAATCTTTCTGATTCTCAATTTCTCGAATACGCTTATAAATTTCAATTTTTTGGCGCTCATCAGAAATATAGTCAGAAGGGAGGTAAGCATCAATCTGAAGATTGAACTCTGCATTTCCTTTACGTCGAACTTGAGTTTTACCTTGACGTTTATTGATAGCCTCTTCCAAGAGTTGCGAGTACATTTCGAATCCGACTGAGTCGATGAAACCACTTTGAGAAGCGCCAAGAATGTTCCCTGCACCACGAATTGATAAATCACGCATGGCAATTTTGAAACCTGATCCCAGTTCTGTAAAGCCCTTAATAGCATCCAATCGCTTCTCAGAGACTTCCGTCAACACTTTGTCAGGACGATACATGAGATAGGCGTAAGCAATTCGATTACTACGTCCCACACGACCTCTCAACTGATAAAGGGTAGATAAGCCCATATGATCTGCATTCTCAATGAAGAGAGTATTAACGTTGGAGATATCAATCCCTGTCTCGATAATGGTTGTTGCTACCAATACATCGTAATCACCATTCAAGAAATCCAAGAGGGTATTCTCCAACATAACCTCACTCATCTGACCATGAACAAATCCGATACGTACTTCAGGGACTAGCTCATGTAATTCAGAAACTTTTTGATCAATGGTTTCAACACGATTATAAACATAAAAAATCTGACCACCTCGGTCCATCTCTCTTAATATCGCTTCTCGAATAAGACCAGGATTGGTTTCCATAACATAAGTTTGAACTGGATAACGGTTGGTAGGTGCTGTCTCAATAATCGACAAATCACGAATACCTAACATAGACATATGAAGCGTACGAGGAATAGGTGTCGCAGTTAGAGTAAGGACATCAACCTTAGCTTTCAACTCCTTAAGTTTCTCTTTATGCTTCACGCCAAAACGTTGTTCTTCATCAATTACTAGCAAGCCTAAGTCAGAAAACTTAACATCTTTAGACAGTAGGCGGTGGGTACCAATAATAATATCAATACGCCCTTTAGCTAGATTTTCAATAGTCTCATTCTGCTCTTTTTTACTTCTAAAACGACTGAGTTCATCTACTTCAACGGCATGATTTTCAAAACGCTCTTTAAAATTCAAATAGTGCTGATGGGCAAGAACCGTTGTAGGAACTAGGATAGCAACTTGCTTTCCATCATTGACTGCCTTGAAGGCGGCACGCATAGCTACCTCTGTCTTACCAAAACCAACATCACCAACCAAGAGACGATCCATGGGTTTGTCTGACTCCATGTCTGCCTTAATTTCCTTGATAGAACGCAATTGATCCTCTGTCTCAGCATAGGCAAAATCATCTTCGAATTCCCTTTGGTTATCATCATCTGGTGAAAAAGCAAAACCTTTAAGTTGACTACGCTCAGCATAAAGTTTTAAGAGATCATCGGCAATATCCTCTACTTGCTTGCTTACTTTTTGTTTAGTCTTTTGGAAACGCCCATCATTGAGTTTATTAATTTTAGGCTCTTTTCCGTCCGCTGATACGTACTTAGAGAGACTCTCAATCTGCTCAACAGGTAGAGAAATTGTTGCAGCATCCTGATATTGGATGGTCAAGTAGTCACGATGCACCCCTTTAATCTCAATAGTCTCAATACCTTTAAATTGACCGATACCATGAGTCTGGTGTACAACATAATCACCTTTTTCAAGTTCATTGTAATCTTTAAGACGCTCAGCATTGGAAACGTGACTGGCACGCGCACGACGTTTTACTTTTTTATGAAAAATCTCACGTTCAGTGACAAGAACAAGCTTTTCATCCGCAAAGTAAAAACCATTGGATAAGTTTCCTAAGACTAACTGAGGCTTATGAGGTATCAAATCTCCAAAACTACTAAGTGGTAAATCTAAATCATATTCTTCCAAGGTTTCCTTCAAAGATTTGAGCTGCTTCTCAGACCCCACTTGTAAAATAACTGTTGCCTTATTCTTGGTATAGCGATGTATTTCATCAACTAGAAGTGGAAACTGGTTAAAGAACTCCTGCATAGGGTATTGAGTAAATTGATACAACTTATCAAATTTAAGATTTCCCAATCCCTTATGAAAATTCGAAAAGAAACTAGCTGGCTGATAGTTACGTAAAGTCTTAAATGAATCCACTAAGTAATTTAGATGACTCAGAGACTTGCCCTGATGAAGATCCTCAGTTAAAAGATTAGCCACTTCCAACTCAAGACGTCCATGGCGGTCCACTATCTTTTGAAAATCATCAATGAATACAGGAGTTTCCTTTGGAAGGTAGTCAAATAAGGTGTAAGCTTTATCATAAAAGAGAGACAAAAACTTACGTAAATCTTTATGACGGTAACCATCAATCGTAACCGACAGAACCTCCTCAAGGTAAGCCTTATGAGGACCTTCTGCCTTTGAGGCCGCACTTTCTAGGGTCTTCTCAGCACGTTGGTAATCTTCTCTTGTTAAGATAATATCATCTGCCGGAGATACGATAATATGCTCTAAATTATCTAAAGATTTCTGACTATCGCTATCAAACTGACGAATACCATCAATCTCATCTCCAAAAAATTCTAAACGGTAGGGGAGTTCTGCAGTCAGTTCATAAATATCTAAAATATCGCCCCTACGACTGAACTCACCAGGGGAGAGAACCTGCTCTACCCTTTGGTATCCAATATGAGTCAGATGCTTACTGAGAGCCTCTAAATCATGTTCTTCCCCTAGTGCTAAGTTAATACGAGAGTCTTTATAAACCTCAGGATTAGGCAAATGTAACTTAGTACCAACTAAACTCGTAACCAAGATTCCACTTGACTCTTTATCCATTAAAAAATTAAGACTTTCGAGACGAGAATGGGTCTTTTCTGGAGAAGCGAAGATAAACTCTGCAGCTACTACATCATCTGCAAAAAAAGAATAAACCTTATCCTCTCCTAAGATAGCTGACAAATCTCCTGTTAGTTGCTCAGCTTCATTTTGTGTTGAAGTAACGATTAGAATCTTAGGAACCTGCTCAGAAAGGGCAGATGCCATGACAACTGCCTTGCTGGAACCAGAAAATCCCATAACCAACTGTCTACTCAATAAAGTTACTTTATCACGCCACTCAAGCAATTGAGGATTCTTCTCAAAAAGATCTAATAGGGTATTAGCCATTATAACGCCTCATGGTGTCTTCGAAATCATTGGTTTTAAGGTAATGATTGAGGGCCGTCTCTACCTTGTCTAAAGTCAGTAAAATTGTGGCATAATCATCTTCACTAAATTTTCCAAGGACATGATTAACGACCGTCATTCCTTTCTGTGGGCGGCCAATACCAATTTTTATACGGTCAAATTCTTGAGTGCCAGTTTCAGCAATGATAGATTTAATCCCATTATGACCACCTGCTGAACCTTTTTGACGAAAGCGCAATTTCCCAACTTCCATATCTAAATCATCGTAAATAACGATAAAATCCTCCATGGGAATATTGTAATAAGCTAGCAATGCTCTAACAGCTAGACCTGATAGATTCATAAAGGTTGTTGGTTTCACAAAATAAACCTTCTCACCATTTAAAAAGGTCGAAGCCACTTCAGCCTTAAAGGTCTTTTCCTCAGAAAAGGTTAATCCCAGTTCCTTAGCCATTAGGTCAATAGCCATAAAACCAACATTGTGACGTGTCTCATGGTATTTTGAACCAGGATTTCCCAAGCCAACTACTAATTTTGTCATTATTTCTCCTCTTTGATAAACAGCAAAAGGACTGAAAAATACTTTTCAGCCTTGTGCACTATTTTTTATTTTCTAAACGTTGAAACGGAATTCCATGATGTCGCCATCTTGAACAACGTATTCTTTTCCTTCTTCACGAAGGCGACCAGCTTCCTTAACAGCTTTCTCAGAACCATATTTAATGAGATCATCGTAAGACATGGTTACGGCACGGATAAATCCTTTCTCGAAGTCAGAGTGGATAATTCCTGCTGCTTGTGGAGCCTTGATGCCTCGTTTAAAGGTCCAAGCACGCACTTCTTTCTCACCAGCAGTAAAGTAAGTTCCTAGACCAAGCAAATGATAGGCTGCGCGTGTCAGTTTATCAACTCCTGATTCTGTCAAACCAAGGTCTTCCAAGAACATTTCTTTGTCTTCATCATCCAATTCAGAAATTTCTTCCTCAACACGTGCCGAGATAACAACTACTTCTGCATTTTCAGTCGCTGCAAACTCACGAATTTGTTTGACATAATCAATATCATCAGGATTTGCGACTTGGTCTTCATCAACGTTAGCCACATAAAGTACTGGTTTTGTTGTCAAGAGGAAGAGTCCCTTAACAATTTTTTGCTCTTCCTCAGTAAAATCAATCGTACGTGCAGACTTACCATCTTCTAGAACAGGTTTAATCTTTTGAAGAATATTAAACTCTGCCACAGAATCTTTATCTTTTTGTGTACGCGCAATTTTTTCGACACGCGCATAACGTTTGTTAATTGATTCAAGGTCAGCCAAAATCAATTCTAGGTTGATTGTATCAATATCAGCCATCGGATCTACAAAGGCATCCTCACGCCCTTGTTCACGCATAACATTTTCATCATCGAAGGCACGAACCACATGGACAATCGCATCTACTTCACGAATGTTCGCCAAAAACTTATTTCCAAGACCTTCACCCTTTGATGCTCCTTTTACGATACCCGCAATATCTGTGAACTCAAATGTGGTTGGAACTGTCTTTTTAGGGGTAATAAGTTCAGTCAGTTTGGTCAAACGCTCATCTGGTACCTCAACCATACCGACGTTTGGATCAATTGTTGCGAAAGGATAGTTAGCAGCTTCCGCACCCGCTTTTGTAATTGCATTGAAAAGAGTTGATTTACCAACGTTTGGCAAACCAACGATACCTGCTGTTAAAGCCATTAATTTATTTCTCCATAAAAAAGTAATTCAGTTAATTATAACACAAAAATTGTTAAAAATAGGCAACTTCCCTTTGAGAACCAGAAAAAGGAAAGCAAGGCAAAGAATGCTATAAAAAAGATGATTAGGAACTATAGAAAGTTTTTATATTGCTAGTGAAGTAATTTTCTTAACATAAAACTCTCGTTATATAGTCTCTCCAACACCTGTTATAAAACCTTCTTAAGTTTCTTCTCGAAATCATGACGACTCATCATGACCACATGATCACAATTCGTACAACGAATCTTAATGTCAGCTCCAAGACGGATTACTTCCCATTCATTAGCTTTTTTTCCTGTTGCTTTGATAGTACAAGCATGTGGTTTTTTCATTTCAACTAAACTTCCAATTTGGTACATAAATTCCCTTTCTAGTAAAAAAGTTATCCACTGTGGATAACTTTTTCGATTTTAGTTTGTTCTTACAGGTGTAATCAATTGAATAAAATTCTCACTGTCATCTGCTGGCGTCAATGTAAATGGACGTACTGGTGAAATGAAACGTACACGGACAGTCTCACTCTTAAGAGCTTTCAAAGCATCTATTAGGTAGGTTGGATTGAAACTAATGACCAAATCACTACCTGAAACATCTTGCACGTCAATATCCTCATTCACCTTTCCGACTTCTGGCGAATTAACATGGGCACTGACACTACCATTAATGATTTCGAGTTTAACGGTACCACTTTGACTAGCATTAGAAATCAAATATGAACGTTCCATAGCAGAACGAAGGCTAGCAGTCTCAAAAACAACTTCTGTTTCAAATGAATCGGACAAGAGACGATTAGTGTCTGGATAATTTCCTTCAAGTAAACGTGTATAGAAAGAAATTGTTTCACTACGGAATAGAATTTGATTTGCTGAGAAGAAGACCTCTAAGTTTTCAATATCATCGCTAAAAACTGCCGACAATTCTTTAAGTGAGCGACTTGGGATTACGACATCAAAGTTATCTGCAGAATGCTCCAAAACAAGTTGACGTTGGCTCATTCGGTGAGAGTCAGTTGCTACAGCTTTGAGATCTTTATGATTTGAAAGAACAAAGTGAACTCCGGTTAAAATTGGACGACTTTCTTGAGTGCTTGCTGCAAATGAAGTTTCAGCAATGATAGATTTTAACACTTTTGTGTCCATGAGCAATGGTGTCAAGCTATCAACTTCCTGAATACGGGGATATTGTTCAACATCTTTCCCTTTTAAAGTAATCTCTGATTTACCACTCTTCAGTAAAACTTGGTATTGTTCGATTTCTTCAAAAGTAAGGGTAACATCAGGCAAGCTTGAGACAACATTAATGAAAAAGTTTGCTTCCAAAAGGATACTACCTGGCTGTGTAATTAATAGACCTGCATTTTCTTCCGAAACTGAGATACTATTTTCAATTGAGATTTGCCCATTTGATCCTGTCAAATAGATACCATCACTGGTAACTTCGATTTTAATCGTCGATAGAATTGGGATAGCATTTTTAGAAGAAATAGCACGGCGAGTCGTATGAAGTGCTTGTAAGAAATAAGCTTTATTAATCGCAAATTGAATCATGATGCTCCTTTATTTTTATTAGTATTATTTTAGTAGTAGTAGTAGGTCTTGTGGACACTGTGCATAAGTCTACAAAACATAGTTTTATCAAGGCTTTGAACTTGTGCACAGCCTGTGGAAAAGTTTGAATGATTTTTAATAGTTATCCACAAGTGTCATTTTATCTTGTTTTTGATGGTATCAATTTCAATGCGTAAACTGTCATCTTGGGCAATCATATTTTTGATTTTATTGTATGCATGTAAGACAGTTGAGTGGTCTCTTCCGCCAAATTCTTTTCCAATTTTTGGAAGGGAGTTATCAGTCATTTCACGCGCAAGATACATGGCTACCTGACGTGCCAAGACAATATTTTGTGTTCGTTTAGTTGCCTTAATTTCTTTTACAGTGACATTATAAAATTTCCCTACCTCAGTTTGGATATCCTCAATCGGAATAAGAGTTAACTTAGGACCATCCATTTTACGTGCACGAATAGCTTCAGCAGCTACCTCAACTGTGATAGTATCTAACTGGCGAACATTGGCAACTAAGCTAATATCTTTTAAGGCCCCCTCCAAGTCACGGACATTTGAATCAAATTGGCCAGCTAAATACTCAATTGTTTCAGGAGGAAAATGATAATCATAGTCCATAATCTTATTAGTAAGAATGGCCACTCGCGTTTCAAAGTCAGGTGGTGTGATATTGACGGTTAACCCCCATTTAAAGCGCGTGACAAGACGCTCTTCCATCTCGTTCAATTGATCTGGATTACGGTCGCTAGTCAGGACAATTTGTTTATTATTATTGTGAAGTACATTGAAAGTATTGAAGAATTCCTCTTGAGTGGCTTGCGTTGATTTTTTAGCCAATGATTGAATATCGTCAATTAAGAGAACGTCCAGATGACGATATTTAAGTTTTAGTTCGTCCATTTTATCTAAACGGATATGTACAACAAATTCATTAATAAAATTCTCTGCAGTAATGTATTTAATGCGTGCTTGAGGATTATCATGTAAGACCTTGTTTCCAATGGCATTGAGCAAGTGAGTTTTCCCGAGACCAGGTCCTCCGTAAATAAATAGAGGGTTATAAGTAGCTCCTGGTGAATCAGCTACAGCTAAAGATGCAGCAACTGACCAACGATTTTCATCCCCTTGGATAAAATTATCAAAGGTATACTTACTATTTAAGTCTGAGTCCAATGTAGGAAGAGCAGGGGTCTGCTGTTCCTTTTTATTACCAAAGTTATTATTTGCTACAGTTGGATTTGCCTCGTTTATGAGTGCTTCGTCAAAGACGTACTCAACTTTTATTTCACTATTATAGGCTTCAAAACCAGCCATCAAAATGAAAGATTGCATATTCTTTTCCCAGAATAGCTTTTTGACTTCTTCAAGCAGAATTGTAGCAACGTTATTTTGAACTTTGATGAGCTTGGTATCTAGGACATAATAATCAAAAGTGGCTTGTGTTAGTTCCTCTTTGGCCAGCTCTAAGAGTTTATTCCAAAAAAAATGCTCTTTTTCGGTCATTCCATCAATTCTCCTTCTTTATTCTTGTTCTCTGATTCTATCATAAAACAAAAAAGTTTTCCACAGGTCAGGAGATAAAAGTTTCTCAAGTTATCCACAACTGAAAAAGACAATTCACATTGTGCACAAGAGTTATCCACAAGTTGTGAATAAAAAAAGAAACCCTCGTAAATAAAGGGAGGGCAACATTTTTTTGATGTGGATAAGTTTGTTTCTTTTTTCTCATTAATTCACAGGTCAAATTAGCTTGTTGATAATTCTGTTAAAATCTTCTTCCGTCGAAAAGTGGATCTGAATAGTTCCAGAGTGATTTTTGTGATAACGAAGAGTAACGGGGAGACCAAGTGATTTTTCTAGTTCTTTTTCTTTATCTTTTATGTGAATATCTTTTTTTGATTTTTGTTTTTTAGGAAGTTCTTGAAGTCTTTTTTCCAGAGTACGAACGGACCATTTTTCAGTAAGCACCTGATGATAGATAGTTAATTGCTTTTGGGTATCCTCAACAGATAAAAGCGCTCTAGCATGTCCTTGACTCAGTTTGCCATTTTCGATACTTGTCTGTATCTCTTTGGGAAGTTGGAGGAGTCTGAGAGCGTTACTGATATAGGGCCTGGATTTCCCCATAGCTTTTGCCAGTTCCTCGTGACTGTAAGCTAAATCATTAATTAAACTACGATAGGCCTTTGCTTCTTCAATAGGATTGAGATTCGAGCGTTGTAAATTTTCAATAATAGCTTGTTTACGACTCTCTTGATCTGAGACTTCCTTTACGACTGCAGGGATTTCTGTCATTCCCAGACGTTTACAGGCACGTAAACGTCTTTCCCCAGCAATTAGTTCATAACCAATAATGTCCGATTTTCGGACAATGATTGGCTGTATCAGTCCATTTTCAGCGATTGATTGGCTCAGTTCTGCTAATTCTTCATCAGAGAATTCTATACGAGGTTGAAAAGGATTTGGGTAGATTTCACTAATAGGTAAAGCTTTGAGTTGTTCTTGCATGTTATTCCTTTCCAAAAAAGACCTTTACATTATTGTAAAGGTCTTTTGACAGATTTGTCAATGACTTAGTCAGATAAGTCTTCTGTAGATTTTGTTAATTTAAGTTCTTCAGTTTTCTTCTCTTTACCACGATAGAAGGTTACCTTGATTGTATCTCCGATACTATGGCTGTAAAGATTGGTTTGAATATCAGTTTTTGAGCTGATTTCCTTACCGTCAATTTCAGTAATAACATCATTTTCTTGAAGTTTACCGTCAGCTGGCATACCTTTTTGAACGCTACCGACAACAACTCCAGATTTAACCTCATCTGGTAAATCTAATTTAGAAGTTGCACTGCTAGAAAGGCTATTAAGATCGGCCATTGAGATTCCTAGGGCTGGGCGTGTAACTTTACCGTCTTTTTCCAATTGATTAATGATTTCGACAACATCGTTTGATGGAATGGCAAATCCCATACCTTCAACGGCACTACCAGCGACTGCTGACGTTGATGAAATCTTACTTGAGTTAATACCGATAACTTGTCCTTCAATATTGACTAAGGCACCACCAGAGTTACCAGGGTTAATGGCAGCATCTGTTTGGATAGCATTTGTTGAGACAGTTTCACCATTGTCGTTTTGCATAGTTACGGTACGGCTAAGGCTAGATACGATTCCCTCTGTTACTGAGTTGGCGTATTCGGTACCAAGTGGGCTACCGATAGCAATTGCCTTTTCACCAACTGTGAGGGAGTTTGAATCTGCAAATTCTGCGACGGTTTTTATTTTATCTGAAGAAACTTTGACAACTGCTAGGTCAGAGTAAGTATCTTTACCAACGAGTTCACCAGTAATTTTTGATCCATCTGAAAGCATGATTTCAAGTTTTTTAGCACCATCAACAACGTGGTTGTTGGTTACGATGTAGGCCTCTTTCCCATCTTTTTTATAGATAACACCGGAACCTTCACCAGCGACTTGCAACCCATCAGAATCTTTTGATTTGTCTTGGCTAGAATCAGAACTATCATCTCCACCAAAAATACGACCATAAAGTTCATTTAGGGAATCTGAAGATGAGCCTTCTTGGTAATTGATGACAGAAACAACGGCATTTTGTACTTTCTTAACGGCCTTAGTTGTATCTGTTGTATTGTTGTATACGGTCTTAGCTGTTTTAACACCTGTATCTGTTGTATTGGTAAAAGATACCCCTGCTGCTGTTAATAGGATAAAGGCACCTAGTAGACCACCTAGTAAGCCAATAACAAGCATTGCAATTGGCGCTACTATTTTTTTCCAGTTAAATTTTTTCACGTTTAGTCCTCCTTTTTGATAAACATATCAAAGTAAGCTTAATTATATCATAAAGTGATTTAAAAAAACAGTTATCAACAGTCTGTGGATAAGTTTCAAAAAGTGTAGATAAACAGCGATTTTATAAGGATAACTAGAGATGCTTGACACGAAAAAGGTGTGGATAAGGTGTTAAAAGATTGTGGATATGTGCTATAATAACCCTATGAAAGTTAAATTGATTACCGTTGGAAAACTGAAAGAAAAATATTTGAAAGATGGCATTGCGGAGTATGTCAAACGACTAGGACGCTTCACAAAATTTGAATCTATAGAATTAACGGATGAAAAGACGCCAGATAATGCAAGTGAAGCTGAAAATAAAGCTATCCTAGACAAAGAAGGACAGCGTATCTTGGCTAAAGTAGGTGATCGTGATTATGTCATTGCCTTAGCTATTGAAGGAAAACAATTTCCCTCGGAACAATTTGCTAAAGAGTTAGAGCAAGTGACCCTTAGAGGCTATTCAGATATTACTTTTATTATAGGGGGCAGTTTGGGACTCTCTCCAACAGTAAAAAAGAGAGCTAATCGATTGATGAGTTTTGGTCTCTTAACATTCCCTCATCAGCTTATGCGCCTTGTATTAGTAGAACAAATTTATCGTGCATTCATGATTCAGCAGGGAAGTCCTTATCATAAGTAGAAAAAAGGAAACAGACATGTTCAGAATGAAAAAACGCTCCTATCGTGTTTTTGAAGGATTACGAGTAGCAACTCTAGTTAGTTATATAGGAGGCTTCATTGATGCCTATACTTACAATACTCAAGACGGTCGATTTGCAAGTATCCAGACAGGCAATCTCCTCTATTTGGTCATTCACCTTGTTGAGGGGCATATTGCAAGAGCTTTTAGCTATGTAATACCTATTTTTTTCTTTGTTTTAGGTCAGTTTTTTGTTTTTTTTGTTAAGAAGTGGCTCATTAACCATAAGTGGGGATGGCATTTGCAAGCGATTAGACTTGCCCTTCTCTTGATGACTATTCTTGCAATTATTACACCATACGTTGATTCTACTATTACGATTGCAGGCTTGGCATTCTTCGCCTCTCTTCAAGTAGGTATTTTTAAGCGAGTCAGAGGTGTAAATTATGCTTCCTTTATGATGACTGGTAATATTACTAATACTTCTTTAACCATTGCTAGGGCTATTGACGAGGGTGATGCCAAAGCGCTTAAACAAGCTTCTTATACAACTATTATCATCTTTACATTCATGGTAGGAGTCGCAGCCTCAACTTGGTTTGCTCAATATTTACATGAATACAGCCTATATACGACTTTGCTTCCCTTGTTTGTTTTAAATTATTTCTTATTTATCGAGGCAAAAGAAAAACGCAACTAGAGATTCTAGAATGCGTTTTTTTATCTGATCCCAGCAGGATTCGAACCTGCGACCGTTCGCTTAGAAGGCGAATGCTCTATCCAGCTGAGCTATGGGACCAATAACTCTATTAGTTTACAAAATATATAGCAACATGTCAATACTTTGTAAAAGCAAGATAAAAACTAACGTAAAATTCGAATAAATTTAGCAAAATTTAATATTTTTTTTGAAAAAAAGTATAGACAAAATCGAATACTCTGATATAATAATAAGAGTATTAACGAGATAAAAATCTTAGAACTTGGTCCGTTGGTCAAGGGGTTAAGACACCGCCTTTTCACGGCGGTAACACGGGTTCGAATCCCGTACGGACTATTTTTGCTACTTAGCAGTTTTATCCGCCATAGCTCAGTTGGTAGTAGCGCATGACTGTTAATCATGATGTCGTAGGTTCGAGTCCTACTGGCGGAGTGATAAGACACCTCAAGTTGTATAGCTTGAGTTTTTTTGTACCCAAAGTTAAATAGGTCTGGAACACTTGTTCCAGACCTATTTAATTTAAGATAATCAGCTTTTTTGAATAATAGTTGTTTTTCTGATGAAGTAAGCGTAGCAACAAAATATGATACTTGCCAATAGACTAATCAATGAACCTGTCTTAAGTCCATAGGGAATAAAGGTTAGAACAACTTTTCCTTTTCCACTAGGGACATCGACTTTCATGAACCCCTTTTGAGCTCGTTGAATCTTAACTTTTTTATGATTTATGGTCGCTGTCCATCCCTTATCATATGGAATGGTAAAGAATAGTGACGCATTCGTTTTACTGCTATAATCAACGAACACTTTATTTTTTGACGTAGTAACCTTGCTATCACGTTCATTAATAGTATCCATAGCTATCTGATAGTTTTGAGTATCAAGGGCATAAAAACTAGGATTATCAAAGGATATTGCTTTATTGCCAGAGAAACTAAGTTTGATGGTAACCATTGACTCTGTTTCAAAGTAGCCAAGGTCAAAAAAATCAAAGGTATTGTCAGTAACTTGATTCTTTGTCACACCGTTTACAGTAATTGACAGAGAGTGGTTATTGTCATCAGACCAAGAAATATTAGGAATACTAACATAGAGTTGACTATGTGGTGGAGCAATAACTTGATAGGTGATTGTTACAAAATCTTTATTCGAGTTGCTAACGTTTTTAGTCACGCGCTGATTCAAAGATCTAGCATCCTTATCAAACAGTTGAGATGGAGCTCGTTTAAAATAGGTTAAGTTAAGTCCAGAGAGAGTATTCAGCAAGCTAGTTTGATTGTCAAGCGTATTGACAGTGAAGTCAATATTATTGTAAATGCCATCAGTTAAGATAGCAAGCTGGCTTGCATTATTATTTTGATAAAGTCCCATTGTTTTCTCAGAAGTTACGTGATTAAAACCATACTTATTAAGGTCAAAGTTCGATAAATTATATTTTATTCCGAAGAGACTATCAGCGATAATGGTGTTATTTTGGTAACGTAGGTTTAAATTAGTCCCTTCAGATTTGAAGCCTAACCTATCGAGTGTTGAGCTTGAAGCGGTATTTCGAATGGATGAAAACTGAGAAATACCATTATAATTGAATCTCATACTGTCGTTACCAGTTTGAGCCTCTAACCTTTCAGTACGGTAAAAAGTCTTATTCGCTTGCTTAGTTTTTGAAACTAGTTTTGTAATGGCAGACATATTTCGTAGATAGCCTTCACGAGTTGGGAATACCCACTCATTTCCAAGAGCTCCAACAACATAGTAAGTACTTAATGTAAGCTCAAAAATGCAGAATAAGAAGGTGAAACAGCGAAAAACACTCCCAGGAATCTGTTGGCTAAAATAGCTAGTAAATAGAATGGCATAGGCTAGGAGAAATGCTAGACTTAATAGCCAGGAGACTGGTTCAATGAAGCTATAGTGAGATTGAAAGATCCAAGTTAGTAAGTAAGCGGTACTCAATCCTAAGAAAGATAGGAGGAGCCTTTTAAAAGAAAACTTTCTAATTCGGTTGAGTGTTTCTCCTGCTAAAAGAACAGTTAGGAGAGATAGGAGCCAAGAATAGCGATGGAGAAACATGTTAGGCGCGTGCATACCTTGCCAAAACAAATCAAGAGGCTGTAAGTAGAAGCTAGCGATAAAGAAAGCTACTAATAAGAGGTAACCTAGACGTAATGATAGCTTGATTTCCCTACTAATAAAGAAAAGTAGAAAAAGAATCAAAGGTAAGATTCCCACATAAATCATAGGGATTGATCCGAATTTAGTAGTATCATAAACTCCAACGAGATTTTTCGCAAAGAAGTCAAAATAATAGGTAGACTCTGTCAACAAACTTGACGCACCTGTAAATTTTTCACCATGTGTTGTCAAGTCAAGTAGTGTTGGCAGCAGCATGACAGCACTACTTAAACCAGCTAGTATAGAGACAATTCCAAAGTCTATGAAATGAAGAATCTTACTCTTCCACCCCTTGATAGTTATCAATTGTACTATGGTGTAAAGGGTTAGGAAAATAGCCATCATATATCCAAAATAGTAGTTTTGGATAAAAAGGCAGGTTAGACTAAAAAAGTATAAGCCCCGTCTATTGAATCTTAGTAAGAGGTGTAAACCTAATATGATTAGAGGTGCTAGAATAAAGGCATCTAGCCAGGTGTTAATTTCTAACTGACTGGTAGCAAAGCTCATCAAAGCAAATCCTGTAGAAAGACATAGGATGAAACTTCTTGACACTTTTGTAAAGAGACGCTTAAAGCTAAAAGCTCCTGAGAGCCCAATAAGACCAAACTTAAGCAGTGTTATATAATAAAAAGCATCGGCCATTTGGTTGACAGTAAAGAAATAGTAAAGTGGAGACAAGAAGGAACCTAAGTAATAGCTTGTTAGAGCATAGAAATTAAGACCTAGCCCACTTGTAAAGGTGTAAAAGAGGCTTCCATCTCCATGAAGTATATTCCTAAGTCCAGTTGCAAAAATCACATACTGATGAAAACCATCACTTGTTAAAATAGTCCGCTCACTACCAGGATAGATTTTTTGGCTATACAGCACACCTATCATGATTAGTACTGGCAAGAAAAAGGCAGCCAGATAAAATAATAAAGTCGTATGGTATTTTTTATTTGTCATAATGATACTAAGACAGGTTGGGATATCCCAACCTGCATCTTTTTATAGTTTAATCAGCCCATAGTGCTTTGACTTTAGCTTGCACTTCTTCATTTTCAAGGAATTCATCATAAGTTTCATCAATACGGTCAATAACCCCATTTTTAGAAACGACTACGATGTGGTTCGCTATTGTTTGGATGAATTCATGGTCATGACTGGCAAAGATAACAGACTCTTTGAAGTCACGGACGCCATCATTCAGACTTGAGATTGATTCCAAATCCAAGTGATTAGTAGGATCATCTAGAAGAAGGACGTTAGATTTCAAAAGCATGATCTTAGAAAGCATGACACGTACCTTTTCTCCCCCTGAGAGAACACTAACAGATTTATTAACCTCATCTCCTGAGAAGAGCATACGTCCAAGGAATCCACGCAAGAAGGTATCATCATCTTCACCTTTTTCGGCAAATTGACGGAGCCATTCGAGAATTGATTCACCGGATGCAAAGTCTTTAGAATTATCTTTTGGAAGGTAAGAGCGGCTAGTAGTAACACCCCATTTGATTGTACCTTCGTAGTCAATATCATCGGCAAGAGCACGAATCAATGCAGTTGTTTGAATATCGTTTTGACCGATGATGGCAGTCTTATCTCCTGGTCGCAAGATGAAACTAATGTTATCAAGAATAGTCTCACCATCCATCTTAACAGTGAGATTTTCAACTGTTAGAAGGTCATTACCGATTTCACGCTCTGCTTTAAAATTGATGAATGGGTATTTACGACTTGATGGGACGATTTCTTCTAGTTCAATTTTATCAAGCATTTTCTTACGAGAAGTCGCTTGTTTAGATTTTGAAGCGTTGGCAGAGAAACGTGCAACGAATTCTTGAAGTTCTTTGATTTTTTCTTCTGCTTTTGCATTACGGTCAGCCTGCAAGCGTGCAGCCAATTCTGAAGATTGTTTCCAGAAGTCATAGTTACCGACATAGAGTTTGATTTTACCAAAGTCAAGGTCGGCCATATGCGTACACACCTTATTCAAGAAGTGACGGTCATGGGATACGACAATGACCGTATTTTCAAAATCAATCAAGAAATCTTCAAGCCATGAGATTGACTGGATATCAAGACCGTTGGTAGGTTCGTCAAGAAGAAGTACATCAGGTTTACCAAAAAGCGCTTTTGCAAGGAGGACTTTCACCTTGTCACCATTAGCTAATTCGCTCATATTTTGATAGTGAAGGTCTTCTGAAATATTTAGATTCTGGAGTAATTGTGAGGCTTCGCTTTCAGCTTCCCAACCACCTAATTCAGCAAATAGACCTTCTAATTCAGCAGCACGGACACCATCTTCATCTGAAAAATCTTCCTTCATGTAGATGGCATCTTTTTCTTTCATAATATCGTAGAGGCGTTCATTCCCCATGATAACAACATCAATGACGCGTTCATCTTCATAGTCAAAGTGGTTCTGACGAAGAACAGAAAGACGCTCATCAGGACCAAGAGAGATATGTCCTGTTGTTGGTTCGATATCACCAGCTAAAATTTTCAAAAAAGTAGATTTACCAGCACCATTGGCACCGATAAGACCGTAAGTATTACCTGGCGTGAAGGCAATATTAACATCATCAAAAAGTTTACGATCGCTAAAACGAAGCGATACATCCGATACAGTAAGCATATAATATCCTTTATTTTTATTCTTAACTACTATTTTACGAGAAATTAGACTTTATTTCAATCGATTTTATAAGGGATTAATAAAGTCATTTGGAACTTTTTGGTAATCTTTTTGGAGGCTAAATCCACGTCCCATAACTGTAGAAGCAGGAACAATGACGATAAAGGCAGTTTCATCTATTTTTTGGATTTCTTCTTGAACTTTCGGAACCTCATGAGTTGACAAGGTAGTCATAATCATATTTTGTGCATGTCCAGTATGTCCACCAAGAACTGGAATTTTTGTTGCTCCTCGATCAGCCACTCTAGTGATGTAGTTTAGGATTTGTTCACTATTTTGCGAAATGATTAGAAGATTTCGTGATGAATTGAGTCCGACCATCATTTTATCAATTGTAAGAGAAACAACTCCAAGTGAGAGAATGGAGTACATAACAGTATCAGGTGGAAAGGCAATAGCACTGATTGCGACAATGATTCCATCAACAATAAGTAGTACCATTCCTAGTGGGAGTGGCGTATACTTGTGGAGAATTTGTGTGATAATTCCAGTTCCCCCAGTTGAGGAATTTCCGTAAAAGACTATTCCTAGTCCTAACCCTAATACAATCCCACCAAAAATAGCAGCCAACAAAGGTTGTTTGGTGAGTGTAGGTAAGCCCTCGGTTAATTTAATAAAAGTTGGGAAGATAAGAGATCCATAGAAGGTTTTTAGGAGAACTTCGCGACCAAGAAAGCACCAACATAAAATTAACAAAGGGATGGTGGTTGCTAAGACGAAGTTAGCATTGTTCCAACCAAAAAGGGCGTTTAAACTAATGGCTAGCCCTCCGACACCACCCGAGGCAATATTATTCTTAACTAAAAGTGAGTTATAGCCAACCGAAGCTATAAAAGAACCGATTGTAACTAAAAGTATATCTATTATTCGACGTTTCATATATTATCTCCTAGAAATGATATTCTTATTATCAAGTCTTTTTAAGTTTCCGTCAAGTATTGACTATTTTGGTTGTATCTAAGGTTGTGTTTCACGTGAAACTAGAAACATAATCTTGACAAGAATAGATAAAACAATGTAAAATAATAGTCATCAGAAGAGTAATTCTTTCCTTTTTTATAGAGAGCTGGTGGTTGCTGAAAACCAGTATGAAGGTGGAATGAATGGGCTGAAGAGAATTGACGGTTAACGTGAACACATAAACGTTAGGTTTGGCACCCCTTATCGTGCAACTTCTTTGTTGAGAAGGTTTGAGATGATAGCTTCAGAAAGAGTTATCAACTGAGGTGGTACCGCGTATCAAAAGTGATTAACGCCCTCACGCATGTTTTTGCGTGGGGATTTTTTTTTGTATTAGAGAGGTAATTATATGACGAAACCTATTATTTTGACGGGAGACCGTCCAACAGGGAAACTT
The DNA here is from genome assembly GCF_030440125.1 of Streptococcus sp. SS4. Lineage (NCBI taxonomy): Bacteria > Bacillati > Bacillota > Bacilli > Lactobacillales > Streptococcaceae > Streptococcus > Streptococcus sp. SS4. Next base: position 141,826 of record NZ_JAQFJM010000007.1, on the reverse strand, counting down.
CATCTAGGACACTATGTTGGTAGTTTAAAAAATCGTGTCCTTTTACAAAACGAAGATAAATATAACATGTTTGTCTTTTTGGCTGATCAGCAAGCCCTTACGGATCACGCCAAAGAGTCAGAGATTATCAAAGAATCAATTGGGAATGTTGCTTTAGATTATCTCTCTGTAGGTTTGGATCCAACGAAGTCGACTATTTTCATTCAAAGTCAGATTCCTGAGTTGGCTGAGTTGACTATGTATTACATGAACCTAGTTTCATTGGCACGTTTAGAGCGTAACCCAACGGTTAAGACGGAAATTGCTCAAAAAGGCTTCGGAGAATCTATTCCAACAGGCTTTCTAGTTTATCCAATTTCTCAGGCAGCTGATATCACAGCCTTTAAAGCAAATTATGTTCCTGTAGGTAATGACCAAAAGCCAATGATTGAGCAGACACGTGAAATTGCACGTAGCTTCAATCATACTTATCATTGTGATATTTTGGTTGAGCCAGAGGGAATCTACCCTAAAAATGAAGCTGCAGGACGCCTTCCAGGTCTAGACGGAAATGCTAAGATGTCAAAATCCTTGGGTAATGGTATCTTCCTTTCAGATGATGAAGACACTGTTCGTAAAAAAGTCATGAGCATGTATACGGATCCAAATCATATTCGTGTGGAAGATCCAGGCCAAATTGAAGGTAATATGGTTTTCCATTATCTTGATATCTTTGGTCGCGAAGAGGATGTTACTACAATTGCTGAAATGAAAGAACATTATCAACGAGGTGGTTTAGGAGATGTGAAGACAAAACGTTATCTTCTAGAAATCTTAGAACGTGAGTTGGCTCCAATTCGTGAACGTCGTTTAGAATATGCCAAGGATATGGGAGAAGTTTTCCGTATGCTTGAAAAAGGTAGTCAAGCAGCGCGTGAAGTTGCTGGACAAACATTGGCGGAAGTAAAAGAAGCGATGGGAATTAAGTATTTCTAAGAAATAAAAAGTAGGGACTCAAGATAATCTGGAGCCCTATTTTTATTTGGAAAAAGGTTTTCTTAGAATCTTATGCGAAATCTGTTGACAAATCATTTTAGCATGATATGATATTAACAATTAAAAAATAGGCTGGGGTTTTTGTACCTCAAAACTTTGAGAAAAGAGGACGATTATAATGTCAAATTGGGACACTAAATTCTTGAAAAAAGGTTACACTTTTGATGACGTATTGCTTATTCCTGCGGAAAGTCATGTTCTACCAAACAACGTCAACTTGAAGACGAAATTGGCTAAAAATTTGACATTAAATATCCCAATTATCACTGCAGCCATGGATACGGTCACAGATAGTAAGATGGCTATCTCAATTGCTCGTGCAGGTGGTTTGGGTGTCATTCACAAAAACATGTCTATTGCGGAACAAGCTGAAGAAGTTCGAAAAGTAAAGCGCTCTGAAAATGGTGTCATCATTGATCCATTCTTCCTAACGCCTGAAAATAAAGTTGCTGAAGCTGAAGAGTTGATGCAACGTTACCGTATCTCAGGGGTTCCGATTGTTGAGACACTTGAAAATCGTAAATTGGTTGGTATTATCACAAACCGTGATATGCGTTTTATCTCTAATTACGATACTCCAATTTCAGAACACATGACTTCTGAGAAATTGGTCACTGCTCCAGTTGAAACAGATCTTGAAACGGCTGAAAGTATTCTTCATGAGCATCGTATTGAAAAGCTACCTCTAGTTGATGAAGAAGGTCGTTTGTCAGGACTTATTACTATTAAGGATATCGAAAAAGTTATCGAGTTTCCTAATGCAGCTAAGGATGAGTTCGGTCGTCTTTTGGTAGCAGGTGCTGTAGGTGTTACTTCTGATACCTTTGAACGTGCAGAAGCTCTTTTTGAAGCAGGCGCAGATGCTATTGTCATTGATACTGCACATGGTCATTCAGCAGGTGTTCTTCGTAAAATTGCTGAAATTCGTGCCCACTTCCCAGACCGTACTTTGATTGCAGGAAATATCGCAACAGCTGAAGGTGCGCGTGCACTTTATGAAGCAGGTGTCGATGTTGTTAAAGTAGGTATCGGACCAGGTTCTATTTGTACAACACGTGTGGTTGCGGGTGTAGGTGTTCCTCAAGTCACTGCTATTTACGATTCAGCTAGTGTTGCGCGTGAATACGGAAAAACAATCATTGCTGATGGCGGTATCAAATACTCAGGTGATATTGTAAAAGCTCTTGCAGCAGGTGGTAATGCTGTAATGCTTGGTTCTATGTTTGCTGGTACTGATGAAGCACCAGGTGAAACTGAGATTTTCCAAGGTCGTAAATACAAATCTTACCGTGGTATGGGATCAATTGCAGCGATGAAGAAGGGATCAAGCGATCGTTACTTCCAAGGTGCAGTTAATGAAGCGAATAAACTTGTTCCAGAAGGAATTGAAGGCCGTGTAGCTTATAAGGGTTCTGCTGCTGATATCGTATTCCAATTGATTGGCGGTATCCGTGCAGGTATGGGTTATACAGGTGCAGAAGATATCCAGGCTTTACATGACAAAGCTCAGTTTGTTGAAATGTCAGGTGCAGGACTTATTGAAAGTCACCCTCACGATGTTCAAATTACAAACGAGGCGCCTAACTACTCAGCTCATTAAAAAAACATAAAAGTACTTATCTCAGATAAGTACTTTTTGTTTACATTAGGGTTTACAATATATTTACACAAACAAAATTGTCAATAAAGGGTTTGGGTGAGTTTCTGTTTACACTTTATTAACATCACTTGTCATATATGTAAAGCACAGAAAACAGAAAAAAGTCGCTTAATCGACTTGTTTTTCACAAATAATACCATTCTTGACTAAGAAGGTCTTTAAATCGGGTGGTAGGTTACTCAGATGATCAAGTGAAGTTGTCGTCATGAAGGTTTGAACCTCTTCGTCAATACTTTCTAACAGTTTGAGTTGACGGTGATTGTCAAGCTCACTCATGACATCATCGAGGAGAAGAATTGGAAATTCACCTGTTACTTTTTTTATCAGAGCAATCTCAGCCATTTTTAAAGAAAGAATGAGACTACGTTGTTGCCCCTGACTGCCGAAAGATGCGTTCATGTCATTAATGTAAAATGTCAAATCATCCCTATGTGGACCAACACCAGTGTTCTTTTTGAAGATATCCCTTTTGTGATTTTGCTTTAACGTGGTTAAAAATGATTCACGAATAACTTTGTTATTCCCGAATGGGATATTAGATTCGTAGGAGATTTTAAGGCGCTCTATCTGATTTGAGAGATTACTATGATGTCTATCTGCCTCTTCCTCTAATTGCTTGATAAATTCTAGTCTATGTTCGATAACGCGTGCTCCAAAATCGGAAAGCTGTTCATCTAACACTGAGAGAAAATTAATGTCTACATTGTCAGTAGATTTGAGATAGGCATTACGTTGCTTGAGTACATGATTATAACTTGATAGGTCTGAAAGGTAAACAGGCTTAATCTGTCCTAAATCAATATCTATAAATTTACGTCTTAGGCTTGGAGATCCCTTTACAAGTTGTAAATCCTCAGGAGCAAAGAGTACCACTGTCATGTGACCGATATAATCGGATAATTTAGCTTGTTTGAGGTGGTTGACCTTTGTTATGCGGCCTTTATTAGATAAACTGATTTCCAGAGGTAGCTTTCCACTATGACGATGCACGATGCCATTCAGTTTGAGAGTATTTTGCTGAAATTGAATCAGTTCCTTATCTGAACGGGTCCGATGACTACGTGTCAATGCTAGAAAATAGATGGCCTCAAGAATATTTGTTTTTCCTTGAGCATTGCGACCAAGAAAAATATTGAGATGAGGTGAGAAGCTCACAGAGGCTTCAGTATAATTTCTAAAGTGTTGAATATCAATATTTTCGAGCCACATAGTTAGGTTCCTGGGAAACGAACGGGTTTTCGTTTAGTTTTATTGCCTTCTTTTGACGGATGTGCCTTTTGTTTCTTTTTATTATCCTGATTCATTTTTTTTACAATGGCAGCAACACGTGCTTTTTCAGCGACTTCTTTTTGATGCTCTTCAATTTCATTTGTTGTAGGAGCTATAATCGTTATTTCAAGTTCCTCAGACGGAATAGTAATAACATCCCCATAACGAAGTTTTTTTCCACGACGTTTTTCATCCTCACCATTGAATAAAACGGTATTGTTAGCTAAAAAACCTTTAATAGCTCCGCCACTATGAATGATACTTAATTCTTTTAAAAGTGCCTGCAGTGTGATGTATTCATCAAATAATTTATATTCCATAGTACCTCAACTTTCTCTTGAGATAAGATAGCATAAAAATGGTATAATTGGAAGCATAAACTTTTTAGAGGTTATCAATGAAAATTGCTGATGGTGTCTATGTACACTTCATTCCAACACAAAAATATAAAACTAATCGTATTGTTTTTCGAATGACAGGTTCTTTGAATAAACAAACAATTGCTAAACGAGCTCTGGTTTCACAAATGTTGGCTACAGCCAATCAGACGTATCCAACAGTACAGTCTTTTAAAGAGAGATTAGCTTCTCTTTATGGAACACAGTTGTCAACTAGAGTGTTGACTAAAGGGTTGACACATAGTGTTGACATAGAGTTGACATACCTGAAAGATGCCTTTATCCCTACGAATAATGGATTATTTTGGGAAGTTCTAGGATTTTTGGAAGAGTGTCTTTACAAGCCATTGTCAAGAGTAGCTCAATACCAAAATAAAGTATTTGATATAGAAAGACAAAATTTAAAGACCTACCTTGATGTTGACACAGAGAATAATTACTATTACAGTGAAGTTAAGGGAAGAGAGCTTTATTTTGTAAATGAGGGCTTGAAAGTTCCCAAATATGGTCAAGCAGAACTTGTTGAAGCCGAGACTTCGTTTACAGCTTATCAAGAATTTCAAAGTATGTTGACAAGAGATCGTATTGATATCTTTATGGTTGGAGAATTTGATGATTATCAAGTACTCCAAGGTTTACATCGTTTTCCTTTGGAGGGACGTCAAGTTGATTTACAGTTTAGCTATAGTCAACCTTATGTCAATGTGGTGAAAGAAAAGATAGAACATAGGCAGAGTAGTCAATCTATTTTACAATTAGGGTACCAATTTTCATGTCAATATGGAGATAAAAATTACTTTGCTTTAATTGTATTCAATGCCATGTTTGGTGAATTTGCCCACTCTGCTTTATTTACAACGCTTCGAGAAAAGGAAGGATTAGCTTATTCAATTAGTAGTCAATTTGATGTCTTTACAGGTTTACTAGAAGTTTACGCTGGAATTGAAAAATCTAATAGAAATCAGGCTATGCGAGGAATTAGTAGAGAATTGAATTACATTAAATTAGGACGTTTTTCAAGTTCTCTCCTGAATCAAACCAAAAAAATCATACGAATGAATGCCCTACTCTCTGAAGATCATGCCTTAACATTGGTGGAACAACGTTTTAATAAGGTGATTTTTGGCGATAAAAGTCTTTCATTAGAGAATTGGTTAGATGAGATTGAGAAGGTTACTAAAAAAGATGTTTGCCGTGTAGCGCGTCAAGTTAAGCTACAGAGTTTGTTCTTTTTAGAAGGAGTGTCTTAGAATGGCTGCTTTGAAGAAACGTTATTATCAAAAAATTGATGAAGAAGTTTATTCAGCAATTTTAGATAATGGTATGTCTTTATCAATTATTAAGAAAAAAGGATTTTTAGAAAAAGCCGCCTTTCTGTCAACGAATTTTGGGGCGCTAGATAATCACTTTTATATTGATGGTGAGTTACAATCTTATCCAGCAGGTATTGCTCATTTTCTGGAACACAAGCTATTTGAGGATGAGCAGGGAAGGGATGTGACATTGGATTTTGTCAAGCTTGGAGCTGATGTCAATGCTTTTACAACCTTGGATAAGACAACATATTATTTCTCTACCCTTGACCACTTTGAGGAGTCTTTAGAACTTTTATTGAAGTTTACATCAAAGTTTACAAGTTCCGAAGATGCTGTCAACCATGAAAAAAGAATTATTGAACAAGAAATAAATATGTATCAGGATGATCCTGATTATAGAGTATATCTGGGTTGCTTACAAAGTTTGTATCCTAATACTATATTAGGACAAGACATTGCTGGAAGTGTTGATAGCATTGAAAAAATTACTGTAAAGGATTTGAAAGATAACTTTGACTGCTTTTACAGACCAGCAAACTGTCATCTCGTCTTGGTAGGTGATTTTGATGTTGAAGATATTTACACTTTTGTCAAGGAAAAACAAAGCGAGTTTACACTGCCTGAGAGAATAGTTGAAAAAGAAAAGAACCCTATTGAGTCAGATATCCAAAAATTAGATAGTCTTCAAATGGAGATTTTCATCTCAAAGCTAGCCATTGGTTTTAAGAGTGTTCCTTTTACTGATAATCGTATGAGAGAAAACATACTGGTACAGTTATTGTTTAATTTACTGTTTGGCTGGACGTCTCCTTATTATCAAAATTGGTATGCTGAAGGAAAAATAGATGAGTCTGTGTCAATTGAATACGAGGTATCTAATCGATATTCATTTGTCATTATGACTATGGACACTGCAGAACCTATCCGTATGTCAAGCTTAATTCGTCAAGTGATGACGTCGGCAGATAAAAAAAGACTGTTGACGGATGAGGCATTGGATTTGCAAAAGAAAGCTTTGTATGGTGAATTTTTACGTAGTCTAGACAATATCCAGAATTTAGGAAGTCAGTATTTAGCTTATTTTGAGAATGATAAAACATACTTTGATTTTGGTCAGGAACTGATGAGCATTACTTCCAAGGATTTGAAGGATTTTTTGAATCATTATCTCTCAAATATAGAGATTACCGATTTTGTTGTCTTCCCTAAATAAGTGATTATTTGCTATAATAGAGACACGAAAACAAAGAAGAATATTAGAAAGGGGAAAAATGAAGTTACACTCTCTAGGTGAGCAATTACGTGCAGCACGTGTAAAGAAAGAATTAAGTTTATATGATGTAGAAAAAATTTCTGGAGTCGAAGCTCAGTTTCTTCTGGCTATGGAAATGGATCAACTTAAAGCTTTGCCAGAGGACATTCAGCAAGAAGCGCTTGAAAAGTATGCCACTTCGGTTGGTTTAGATGGAAAGCGTCTGTTTGAGGAGCAGAGGCAGAACGAGCAAAAACTAAAAAAAGAAAAGAAAACAGTTGAACGTAAGGAAGAAAGCTTAGCTACCAAAGCTCCTATGTCACGCTTTTTAAAGCATAAACGTGAAGAAAAAAGAAAGTCTAACTATCTACCTTTACTAATTCTTAGTGCGGTTTCGTTACTTATCATTTGTTCAGTAGGTTATATTATTATTAGACATCTTTCTAATCAACCTCAGGTGATAAAACCGAATACTATCTCTACAGTTAATCATCTATCAACGGCTAGTAAGGCTAAATCGTCACGAAGCATTTCTGAGGTTACCGTTTCGGGGGCAAATGTAACAACGACAACTCAAGGAAATCAGCTAATGGTTGATTTCTCCAATGTAAATTCTTCAGTAGTTTTAGATGTAGAGTTATCAGAAAATAATGATGACACCTGGTTTTCAGTAGATAATTCAGAGACTTCAGAGAGTTACCTCCTTTCAAAAACGAAAAATTCAAAATACTCTTTAGATTTTTCTGATAAAACGAAACCCACTCAAATTATTATTGCTCAATCTTCAAAAGTAACTCTAAAGGTAAATGGGGAGTCACTTGATTTATCGCAATTAGATAAAAATACACCTAGCTACCTAACATTAAGAATCCAATAGAATCGAGAAGAAATGTTTAAAAAAGAAAATTTACCTAACTTATTGACACTTGCTAGAATTATTTTGATTCCTATCTTTTTATTGATGACATCACTTGCGTCAAGTAATATCATGCATATTGCTGCGGCGGTTGTCTTTGCTGTTGCCAGTATTACAGATTATTTGGATGGCTATTTGGCACGAAAATGGCATGTTGTTACTAATTTCGGGAAATTTGCAGATCCATTAGCGGATAAAATGTTGGTAATGTCAGCTTTTATTATGCTAGTAGGTATTAATCAAGCGCCATCCTGGGTAGTTTCAGTTATTATCTGTCGTGAGCTTGCAGTCACAGGTCTTCGTCTTTTATTAGTGGAAAACGGAGGTACAGTTCTCGCTGCAGCTATGCCTGGTAAGATTAAGACAGTGACTCAGATGTTATCTATCATTCTATTATTGTGTCATTTGCATTTTATTGGAACAATTATGCTTTATATCGCTTTGTTCTTTACAATTTACTCAGGCTATGATTATTTCAAAGGTGCAGGTTTCTTATTTAAGGATACTTTCAAGTAGTACGATAAACAAATGATTGAAATAAAAAATTTAAAGTTTAAATATCATCAAGATCAACCATCCTATATTCTTGATGATGTATCGTTTCACGTGAAACGTGGGGAGTGGCTATCCATTGTAGGGCATAATGGTTCTGGAAAATCCACGACAGCACGTCTTATTGACGGACTATTAGTGGCAGAGTCTGGGCAGATTATCGTTGATGGTCAAGAATTAACAGAAGAGAATGTCTGGGATATTCGTGATAAGATTGGCATGGTCTTTCAAAATCCAGATAATCAATTTGTTGGGGCAACTGTTGAAGACGATGTTGCTTTTGGTCTTGAAAATAAAGGTGTTCCCTATGAAGAAATGGCTTCAAGAGTTCAAGAGGCTCTGGAATTTGTAGGAATGTCAGAATTTAAGGATAGAGAGCCAGCTAGATTATCTGGAGGTCAAAAACAACGTGTGGCTATCGCAGGTATTGTAGCTATGAGACCATCAATTTTGATTTTGGATGAGGCAACTAGCATGCTGGACCCAGAAGGTCGCCAGGAATTGATTCAATCTATTAAAGCTATCCGTAAAGAATACGGAATGACTGTTTTATCAATTACTCATGATCTCGATGAGGTCGCTTTGAGCGACCGTGTTTTGGTTTTGAAAAAAGGTAAAGTGGAGTCTGTTTCAAGTCCTCGTGAACTATTTAGTAGAGGCACAGAGTTGGTTGACTTAGGTTTGGATATCCCTTTTAGTGCATTATTAACTCAAAAGCTAAGAAATAAAGGTCTGATAGAGTGTGAAGACTATCTGACAGAAAAGGAATTGGTAGAACAATTATGGGAATCTCTCTCGAAAATGTAAGTTATATCTATCAAGCGGGTACTCCTTTTGAGGGGCGTGCCCTTTTTGAATTGACAACGACGATAAAAGATGGTTCATATACAGCCTTTATTGGACATACAGGAAGTGGTAAATCTACTATTATGCAGCTCTTGAATGGCCTCTATATACCAACTAGTGGTCAGGTTCAAGTTGATGATACTATCATAACCAGTCAATCAAAGAACAAGGACATAAAACCAATTCGTAAGAAAGTAGGTTTAGTTTTTCAATTTCCAGAAAGTCAGTTATTTGCAGAGACTGTTTTAGAAGATGTTGCCTTTGGACCTCAAAATTTCGGAGTTTCTAAGGAAGAAGCAGAACAACGTGCTATTGAAAGTCTAAAATTAGTTGGACTCCCGGAAGAATTTCATGGACAGAATCCTTTTGATTTATCAGGAGGGCAAATGCGACGTGTTGCCATTGCAGGGATTCTAGCTATGCAACCAGATATTCTGGTGCTGGATGAACCGACTGCAGGTCTAGATCCACAGGGCCGGAAGGAATTGATGTCTCTCTTTAAGGAGTTACATCTTTCTGGAATGACGATTGTTTTAGTTACTCACTTGATGGATGATGTTGCCGATTATGCAACAGCTGTGAATGTTATGGAAAAAGGGCAACTAGTGTTGACGGGAGCTCCTAAAGATGTTTTTCAAAAGGTTACTTTTCTTAAAGAAAAGCAATTAGGTGTTCCTAAAATTACAGAGTTTGCACTACAGCTACAAGAAAAAGGTTATCGATTTGAAACTCTCCCTATTACAATCGAGGAATTCGTAGAGGTGTTGTCGCATGGATAAGTTAATTATTGGACGTTATATTGTTGGGGACTCTTTTATACACCGATTAGATCCTAGAAGTAAATTATTAGCCATGTTGATTTATATTGTTATTATCTTTTGGGCTAATAATCCTTTAACTTATGCTGTAATAACTTTATTTACACTTTTCTTGGTTTTCTTGTCTAAAATAAAACTTGGTTTCTTTTTAGGTGGAATTAAACCAATGATTTGGATTATTTTATTTTCTACCCTATTTCAAGTTTTCTTCAATACAAAAGGGAGTGTGCTTTGGTCTATCGGCTTTTTAAAGATTACGGAAGTCGGTTTAAATCAAGGTTGGATGATATTTCTTAGATTTATCCTCATTATTAGTTTTTCTACCCTACTTACTCTAACGACAACACCTTTAAGTTTATCTGATGCAGTTGAATCACTTTTAAAACCACTTACTGTTTTCAAAGTGCCAGCACATGAAATTGGTTTAATGCTATCTTTGAGTCTACGTTTTGTACCAACTTTGATGGATGATACGACTCGTATTATGAATGCTCAAAAGGCGCGTGGTGTTGACTTTGGTGAAGGAAATATTATTCAGAAAGTACGGTCAATAATACCTATTTTAATTCCTTTGTTTGCATCAAGCTTTAAACGAGCAGATGCTCTGGCGATTGCTATGGAAGCACGAGGCTATCAAGGTGGTGAAGGACGAACAAAATATCGTCGACTTTCATGGAATAGTCGAGATACCTTATCAATTATTGCTATTTTAGCTTTAGGATTAATGCTTTTTTATCTTAAGAGTTAATTCGTTGAGATAAATAAAAACTAGGTCTTAAGACCTAGAAACTTTAGATGGACGCCCACGTAGGCGTTCTTTTTTCGTCTAATCCCAACCTACTTGTAATATTTTTAATATCCCTAACAAGGGGATGTTATATTTCCAAGGTATCATAGATACATGGTTATAGTTCTTCAGCTTAATCTGGATTGAAAAATCCCTATATAGAATAAGCCCGTTGATTTACCCATTAGTCATAAACAATAAAATAACTTAATATCTTTGACTAATATGGATTGGACTATAAATAGATAAAGGAGCATCATCATGCAAAAAAAGAATACATCTAACACTAAAAAATTAGGTCTTTTTGGACTTGTTACAGTAGCAACACTTGGAGCAACAGCCTTAGCTAATGCAGAAACTTACACAGTTCAAAAAGGCGATACCCTTTCAGCTATTGCTAAGAAGAATGGTACGACTGTAGATGAAATCGTTTCAAAAAACGGTATTCAAGATGCCAATAAGATTTCTATTGGTCAAAACTTAACAATTAATGAAACTACTGAAGAAACTACAGAACCTTCAGTTACAACAGAAGCAACTGCTGAATCAACACAATCAACAGAGTCTACACAAAGTGAAGATACTCAAGCAACCAATACAAATCTTTCTTCTTCAGAGGCAGCTGCCAAAGAAGAAATTGCACAACGTGAGTCAAGCGGTAGCTATACAGCTCAAAATGGGCAATATTATGGACGTTACCAATTAGCATCATCATATTTGAATGGAGACTTGTCTCCTGAAAATCAAGAGAAAGTAGCAGATAATTATGTAGCAAGCCGTTATGGTTCATGGACTGCAGCTCTTGCTTTCTGGAATGCTAATGGTTGGTACTAAATCATTATTACTGACTTATGAGGAAAACTAGTAAAACCTCATACAAATAAGGGAAAAATGCCAGATTTTTGGCATTTTTTTATTAAATTGATAAATCATTGTAACATTAGACATAATACAAATAATCGGCAGTAATATTACTAGGTTATGATGAATGTAACTAGAATTAACTAGGAGGGATTTATGTTTAAAAAAAGTTATAAGGGACGCCGTATTAAATTTGCAGCGAAGAAATCATTGGCGGTACCAGTAGCAATTGTAACAAGTTTTATTGTTATTTTGGCAGTATCACTGTCTACACTAATTAATAAAGGGTTGGTTAATGCATTTTCAGATTCTGTTACTCCAGCCCCTTCAACAGCATCAACAACGTCAGAATCGACAGCAGATTTAGTAAAATCAACAGAAATTAGCTCAAGTAAAGATAATAAGGCTAATAAAGAAAAGGTTGAAGAAAGTAAGCATCAGTCAGAAACAACAGGAGAAGCGGTAGAAGCAGCTGAAAAGTCTCAGTCAGATACTGCTACTACAAGCACTGCTACAACGAGTACTGATACTACGTCGACTCAAAATACTGGGACAGCTCCTTCGGTTGCTGCAAGTGGTAGTGGGTCAGTTGTTCTCTCAAATGGTAACACTGCAGGAGAAGTTGGTTCTTATGCAGCGGCACAGATGGCAGCTGCTACTGGTGTTCCTCAGTCAACTTGGGAGTCAATTATTGCGCGTGAGTCAAATGGTGACCATACTGCAGCAAATGGTTCAGGTGCATCAGGTCTTTTTCAGACAATGCCTGGATGGGGCTCTACTGCAACGGTTGAGGATCAAATTCAATCAGCCTTGAATGCCTATAACGCACAAGGTTTGTCAGCTTGGAATTACTAATATTAATAGAAGTTGGGAGCGTACTCTCAGCTTTTTAATTTGGATGTGGGTAATATGTTTTATAGAGCTTTTTGTTATTATTAGGTAGGGTATGGCCTTTTTGTTATAATAGGAATGAAAGGTATAGCAATGAAACAAATTTTTAAATCAAGAGAAAAGTTGTGGGTTTCTCTTATTATTATAGCTTTTGCTGTGTTATTGGTTACACCACAACTATTTACAAGAAAAGTCATTTTAGGTTCAGATTCCATCTTTCACTATAACAGATTCTATGAAGCTGCTATGCAACTAAAAAATGGTAACCTTTCTTACTTTTTATCTTTATATGGATTCCAACAGTCAGGCCGCATTGTCAATGCTCTTTACGGTCCTTTTTTTGCCTATTTACAAGGAGGGCTTGTTTTAATAAGTGGCACTTGGTTTCGTTATCAGATTGTGTCAAGGGTATTACTACATATACTGTCTGAGTCCTCAATGTATGCTTTGCTCAAGCAGTGTAAAGTTAAGACAACAATTGCCTTGTCACTAGGTTTACTCTATGCGACAACATTCTCTATCCAATACTGGACGATGCGTCAGGGTTTCTCTAGTTGGGGAGCAGCTTTACTACCTTTTTGTTTTATTCCAGCGATTCACTATGTCTTTTATCAAAAAGTAGAACCAATTAGACTTGCCTTATCTATGGCATTGATTTTTCAGGTTCACGTACTTAGTGCTTTGATGCTAGTGATGATGTATCTTCCTTTTTATCTTTACACTTTTGTAAAGTCTCCTATCGCAAAGAAAAAGGAAACCTTCGTGCAAGTCGTTATAGCAGTCATTCTGTTCCTCTTACTGACTGTCAATATCTGGTTAGTACTCCTATATTTGAGAGGGACTAATCACCTTTTAGATCCATTTATAAATAGAGAAATAGGTAAGAATGGGATAGATGGAACGGCAAGATACTGGCTATATACCCCAATTTCCTTAATGGTGTTACTCATTTTACAGTTTATTTACGCTGTTTTGAATTGGAAGAAATTTGCTAAATGGAAAAAAATACTGCATTTTATTTATTTTATCTTTTTCTTCTTATCGACAGGTCTTTTTCCATGGCAGTATCTAGTAGAAAATGGAAATACATTTGCTGAATTGATTCAATTTCCATTTAGATTTTTTGTTCCTGCGACTATTTTACTTTTAGCAATTACAGGGTTAACGGTCACGCGATTTGTAAACTGGCGAAAAAGTATTGCTGTTTTACTCTTTGCCTTTGCGGGCGTTGGTCTTATTCAGAATATGATGGATACTACCGATCGTGTAAAAACTGCGGCACAAGATGGTGAACTTATTTCCATTGTTAAACATACTTACGTTGAAGGAGATTACCAGACGATAAGTCTTACCATGAATGACAGTGACTTGTCACAGTTTTTAAATTTAGTTGTCAAACCCACACCAGATTACGTACCGATTTATGGGAAAATAGGTGAGCAGAATACTTACGATCTTTATTATAAAAATATCGTTACGAATCAGAAGGCAGAAAAGCTAGTAGAAGATGGTTATCTTGTATTAACTTGGCCAGCTGCTGAAGGGGAGGAACTGAATCTACCAATAGTTGTTTATAAAGATTCTATCTTGACACTAAATGGTAAAGAACTAGACAAGGATGACTATAGTTTGTCAACGATTGGTACACCGACCGTTTCATCACAAAAAGGACAGAATAAACTTGTGTTAAGTTATCAGGAGCCAGGATGGCTATTTGTAGCGTTAGTGATTCCAATAATAGTTCTGGGAGTAATAGGTTTACAGTGGCTTTACACAAAAATAAGTATAAAAAAGGTTGCCTAGTGGTAACCTTTTTGCATTATTCTTTAATCATGATATAATTAGGCTTGCGTGCTTTTACGCTTCAAAATCGACCTTCAAATCGATATTTGAATAACTAGACCCTTCAAGTCTATGTTAATTTTTATTTGATGGGAGGAGTTATCTATGACTGATAATTCAAAAACACGTGTTGTTGTCGGTATGAGTGGTGGCGTTGATTCATCAGTGACAGCCTTACTTTTAAAAGAGCAAGGTTATGATGTAATCGGTGTTTTCATGAAAAACTGGGATGACACAGATGAATTTGGTGTGTGTACAGCAACCGAAGATTATAAAGATGTAGCAGCAGTAGCTGATCAGATTGGTATCCCCTATTACTCTGTCAACTTTGAAAAAGAGTACTGGGATCGTGTATTTGAGTATTTCTTAGCAGAGTACCGTGCAGGTCGTACCCCTAATCCAGACGTTATGTGTAATAAGGAAATCAAGTTTAAGGCATTCTTAGATTATGCGATGACATTAGGGGCAGATTATGTGGCTACAGGACATTACGCTCAAGTTGTTTGCGATGAAGACGGCATTGTCCATATGTTGCGTGGTGCAGATAATAATAAAGATCAAACCTACTTCCTTAGTCAACTTTCACAAGATCAGTTGCAGAAAACGATGTTTCCCTTAGGACATCTACAAAAGCCAGAAGTTCGTGAGATTGCTGAACGTGCAGGTCTTGCAACAGCCAAGAAAAAAGATTCGACAGGAATTTGTTTTATTGGTGAGAAAAACTTTAAAGAGTTTCTTAGCCAATACTTGCCAGCTCAAAAAGGTCGTATGATGACTGTCGATGGTCGTGATATGGGGGAACATAACGGACTCATGTATTACACCATTGGTCAACGTGGAGGTATGGGTATTGGTGGTCAAAAAGGTGGAGATAATGCTCCTTGGTTTGTAGTAGGGAAAGATCTTTCTAAAAATATTCTTTACGTGGGTCAAGGTTTCCACCATGAGTCGTTGATGTCAACTTCACTTGACGCTTCAATGATTCACTTTACTCGAGATATGCCAGAAGAATTTGAAATGGAATGCACAGCAAAATTCCGTTATCGTCAACCTGATAGTAAAGTTACTGTAAAGGTTAAGGGTGATAAAGCAGAGGTTATTTTTGCTGAACCTCAGCGTGCTATTACACCTGGTCAAGCCGTTGTTTTCTATGATGGTCAGGAATGTTTGGGCGGCGGTATTATTGACCAAGCGTATAAAGACGGAAAAGTTTGTCAGTATATCTAACTGGAGGTAAGTATTAACGATGAGTTCCCAATTGTTTTATGCATTTATGGCATTTTTCGCTATAATGAATCCAATTTCAAATCTTCCTGCTTACATGGCTTTAGTAGCAGATGATAGTCAAAAAATTTCACGAAAAATTGCTTTTAGGAGTCTTTTGATTGCCTTTGTTATTATAACTGTTTTTATCTTTTCAGGAGATTTCATTTTTAAAGTATTTGGAATTACAATTGTTTCTTTCAGAATTGCTGGTGGAATATTAGTGGCCGTTATCGGTTATCATATGATTAATGGTAATCATTCACCTAGCTATAAAGGAATGGAGCAGCAAGCAGTAAATTCAGATCCAATGTCTATTGCTATTTCTCCTCTTGCAATGCCACTTTTTGCAGGACCAGGAACGATTACAACTGCCTTAAGCCTGGCTAATGGGGGTTTGCGGAATCAACTAATAACCGTAGTTGCTTTTGCTCTACTATGTGTAATCACTTATCTCCTACTAAGAAGTGCAAAACAAATTGCAGGCTTCTTGGGAAAAAATTTGATGAAAATTATAACGAAAATGATGGGACTTTTACTATTCTCGATAGGAATACAGATGATTATCGTCAGTGTGCAGACCTTGCTTAAACAGTGATTTGCATTGACAAAACGATTTGATTTGATAAAATAACTTTAACAATAGTCATGATGGTCAAAGCTCATGAGAATTGTGCGTTTTTGCGTACAGTTTTCTGGAGTTTTGGCTATTTTTGTAGGAAAAAAACAAAGAAAGGATGGGGCAGTTGATTGTAAATCACTGCATAAATCTAAAAAATGTCTTACGAGTTTGATGAAAATTTTGATGTAATTGTTGTTGGTGCTGGTCACGCTGGTGTAGAAGCCTCCCTAGCTGCAGCCCGCATGGGATGTAAGGTTTTATTAGCGACTATTAACCTAGAGATGCTGGCATTTATGCCATGTAATCCTTCTATTGGAGGATCGGCCAAGGGTATTGTTGTCCGTGAGATTGATGCCCTCGGCGGAGAGATGGGTAAAAATATTGATAAAACTTATATTCAAATGAAAATGTTGAATACTGGTAAGGGACCTGCTGTCAGAGCTTTACGTGCACAAGCAGATAAAGCCTTGTATGCTATGACGATGAAGCATACAGTTGAGCGTCAGGAAAACTTAACTCTCCGTCAGTCAATGGTTGATGAAATTCTTGTTGAAGATGGTAAGGTAGTTGGTGTCAGAACAGCCACAAATCAAAAATACGGAGCAAAAGCGGTTATTGTAACAACAGGAACGGCTTTGCGTGGTGAAATTATCCTAGGTGAGCTCAAATATTCTTCAGGTCCTAATAATAGCCTTGCATCTGTTACATTGGCAGATAACTTGAGGGATCTTGGCCTTGAAATAGGAAGATTTAAAACGGGTACCCCTCCTCGTGTTAAGGCATCATCAATTAATTACGAAGAAACTGAAATTCAACCAGGTGATGAAAAACCAAATCATTTTTCATTCTTGTCGAAAGATGAAGATTATCTTCAGGATCAAATACCTTGTTGGCTAACTTATACGAATCAAGAGAGCCACGATATTATCAATAATAATTTACATCGTGCACCAATGTTTTCAGGTATTGTCAAGGGTGTAGGACCTCGTTATTGTCCATCAATCGAAGATAAAATTGTCCGATTTGCCGATAAGAATCGCCATCAAC
Source organism: Streptococcus sp. SS4 (assembly GCF_030440125.1). Lineage (NCBI taxonomy): Bacteria > Bacillati > Bacillota > Bacilli > Lactobacillales > Streptococcaceae > Streptococcus > Streptococcus sp. SS4. The sequence continues at coordinate 124,451 of NZ_JAQFJM010000007.1, read as the reverse complement.
TTTTCCTTGAACCTGAAGGAAGAGAGACTGATGAAGTCTATGTGCAAGGCCTGTCAACTAGTCTTCCAGAAGATGTTCAAAAAGAGTTGATTCACTCAATTAAAGGTCTCGAGAAGGCAGAGATGATGCGAACTGGTTATGCGATTGAATATGATATCGTGCTCCCTCATCAATTACGTGCAACACTTGAAACGAAGTTAATTTCAGGTCTCTTTACAGCAGGACAGACCAACGGAACTTCTGGATACGAGGAAGCAGCAGGTCAAGGTCTAGTTGCTGGTATCAATGCAGCTCTGAAAGTCCAAGGTAAACCTGAGCTTATTCTCAAACGTAGTGATGCATATATTGGTGTAATGATTGACGATCTTGTCACGAAAGGAACCTTGGAGCCATATCGTTTATTGACATCACGCGCAGAGTATCGTCTCATATTACGTCATGATAATGCTGACATGCGCTTGACACCTATTGGTCGAGAAGTTGGTTTGGTTGACGATGAACGTTGGAATATCTTTGAAATTAAGAAAAATCAGTTTGACAGCGAGTTGACACGTTTATCAAAAGAAAAATTAAAACCAATTAAAGAAACGAATGAGAAAATTCAAGCTCTAGGCTTTAAGCCATTGACAGATGCCATGACAGCTAAAGAGTTTATGCGTAGACCAGAGATTGATTACGCCACAGCTACTCAGTTTGTGGGTCCAGCTGCAGAAAATTTGGACGCTAAGATTATAGAGTTGCTTGAGACTGAAATCAAGTACGAAGGTTATATCAATAAAGCTTTGGATCAAGTAGCTAAGATGAAGCGTATGGAAGAAAAGAGGATTCCCAAAAATATTGATTGGGATGCTATTGATTCTATTGCTACTGAAGCTCGTCAAAAATTTAAGAAAATCAATCCTGAGACCATTGGTCAAGCGAGTCGTATTTCAGGGGTCAATCCAGCAGATATCTCAATTCTGATGGTTTATCTTGAGGGCAATAATAAGGCCCGCAGAAAAGTAGATTAAGGGTGGTAACACGTTTAAAAGCCTTTTAATTAAGGCTTTTTTATGTTATAATTGTTGGATTAAGAGGTTTTATATGAAAAGATTTCACTTTGCAACGATTCATCTTGTAATGATTGGGTTAATTCTTTTTGGAATTGCTACTATTTTTGTTCGCGTACTAAAATCGGAGTCTGCCCTCATTTTTGCGCTTTTTATTATTATGGTAGTAGTTGTTGCCTTATTGCATTACCAAAAGACAACATATGAGTCCTTAGAAATAGAGCAATTAGATGAACTGAATCAGGATGTTGAAGATTCTTTGAAGACCCTTCTCGGAAAGATGCCTGTTGGGGTTATTACTTTTGATGAGAACGATCATATTGAATGGTTCAACCCCTATGCGAAGCTAGTACTTTCGGATGAAAATGGAAATTTCAATAAACAGTTGATTGCGGATTTTATTTCCCAGAAACGAAAAGGTTCACCTTCGAATGTGATAACCGTTGGTGACAATAAATATGCCGCTTTTGTGGATTTTGACAATAAGTTGACATATTTTATTGATAATGTTTATGATCAAGATGAAAATGCTGATCCAAATATGACTCGTCCTGTTATCGGGATTATTTCAGTTGATAACTACGACGATGTGACAGGAAGTTTACCCGATGCCGATGTTTCAAAAATCAACACATTCGTGGCAGGGTTTATTTCTGAGTTTGCTAAGGCTAAGCATATTCATTATCGACGTATTGAAGGCGATCGTTTTTACTTCTTCACCAATTACAGTGTCTTGACAGAATTCATGGATCAAAAGTTTTCTGTCTTGGATGACTTTCGTCAGCAGGCTCAAGAGCGTGGTTTACCACTGACTTTGAGCATGGGAATTTCGTTCGGTACGCTTAAGCATGATCAAATCGGTCAGGTTGCCTTGCAGAATCTGAACATCGCACTAGTTCGTGGTGGAGATCAAGCTGTTGTCAAGGAAAACGATGATCACAAGGAACTTCTTTATTTTGGAGGAGGTTCTGTCTCAACAGTAAAACGTTCTCGTACAAGAACAAGGGCTATGATGACTGCAATCTCAGATAAGTTGAAAACAGTCGAAAAAGTGTTTGTTGTCGGACATAAGAATCTCGATATGGATGCTCTAGGGGCCACTGTCGGTATGGCTCATTTTGCTAGTCAAATTGTTCGAAAAAGCTATGCTGTTTACGATGATACGGCTATGAATGCAGATATTGAGCGTGCGGTCGAACGCTTAAAAGAAGATGGTCAATCACCTCTTATTACACTTTCAGAGGCTGAAGAGTTAGTCAACCAACATTCATTACTAATTATGGTTGACCATTCTAAAATCAATTTAACTTTGTCTAAGGATTTTTATGATCGATTTAATGAAGTTATTGTGGTAGATCATCACCGTCGAGATGACGATTTTCCTGAAAATGCTGTTTTGACCTTTATTGAAAGTGGGGCAAGCTCAGCCTGTGAATTGGTTACGGAGTTGTTGCAATTCCAAGGTGCCCCAGAACGTTTGAGTAAAATCCAAGCCTCTATCCTTATGGCAGGTATCATGCTGGATACTAAAAATTTCTCAACTCGTGTGACTAGTAGAACCTTTGATGTCGCCTCTTATCTACGTAGTTTAGGAAGTGATAGTGGAGAAATCCAAACAATCTCTGCTACTGATTTTGAAGAATATCGACGAATCAATGAGTTAATTCTAGCAGGTGAACGTATTACAGATGATATCATTGTTGCCTCAGGTGATAATCCTAAATGTTATAATAATGTTGTGATTTCTAAGGCAGCAGATACGATGCTTGCCATGGCAGGTATCGAAGCAACTTTTGTTGTCGCTAGGACAAGCGATTCTACTGTAAATATCTCTGCTCGAAGTCATAAAACGATTAATGTACAACGTATTATGGAGAAAATGGGTGGTGGTGGCCATTTCAACTTAGCTGCCTGCCAATTGCGAGACTGTAGTGTTGCTCAAGCAAAAAATAAATTGATTGAAACTATTATGGGAGAGTTGGCTCCCAAGGAGGACTAAAATGAAAGTTATTTTCTTACAAGACGTTAAAGGTAAAGGTAAAAAAGGCGAAATTAAAGAAGTACCATCAGGTTATGCTCAAAACTTCTTGATTAAAAAGAATCTTGCTAAGGAAGCGACAAACCAAGCTATTGGTGAGTTGAAAGGCAAGCAAAAATCTGAAGAAAAACATGCAGCAGAGTTGTTGGCTGAAGCGAAGCAAGTTAAAGAGCAACTTGAAAAAGAAGAAAATCGTCTTCAATTTACTGAGAAGGTCGGACCAGACGGACGTACTTTTGGTTCAATTACAGCCAAAAAGATTGCAGAAGGACTTCAAAAACAATTTGGTATAAAAGTTGATAAACGTCATATTGAACTTGAACATCCTATTCGTGCGATTGGTCTGATTGAGGTTCCTGTAAAGCTTCATAAAGAAGTGAGCGCACAAATTAAACTTAACATCAAAAATAGTGCTGAGTAATTCGTTGACACTATAAGTAAATCTTGTAAAGGAGGGAATAATTGTGGCAGAGGCTCAAGAATTACGAGTACAACCTCATGATTTAGTAGCGGAACAGTCTGTTCTAGGGGCTATTCTCATTAACCCGGAAAAGTTGATTACAGTTCGAGAATTTATCGAAGCAGACGACTTTTACAAGTATTCCCATCGTGTCATTTTTAAAGCAATGGTAACGCTGTCGGATCGAAATGATGCCATTGATGCCACGACAGTACGTACCATTTTAGATGACCAAGATGACCTCCAAAATATAGGGGGTATTTCTTATCTTGTAGATTTGGTCAATAGTGTCCCAACATCCGCAAATGCTGAGTACTATGCTAAGATTGTGGCTGAAAAAGCCATGCTTCGACGTATTATAAATAGGCTGACAGAGACTGTCAACCAAGCATATGAGGGCGCAACGGAATCTGATGAAATTATTGCGAATGCTGAGAAAGCCTTGGTTGATGTTTCAGAGCATAGTAATCGTAGTGGTTTCCGCAAAATATCTGAAGTTCTTGACGTCAATTTTAATACCTTGGAGATGCGTTCTCAGCAAACATCAGATGTTACTGGATTACCAACAGGTTTCCGTGACCTTGACAAGATTACAACAGGTTTACACCCTGATCAATTAATTATTTTAGCAGCTCGCCCCGCAGTTGGTAAAACAGCCTTTGTGTTGAACATTGCTCAGAATGTTGGCACCAAGCAAAATAAAGCTGTTGCAGTCTTTTCATTAGAGATGGGTGCAGAAAGCTTGGTTGATCGTATGTTGGCAGCTGAAGGGATGATTGATTCTCATGCTTTACGTACAGGTCAATTGACAGAGCAAGATTGGAATAATGTTATGATTGCTCAAGGAGCACTGGCTGAGGCACCGATTTACATAGATGATACCCCTGGTATAAAGATTACTGAGATTCGTGCACGGTCCCGTAAATTGTCACAAGAAGTAGAGGGTGGTCTTGGTCTTATTGTGATTGACTACTTGCAGTTGATTACAGGTACGCGACCAGAAAATCGCCAACAAGAGGTTTCAGATATTTCAAGACAGCTAAAAATCCTGGCCAAGGAGCTCAAAGTTCCTGTAATTGCCTTGAGTCAGTTATCTCGTGGGGTTGAACAACGTCAGGACAAACGTCCAGTCTTATCTGATATCCGTGAGTCAGGATCTATCGAGCAGGATGCCGATATTGTCGCCTTCTTGTATCGTGATGATTACTACCGAAAAGAGGGTGAAGAACCAGAAAATGAGATTGAAGATAATACCATCGAAGTTATCCTAGAAAAAAACCGTGCTGGTGCGCGTGGAACAGTCAAGTTACTATTCCAAAAAGAATACAATAAATTTTCATCGATTGCTCAGTTTGAGGAATCATAATTTTCAGATTTAAGGAGATATATATATGAGTGATGCATTTGCAGATGTTGCTAAGATGAAAAACATCAAGGAAGCTATTAAGTCACATGAAGGTCAGCTAGTAGAATTGACCCTAGAGAATGGGCGTAAACGTGAAAAGAATAAAATTGGTCGATTGACAGAAGTTTATCCATCATTGTTTATTGTTGAATATCAAGACTTCAGTTCCCAAGCAGGAGCTATTAATAATAGTTATGTTGAATCTTACACTTATTCAGATATTTTGACTGAGAAGACTCTCATTCGTTATTTGAGTCCTGAGGAACAAGCAGAAATCGAAAATAAATAAGAAAAAGCCTTTACTTGGGCCTTTTTTCGTGGTAAACTATTAAAGTATGTGAAATAATAGCAGGATAAAATGAAGCTCGTCAACAGGAAGTCGGCTAGAAAAGTAACCTTTGCTGTTTGGGCGAAGTCTTTCTGAACGAATCAGGTTTATCTAAAACGTTATTTCCTAAAAATATTTTTTATAGGAGGACATTATTAATGTCACGTTATACAGGTCCATCATGGAAACAATCACGTCGCCTTGGTTTCTCACTTACAGGCACAGGTAAAGAATTGGCACGTCGTAACTACGTACCAGGTCAACACGGTCCAAACAACCGTTCAAAACTTTCAGAATACGGTTTGCAATTGGCTGAGAAACAAAAACTTCGTTTCTCATACGGTTTGGGTGAAAAACAATTCCGTAACTTGTTCGTACAAGCTACTAAAGTTAAAGGTGGAACACTTGGTTTCAACTTTATGGTTCTTTTGGAACGTCGTCTTGACAATGTTGTTTACCGTCTTGGTCTTGCAACTACTCGTCGTCAAGCACGCCAATTCGTAAACCACGGTCACATCCTTGTTGACGGTAAACGTGTTGATATCCCTTCATACCGCGTTGAAGTTGGTCAAGTAATCTCAGTTCGTGAAAAATCAGCTAAAGTTCCTGCTATCCTTGAAGCAGTAGAAGCTACTATCGGACGTCCAGCATTTGTATCATTCGATGCTGAAAAACTTGAAGGTTCATTGACACGTCTTCCAGAACGTGATGAAATCAACCCAGAAATCAACGAAGCACTTGTCGTTGAATTCTACAACAAAATGCTTTAATTTTAAGATTATTGTATCGAAAAGCCCGTTGTTATGGGCTTTTTTGTTTGCCTTAAATCATTGATTTTTAGGTTTGCTCAGTTATTTGTTCAGTTACAAGTTCCCTAAAGCCATTTCATAGAATGAGACGGCTTTTTGTTTTCGAATATTAAAAAGACCCCTAGTCTGATACAAGTGGCTAAGGGATTCGTAACATGATGATAGATGATTTTGAGGTATAAATTATTTATTATCCAATCCGCCTTCAAAATCTGCTGAAACGTTTGAAACGTAGTTGGTGAAGTAGCTTTCAAAATCTTTTTTTAGTTGGTCGTACTCCTCTTCGGAGTAATCTTTATCCTCTATATAAGCCTGAAATCTAGGAATTCCCAAATCTTTTTGGAGACGTTGGATTACTTCTGTCTTTGTCATAAGAACCTCTCTTTCATTCTTTATTTTACCATATTTCAAATTGTATGAAGCATACATGTTGTTTTAAAAGTTTACTTTTGATATACTGTCAAAGTTATTTAAGAAGGAGGCTACTATGTCTATTATTACACTAATCTTAGCTGGGATTGTTGCTTTGGAGCATCTCTATATCATGTATTTGGAAACTTTTGCGACACATTCAGACACGACTAGTCGTGTTTTCAATATGAGTAAAGAAGAACTTCAACGTGATTCTGTTACAAACTTATTTAAAAATCAAGGGATTTACAATGGTTTGATTGCTGTATTCCTCTTGTATGGGATTTTCACAAGTAGTCAGCTACTTGTAACTGTTTTTGTACTCAATGTTTTCTTTGCTGCTATTTATGGTGCTATAACTGCAAATAAGAAAATTATTTTAACGCAAGGTGGACCCGCAATCTTGACCTTACTTTCACTTATCATTTCCTTATTTTAAGGATTTTATTGTAAAAGAAAAAGCTGCTTTAACTGTTGAAATGGTTTGCAGCTTTTTATGCTTTTGAAGTTGTTTTATTGTGGAATAAATCGTAGAAGAAAATCTGTCATTTCTCGGGGGGATTCTTTTTTTCCTTTATTTATCCAGGCTTGACAAGCACCAAAAATAGCGTGCGCAAAATAAATACTGGTATAGTCTTTCTCAAATCCTTTTAGAGATCTTTCTTCAGCAGTAGGGACAATGAAGTCCTCAGCTATCATACGCTGAAGTTTATGTATCAGAAAATCTTGAATTTCTTTTGATCCATTGGTAGACAATAGAGCTGATAGGAGTTTTTCACGAGTAAGAAATTCAAAGATTTCGAGGAAGGCTCCCTCCTTCTTTCCTTCATATTTATCGAAGATATACTCTAGTTTATGAAAAAGCTCCTTCTGATAACTATCAATCATTTCATACTTATCTTTGTAGTGGGTATAAAAACTCGAACGGCTAATCCCAGCTGTTTGAACCAGACGAATGGTAGTAATATCATTGAAATCTTGGTCTTTTAAGCATATTACTAAAGCATCTAAAAGAGCTTTTTTAGTTTGAGCTCGCCTTTGATCTTTTGACATACAAATCTCCTTTTATACACTTTTAGACTATATGTCCAAAAACTAATTGTTTAACATTGATTTTCATGTAAATGAGTTTATAATTGATTATATCATAAAAATAAACACAATGTCTAAAAAGGAGAAATATGTTAGCAGAATTAAAGGCGCTTCTTAAAAGTCCAAAGCTCTGGATAACTATTATTGGTGTCTCATTGATACCCGCTTTATATAATCTAATCTTTTTATCTTCTATGTGGGATCCTTATGGAAATGTAAAGCATATGCCAGTAGCCGTAGTGAACAAAGATAAGAGTGCTAGTTTCCAGAATAAAACTCTAAATATTGGTCATGATATGGTAGACAATATGTCTAAAAATAAAAATCTAGACTATCATTTTGTGACTGAAAATGAAGCCAAAAAAGGAATTGATGATGGTGACTACTATATGGTAATCACTTTTCCAGAAAATCTCTCAAGTAATGCAGCAAGTCTTTTGACAAATGATCCTAAGAAACTTGAAATTTCTTATCAGACAACAGCAGGGCATAGCTTCGTTTCTTCAAAAATGAGCGATTCTGCCATGTCTAAGTTGAAGGATACTGTTTCTAAAAATATTACATCAACTTATGTTGGAGCTGTCTTTAGGAGTATGTCTCAACTTCAGGGTGGTATGGGAACTGCAGCGAATGGGGCTAGTCAATTATATGCAGGTGCAGGCGCACTTCAGTCAGGGAGTCAGACCTTATCAAATGGCTTAGGAACTCTTGCTGGCTCTACACAAACATTGGCTACAGGTGTTGATACCTTGAGTTCAGGCGCGTCTGCCTATACTTCAGGTGTGTCAACTTTGTCAGGCGCTTTGTCACAGTTAAACGCGAACTCTGAGGCCGTTAATTCTGCTGCAGGTCAATTTGTATCAGGAGCAGAGGCCATGAATACCTTAGTTACAGGTGCAGATTCGTTGTCAACAGCGCTCAGTCAAATGGCTACAGCAACAAGTTTATCTGAAGAACAGCAAGCACAGTTGTCAACCTTGTCAACTAATTTAACTGATTTAAATACAGCAATTCAAAATCTTAATACAGCGGTAAGTAACACATCATTACCAAGTGGAACATCAACAACATCAGTAGATACAAGTTCAATAGCGACTTATCTTTCAAATATTTCTTCTGCAGCTAGCTCTATAGCTACAGCTAGTGCAACTGATAAAGCAAATGATTTGGCTGCGGTACAAGGAACAGCTGCTTATCAAAGCTTGACGGCAGATCAACAAGCAGAGATTACATCGGCAATTAGTAATGCAGGATCTACAGCTAGTAGTTATGCTTCAACTATTGCATCTGATGTGTCAAGTATGTCAACTGCTTTATCTAGCTTGACAGGTACGACAACAACTAGTAGCGGAGATTCAAGTAGTTTAGCTTCTCTACAAACATCTATCTCAGGCATTGCAAGTTCGGCGAATGCACTTCTTCCTGTAGCTTCATCAACGGTATCATCAATGCAAGCTAATATTGCTAATGTCAATTCAGTACTTGTCAATCAATTATCACCAGGAGCAACTCAAGTGGCATCAGGTGTGTCAACAGCTCAAAGTACTCTAGCAACAGGTGCAAGCTCACTTTCAACTGGTTTGTCAACTTATACTGGTGCTGTGTCAACGATTGCCAGTGGTGCTCAAACTCTAGATGCTAACACTAGTAGTTTAATGACTGGTTTTGCTACTCTTCAGAGTGGTACAAGTGCTCTCAATACAGGGGCTCAACAATTAGCAACTGGAGGAAATACCTTAACAAATGGGTTGACAAGTTTGTCAACTAACCTTTCCACATTGTCTGATTCATTAAACAAGGCTAATCAGCAACTCTCTCTTGTATCTGTAAACTCAGACAATGCAAAAATGGTGAGTGCTCCACTCAAAGAGAAGAAAACTGATAAGGATAAGGTTGACACTAATGGTGTGGGAATGGCTCCATATATGATTTCTGTTTCTCTTATGGTTGTTGCTCTTTCAACTAATGTTATCTTTGCTAAGAGCTTGACAGGAAGAAAATTTACGGGCCGTTTTGATTGGGCTAAGAATAAGTTACTTATCAATGGTATTATTACAACTATGGCTGCTACTGCGCTTTATATTGCCATTCGATTTGTGGGAGTTGAACCAAATCATCCATTAGCTACATTTGGTATGATTCTCCTTGCAGCATGTACTTTAATGGCGCTGGTTACAGCCCTTGTAGGTTGGAATGATAGATATGGCGCATTTGCTTCCATGATTATGCTGCTTTTGCAACTAGGGTCTAGTGCAGGGACTTATCCAATTGAACTTAGTCCTAAGTTCTTTAAGGTCATCCAACCATTCTTACCAATGTCCTACTCGGTATCAGGTCTTCGTCAAACTATTTCAATGACAGGACAGATCTCAGATCAAGTTCGTATGCTATTTATTTTCTTACTTATCTTTGTAGTTGTAGGTATTATTATTTATAGACCAAAGTCTGAAAATGAATAAACTAAAGGCCAGCTCTAATGTGAGCTGGCTTTTTATGTTATTCAACAGTTATATCACCGAGGTCTGAGGTAATGGTTAGTGAGTTATCCTTTGAGATTTTAAGGCTATTTGTGATGTCTACCTCTCCTGAATGACTATCGGCTTGAACATTGAGCGTGTAATCTTTAAGAGCTAGTTCAATATCACCAGATGTAACATCAAGTTTATTGTGACCATTGAAAATTAGGTTATCTCCAGAGTAATCTCCCATTGCAATAGATAAATCTGAGTTAGTAAAAAGTGTATGATTACTATCAACACTACCAACATCAAGGTTAGCTTTTAGGTTGCTGACAATCATTTTAGTAAAAGTTAGGTCCCCTACATTTAGATTGATATCTGATTGTTTGATGGTGCTATTACTTAAATCTAGATTTCCAGTTGCTAAATCAACCTTTAAAAAATCAATCGTTTGTTTTTTAGGGAGTGTAATGACAATGGTTTTATTTCTGACTTCCTCGTTGAGAGTAGAAAGCTTTACTAAATCTTTTAATCCGAAAAAGTTAATATGTTTGTTAGAAGTTGAATCTAATTCAGAGTTGTTATCATTGATAGTCAATTGACCATCCTTTACAGATGTGTCAATTGGAGTTTTTGCTTTTTGGTAGTAAGAAAGAGTAGCCTTGTCAACGTTTCCTGTTTTAATAAGTACATTGTAGTTACTACTTTTAATATCAATTTTATTGAAGTCATCAACTTCTTTCTTGACATAATCTTGCTCACTTTTAGTTTGATTTTGTAAATCTGTCAAGCCACCTTGGCTATACCCCCAAGCTACGAATCCTCCTCCTAAAAATAGAGAGATAAGGGACACTCCGAGGATGATCTTTTTCCAAGTTTTCATGATTTTCTTCCTTTCTTGATGAGCCATTTAATCAATAGGGCAATTAGCTTTACAATAAGTTTACAGATTTCAAACGAAATCAAAAGTAGTAAGAGTGCTCCTCCAAACATCAATAGACCTAGACCTCCTCCAAACAGTGTTGAAGCTAGTGAAACACTTAAGAGAGAGAAGCTTGTAAAGAAAGTGTAAACACCACTAATGAGTAAAGCAAAAGTAAGAGCTAAGGCAGTCACTATAACTGCGAAAATAATCATAAGAAGTGTCACTATCATAGCTAAGAAGAATAGTAGAATTGGTAAGGCGACTGGACTGGCTAAAACAGCTAGAATCGCAATCCAAAGGATAGTTGTTTTATTGCGTAAGCTGCTCTTGTCCTCAACAATCTTTTCTTCTAGAAGACGACTAATGACTTCATGTGCGGCTTCCTTAGGTGTACCCAGTTCTGCAATAACCCGAGCTTCATTCTCAGGTCCAGCCTCTTCAAAATATTCCATGAAATATTCTATAGCTTCTTCGTAGTCCTGTTGTGGTAATTTTCGTAGATATTTTGTTAATTTGGCTATATATTCAGTCTTTGTCATGTCTTAATCTCCCTTCTAGAATATCGTCCAGAGTTTCTTTATAGGTTAACCATTCTTCATTAAGAAATTGAAGTTGCTCTTTTCCCTCTTGGGTAATACTGTAATATTTACGTTTACGCCCTTGATACGCTTGGTTATAGGTGGTCATATAGCCTGCTTTTTCAAGCTTTTTTAGAATAGGATAAAGTGTTGACTCCTTAATATTAGCCGCAAGCTTTATTGTTTGACTAATCTCATAGCCATAAGAGTCTTCTCTATCGATAATAGCTAATATTAAGAACTCTATCAGTATTGATGATGTTGGAAAATACATAGTGTGCTCCTTTGCTTCTAGGATATGTATAAAAAATATATATAATTATTTTACATATAGAGTGTATCTCTTTTAGAAATATATGTCAATATTTTATATATAAAAATTTTATATAATAGGGATATCTTCTTTTTTATGATAACATGAAGTCAAGGAGTTCTTATGACTATTAAAGATAAACTAGCTCGTTACGAGCCGAAGCCACTAGGGGAGAAAAGACGCTATGCGGTGCTTTTACCCCTGATATATGATGTAAAAACTGATAAGTATCACATTCTTTACCAAGTACGAAGTGAGTATATTTCTCAACCAGGTGAGGTCTCTTTTCCTGGTGGGCGTGTCGAAAATGGTGAGACTTTTCAGGAAGCTGCTATACGAGAAACTTGTGAAGAATTAAACCTAGTTCCTGATCAAATTGACATTTGGGGAGAGCTTGATTATCTGATTCATCAGGGGAGAACCATCCATTGCTTTGTTGGAAATATAAATATAGAAAATTGGGAGGATATTCATCCAAATGAAGAGGTGAAACGGTTGTTTACAGTTTGTGTTGACACTTTGTTGACAGAGGAACCGATTTATTATAAAGTTACTTCTACCTTGAGTGATGCGAAAGATTTCCCATTTTTCCTGGTAAAAAATAGAGAAAAATACAATTTTGGGTATAGTGAACGTCATATTCCTTTTTACAGAAACTTGACAGAGAATATATGGGGGATGACAGCTATGTTTACACATAGATTTACAGATATTTTAAAAGGCTTAGAGTAAAAATAAAAGATCAACGGTAATATGTTGATCTTTTTGTTATTAGTTAGATTGTTTACAAGGTGTTAAAAAAATAAAATCTATTTCTGATATAGGAGTTTAGATTATTGATAAATAATATAAAACGCAATCAACTTTTAAATTGATTGCGTTCTGTTTAGTTTTATTCTTTTCCATAAAGGTAACGACTAGCAATTAACCAAGTAGCAATATACATTATCACGTTAACCAAAAATGCGACAACGATGACTATATTCCAATCATGGGATAAATTAGTAGTTACAATCCCCATAATTGTTGTACCAAAAAGTCCACCAATCTGTTTGTTTGCGTTTAGAGTTGCACCAGCAATTCCAGATAATTCTTGACCAGCAGCTTCCATAAGAATGGTTGTAGTTGCTGGAGTTAACACCCCGATACCTAGACTCATTAAAGAAAATAAAGGAATTAGGATGTATAGTTGAATTTCATGAAAAAGAACTCCAATTCCAAAAATTCCTGCTGCTCCTACAATGGCAAAAATAATTGAGACAGTAGCGAGGCTTCCCACGGAAAATCGTTTTACAGCACGTGCGTAAAATAAATTACCAATAATTAAGACAATCATTCCTGGTAGAATGAGGAGTCCAGAAACCATTGAGGAAAGGTTTAAATAAGTTTGAAAATAGAGTCCTAGCACCAAAACAATGCCATATAGTGAAATGTTAACTACTAAACCTAATAGATTAGAGACAATAAACTTAGCATTTTTTAATAGTTGGTGGGGAACAATAGGTGCTTTACTTTTTTTATCGTGGACTACTAAACCAATAGCAAATAATATAAATAGGAGAAGAAACAATAAAAGATTTGAGTTACTATAACCATATTGATTCCCTTCAACAAGGTAAATAACTAGACTTCCGATAGTTGTAACCAGAAATATATTACTAAAGATGTCAATTCTGGTCTTTAGATTGGCAATATTATTTTTCACGAGAAGTAATATTGAAATTACTGTCAAAATTCCAAATGGAATATTGACCAAGAAAATACCCCTCCATCCGAAGTAGTTAATAATTAGTCCACCAATAAAAGAACCAGTACCGGTTGCAACAGAAATAATTGCTGTCCAGATTCCTAACATACGTGCTCTTTTAGTAGAATCGGGGTATGAAATGAATAAAAGTGCTAATGAACTTGGCATGAACAAAGAAGCACCGAAACCTTGAATGAATCTAAGTATAATTAATGTTTCAATATTTGGTGAAAAAGAGCACCCTAACGAGGCAAGTGTAAAAATTGTCATTCCAATTAATAAAATTCTTTTAGCACCATATTTTGTTGTTAAATTTCCTGAAAGTAGGAGCAAAGACCCTAAAGCTAGTGTATAGGCATTAATAATCCAAATGGATTGCTCTAATGAGACGCTCATAGCTGTTTCAATATGAGGCACTGCAAGAACAACTCCAGTTGTATCTAGGACCGCCATAATGTATCCTAGCGAAAGAATAAAAAGTAGATAAGCTGGTGCTTTTGTATTTGTTTTTTTCATCAAGCTTCCTCCGTTATTTCATCAAACCAATTTTCATTTATCAATCAAAAGCAATATGTTTAACTTTCTGAAAATATTTTACTTGAGTATATCCAGTACCAAAGTATCTTCCATCAGGACTACCGAGAATATCTTCAATACGGTCAAACTTAGTTATAATATCCATAGGAATTTCTCCCTTCAAGTGATATAATTAACTTATCATGTAATTATTTATGAAACAAGAAGGGAAAAAAAGTATAGTAACTATCAAAAAAGGAGGAAACGAATGGAGACTTGCAAGATGCAACCTTTGAAAAAAACAATTTGTCCAGCAAGAAGGGTCTTGAATTTACTAAAGGGTAAATTTACTCTTGAGATTTTATCTGAAATTATTGATGGTAATATACATTATGGTAGTCTTCTGCGTAGTGTAGAAGGTATTAATCCTAGAATATTAGCGCAACGGTTACATGATTTCGAGCAAGAAGGCATTTTATCAAGAAAAGTTTTACCGACATCGCCTCCACAGGTTGAATATAAAATGACAAAAAAAGGTATTGCTCTAAGAAGCATCGTTGAAGAAATGAAAAAATGGGAGCAAACTTATAGTAATTAGATTGAATTTACATAATTTATTACTAATATTTTTCTATAAATAGAAAATGTAATTCTGAAAGATTTGGTAACCTTGTTAATCAAGGCAACGTAAAACACTAGTTCAAATGTGTGACTAGATTTTTTTGGCTCTATAATTTTTGTCTTGGGTAAAACCATAGGTAAGAACAGTCAAAATAAAAAATCATCTAAATAGTTGTGTGAATTTTTGGTATAGATTAGCTCGATTCAATGATTTTAGGGTAAGATTCACACCATTCAGATGAAATAAGTTGAGATTGATTGGAATAACGCTTTCAGAAAAGTGTATAGACCCTTGATATTAAAGGCTTTTGATTTTCAGTCAAACAGAAGTTGTTAAAACCAGAACTAAAAAAGCCCATAAAGCAAGTTGATTTTCAAAATGTTAAAAGACGCTCTAGTTTTATGACTAACTAGAGCGTCTTTTATTTGGTTATCCTATTCAATTTTTCAAACCTAAAAAGGTAGAGAAAAAAGTAGAGATTTCATTAATTTATGCTGCAATATACTGAAATTCAAAAATTTAAGAATCGCATAAAATCAAGGTTTCTCGTCTTAACTGACGTGTAGTGAATAACTACTTAACCTCAGTAAGGAATACTTAAAATCTATTTTAGTTGCTAGAAACCTTATTAAATCAACGTTTAAGGGTTGTTGATTTTGATAAAACTATCAAAGGTTGCCAAAAAGGTTGCCACAGATTTAAGAGGTCAGCTCAGCTATTTTGTTTAAATAGATATCGACCGCCTGTGTTTGATTCTTGGGAGCAAGTTCAGCATAAATGTCCATTGTAGTCTTGATTGATTTGTGTCCCATCCGAACTTGTAATTCTTTCCAATTCATTCCAGCATTCAACATCATGGATGCGTGAGTGTGGCGGAATAAGTGAAAACCATAATCTGGCAGACTAGCTTCACGCAATCGCTTTTTGAGTGTTGCACGTTCGTTTCTGTCGCACATATAGTTACCATAAATAGTAGGAAAGATTAACTTACTTTTTGGAAGATTATTTTTCTTGAAATAGAGATTCATTTCATCGTGGAAATTTTGAAGCTCTTCAATGATTTGGTACGGAACAGCTATTCGTCTGTTAGCTGAATCAGATTTTGGTGTGTTTTTACAAACGACTTCGCCTTTCAAACCTAATTTTGGTTTTGCATTTTTCCAAACAAGTGTTTTACTAACTAGTATTTCGGAATTATCAAAATCAAGGTCATAGATAGTCAATGCTAATAGTTCATTGATTCTCATACCTGAAGCAAGTAAACTATCGCAAATAACTTTAAATCGGCGATTAGCCCTAGTATTAGTCAGACTATCAACGATGCTTAACCAAGTAGATAAATCCTCATCATGAAGGACCATAATACGTTTTTGGTTGCTTTTGGGCTTTGGCGGGATTTTGATAGACTGAGCGGGGTTAAATTTGAGTTCAAAATGTGTTATTCCAAAATCAAAAATATCACTTAATTTATGGGCAATAGCTCCAAAATCTTTAGCTGAACCCTTTTCAGCTCTCTTTATACCTGCATCCACAGATTCTTTAGATTTTTTTGCTAATTGGTTGATCCAAGTCTGTATATCTGACGAGGTAATTTTTTCAGGTTGATACTTTCCGAATCGTGGTAGTATATAGGTGTCAAGATAGTTTCTAACTCGGTTCAGTGTATTATCTGAACTAACCCATGTCTCATAATTTGAAAACCAAAGTTCTGCTAAGTCTGAGAAGGTAGCAACATTGAAAGTTTCTTTCCTTGTTGAGTCATTTTCTTCAAAGTCAATTTTAGCTTGAATAATTTTACGGTCTAAAGAACGTAAGGTTTTAGCGGTAATAGTTGTTTTGACTGGTTTTCCAGTTTTAGAATCAAGTCCTAAGTAGATACTTTTAGCTGAATAACTAATTTCGCCATTGTTCTTTATTCTCTTTAAAACACTTTTCCCTTTATGGATAATTTTTTCTGTATTCATGGTTGCTCTCTTCAATCAATCGAAGAATGAAAAAAGCTAAAATAGATTGTATCGCTCACTTTCTTTTTTGATACTCTTATTTTAGCATATTTCGCTTCTAGTCACAGCTTAGAAATTCGATGACATCACTGATACTGTAATATACTGTTCTAGTACCCTCAATGGGTGGTTCTAGTCGCTTTAGACCCTTGTTTTCCCACGATTTAAGAGTATTGGGAGAAATGCTCAGTAGGGAAAGAAGTTCTTTTTGCGTATAGATACCTGACTTACTTTTTTCGTTATTTAAGTGCTTCAGTAATTCAATGATGCTATGAAGCATGTGTTCAATTTGCTTTAATTCAAAATAATTTTTGGACATACTAGTCTCACTTTCTTTACTGCATGGAATATGAGATAATGGCAATAGGGGTAAGCTACTGCCTATCTCTTCTAATCTGCAACATCACTCTTTTGCTTCTTGGCGGAATCTTTAGGAGTGATGTTGTTTTTTTGGTAAAAGATTTGGAAGGCATCTTCAAAAAAATCTTCATAATTAAGTTTCTCAAGTTTCCTACCAAATTTATTTAACCATATCCTTACATCTGGGTTGGGAGTGTAGTTGGTCTCATACTCTTGAATTAGTCTAATGATAAAGTGATTACGGGCTTGTGTTCCCCAGACTTCTTCAATTTTCTTCAAAAGAGGGTAGAAACCGCTACCTTTCATCAAATATGAAATCGTTGCGAGTAGGTCGTTGTTTCGAGAGTTCAAAGATTCAAGTTCTGGAAAGCTCCCGAATCCTTTAAGCAAGTCACTAGTGAATGGTAAAGACTGACCAGTCTTGGTGTCATGAAAACAATACTTGTCAATCATTTTATTAACAATGAGCTTGCTCAAATCTTGAGGGCTATCAATATCAAGAAGTAAGGCTAGTATTTGATTGCTATAAGTTCCTTTGTAAGAAGCTTCCATACGGATCCAAGAATTGCAATACTTAGTTAAGTGCATATAGCGACCTTGATTATCTAATTGTTCCTGATACTTGTTATAGATACGCAAAAGAGCACTTACATTCTTTTTCTTACTTCCTACGTAGACGGTCTGAGCCTCGCCGTTTACTTCTTGAGCGCTGACATTGGAAACATTTTTACGTCCTTTGTGATTGGTAATGATATATTGCTTGTCTTTTAGTCCTTGATAAAGACTATTTACTGACATTGGATAATTAAAGTAATCAACAGCAAGGTCGATACGTGATAGACGCAGATCATAGTAGTCAACATACAGCAGTTGTGCTATATTGTGGACGTCAATCAGTTCACTATAATAGTCTTGATAGGTGGCTTTATAGTGAGATAAAGCTGATGCTGAAAATTTTAAGATGATACCCATAATAAAATTAGTTTGATGCCATGCAATCGCAAAATAATAGGGGAGATGCTGAAAGGTAAAGCCGTCTGTATAGCCTGCTGGTGGCGTTTTTAAGGGAGCATATTCTCCAAAAAGAGCTGGTAAAGATAATTTTTCTGCTATTGTCTCAGCAAGTGATAAAGCTATCTGCTGCCAATTATCTGGGTACTCTCCTACAGTGTCTTCTGTAGGTTTAATAACAAACGTTACTTCATCAACACTAGTCATAATAACTGGATTATGGTCATTGTCTTTTTGAAGATATTTTTCAATGGCATTTTGATAAATCATAATTTACCTCTTTCTATCCGTCTAAAGTGTGATAGTTAACTGGGCGATCAGTTTTTGTTTTAGCTAACTTTTGTTATACTGAATAGCGAAATTCCTATATTTTAATTATTCCACTATTTCAAGGAATAAGCACCCTAAGTTTTATCAAGTACGAAAAGACTTGATTTGAGAGCTTTTTAAAGTAGAGAGAAGTTCTTTCCCTAAAGTGGGATTTCTAAAGCAAAGAATTTAGGTGACAATGGAACGGGGGTTATTACATGTCCCCCGTATAACAGCCAGCTAAAGCTGGCGAGGCTGTAAGCCTGTTCCTCCGCTTTGAGGGCTACGGGGCAACAGCCTCTTCGTCAAGAAAATAGCGGTCTGAACGTTCAACGGCTTCCCGAATTAGTTTTTCTAAGGGGGGCATGTTGTAACTTGGCACAAGTATATGGCGACTTTCTTGACCGTCAATCTTCATGTAACCGACACCTCTGGAGTTGTTTCGCAGAACATAATCTTTTTCATCAGAGAAGAGCATGGCAACTGTCTCTTTAGATAATTTGCCTAGTGCGATAACTGTACCTATGGAATCACGAGATAATCCCAAACTTGCTTTATGGGCATCTTGTTGGGAAATAATGACGTAAATCAAAAAGGAGCGTCCTAGTTGGATAAGGCGAGTATAGTCTTTAATGGCTTGTTCACGTTCTTTTTTATCGAGGCTATTTTGCCACGCATTGAACTCATCAAAGCAAATCACGACAAATTCTCTGGACTTATCAATCCCCTTTTGTCGGTTTTCAAGAATTGATAATGCTAAAGTAAGGAGCTCAGAGACTTCTTCAAAACGCTTAAAACCTTTACATCCGTCTAAAAAGGCAAAATCCGAGTCAGCCTTGTAGTCGCCGATTAGGAACGTGGCTCTTGGGTAGGTGTGAGCAAAGCGAGCCAATAATATTTTAGTCGCAAAAGTCTTACCTGACCCACTGGAACCTACCAAAAGAGCGTGGGGTACACGCTCAACAGGTATATCCCAGAAGAAATGGTTCCCATAATCAGCTAGATTTTTATCAAGAAAACATTTCATCTGTTAGTCCCTCTAATTTGAGTTATAAGAAAAGTAGATTTCTAAATTCAAGTAATACTGATTGTTATACCGTAATCGTTTTCCGAATTGAGGGCTTACAATTAGCATTTGCCCTTTATCTGACCAAGTTCCATAGGTAGCAGACTCTGCTAAGTATTTACTAAACTGTGCTAAAAAAACCTGACTAAGATAATTCATATCCTCGGCTTCAAGTTTCTTCCCGATCATAATAGGGAAGCGTACTAGATGACTGTCTTGATTTGGTGAGCTAGTTAAATACTTGACATAACGGCTGTCAAAAAGTAATTTATTTTTTGATACACTACTTGTCATCTCAATTACTTGTTCAAGGTCTTCTATGATTACAGGCAGGTTTAACCGCAGGATTGTGGCTTGTTTTTGCTTCTCCTGAATGTCGCTAATCTTTAGCATCAGATAGAGAAATCCAGCAAATAAGATAATTAACAAAGAAATAATACTCATAAAAGTTCCTTTCTAAAGAAAGGGGAAAATTTTCCCCATTTCTTAAACCAGTTCAATAAAAGCAGACTTAGCTTTTACTGAAAGCGCAGCACGATTTCCATTGGTATAGGCGTTGATAGAAACATTCTCAAGAACAATTTCTACTTTCTCATCAAATAAAGATGTAAAGTCCGATACATTAACTGTATCAACTTTGATATTGGTTTGACTAAAGCGTCCCTCTGGGGTACGTGCTCCAATAGTTAGTTGGGTTTGTCCAGTGTTGAGACCAGAAGTAAAATCCTTTACTTCTGATGCACCGATTAGACGCCCCTGAATTGTAGTTTGTGTAGCCTCCATAAGCCACCTCTTTCTAACCCGTTTGGGTAAATAATAATGTGTGATAGCTATCTCACAATATTATTGTAGAAAATTAGACGATATTTTGTTACCTAACTTATGCCTTTGACTAATACATCTTGCTATAATAACTAAATGAAAGGGACTAACTTATTTTAAAAGAAAATGAAAGCGTTTTACCCTAAGCTGTGTAACATCTATTGAATTATTTTGACTTTGTATGTTAAGATGAAGCCATATATTTGACTAGGAGATATTTTTATGAAAACAAAAATGGAAGAACGTATGTTAGTAACTGTTACTTTAAACCTAATGCACCGATTAGAAGATTTTCAAGCTTTTAAGGAAAAAGAAAATATTAGTGGCGACTATAATGCTAAAATACTTTATATTGTTCGATATTTTCATGTATCTGATAAAACAGTAGAAAATTTGTTATCTGGAAAATATGTATCAAGGGCAAATTACTTAAGTATTTTTCCATCATTTGATTCTGAAACTTCAAATGAAGCTAATACACTGTTGGAAAATCTGGCTGAACAAATTACTAAAGAAATTGAAGAGGGAAATGAAGCGACTATAAAAGAAGTCGATGAAATCTTGTCTAATAAGCTAGATAAGCTTGACATGAGAGTGTTATCGAGGGAACTATTTTATGAATCAATGGAAAAATCTATTCAAAGTAGTTTAAATAGACTAAATAAACCAAGTAAAGGAACACAAGTTTCAGATTATTCTTGGAGTGTCTGGAATAGTTTCTTTTACAACTATATTTCTGAAAGAGATGACCTGTATCAAATCTTTTCTAAGTTTGACACTATATCGAAGTCTTTAGACTATCTCCCACTAGTTGAGAAGATTTTTGAGACAGAAGATAATCTTAGAGTTTTTGGCAACGTAGCTGAACGATTGGATTTCTTTAAAATGGTTGATGAATATGAGGATTGGGATAATTTAGAACAATACATAAAGTCAGTTCAAACACGAAATGGATTTGACAACTATCTAGAATAATACACACAAAAAGCCAAGTCGAAATGACTTGGCTTACTCTACTTGTTTTATGATACTTCTGAGAGCTTTTATTATCGGCTCTCTTTTTTCTTTGGGAAGATGTTCGATGTCTTCGATAAGTTGGTTAAATTCTGTCTCTCGTTGTTGCATTTCTACGTTAAAAAAGGTGTTAACATCAACATCTAATGCCTGCATAATCTTCTCTATAGTGTCTACCTTGACGTTTAGCTGTTTGCTTTCTAAACGGTAAATATAATTAAAACCAAGCTCAGCTTTTTCTGCTAGATACTCCTGTGTGAATCCTTTTTCCAGTCTTAGGTGTCTGATTTGCTTAGCTACAAATTCTTTTAAGCTGTTATTGTTAGTCATGGTGTCACCTCACTAACTATCATACAGATTTTTCTGTGAGAGTTACCACCTACAAAAGACTGAATTTATTTTTAAAACATATCACAAAAGTCTGTTTTTTATGATACAATCATATTGAAACAGTCTTTTAAGACAGTTAACTAAATAAGGAGAACGTTTATGTTTAAGAACGAAGTTAAAGGTCATGGAACAATTAAGAAGTTGCGTACGGGTGCAGTTGTATCTGTATTGACTCTATCAGTACTAGGTGGGGTATCTGTTGTAAACGCAGATGAAACAACCTCAACTGATGCTACTGTAAGTAATGTTGAAGTAGTTGCAAAAGATACTGCAGCTGAAACAACACCGGTAGCACAGCCTACAGAAGTTAAGGCTGAAACGGTAGCAGAAACACCTGTTGCTCCAACAGTAACCGCAGATCAAGTTGCTAACGCTAAAGTCGTAGCAAACCAAGCTAATCAAGCATTGAACGCTCAAGCTGATGTTGTTGCTAGTGCTGAAACAGCGGTAACAGAAAACAACAACACTGTATCTGATTTGGGTAATCAAATCACAGAAGTTGAAAAGATTACTCCTGAGGTAGTTGCCGAAGCTAAATCAGATCAGGCTAAAGCTAAGGAAACTCTAGATCAGGCTACGAAAGCTACGGCAAGTGCTGAGAATAGTCTTACTGATGCTACTAGCAAAGAAGCAACTCAAAAAGGTGTAGTTGCCAAAGCTGAGTCAAATGTTGAAAAGACTGCAAGTGCAGTTGCAGATGCTGAGAAGAAAGTAGAAGCTCTTTCAGCTACAACAGATACTGCTAAATTGGATCAAGACGTTAAAGATTTGACTGCAAAAGTCGCAGAAGATACTACTAATGTAAAATCTGCTAAGGACTCTCTTGAGGCAGCTAAGTTGTCTGTAAGTAACAAAGACCAAGCAATCAAGGATCAAAAATCTGTTGTAACTACTGCTGAGGGTACTGTTGAAAGCTCTTCTAAAGCGTATGATACTGCTAAAGGCAACCAAGAAGGTACTCAAACAGCTGAAAATTCAACTAAATCTGCTCTTGACGAAGCTAAGAAAGGTAAAGTTGTAACAGAAACTGTTAAAGCAGGTGAAGTTACAACTGTAACAGCCGATGGGGTATATTTGAACAAAGGTGTTGCTTATTCAAACTTTACAGAAACTAATGGTATCGTTACAAGCCAAGCTTATTTGGATGCAATCAAAGCCCTTGCTAAAGGTACAGGGTCTGTCCAAGCCGTTAAGGATGCAATCAAGAAGGGTGACGAAAATGGTAACAACCTAGCTATCGTGTCAGCTCCTACTTCATCTGCATATAATTCATGGGTTAAAAACATGGATTTCAACTTTGCTAACACAGATTCAGCAACTAAGTTGGATGTTAACAATTTGTCTGACAGCCAGTTGACTGACTTGGCATTGTTCTACACTGCTTTGCTTAACGACCTTCGTTTCAAAGTGGGTACTAACTTGGTAACTGTAACCGATCAAAGTGTCGCTGAAGCTAAGAAGACAGTAACATCTATCTTTGACAAGTTGTTCCCAGCTTACAAAGGCATGGATGGAGCTCAACTTGAAGCTAATGGTTTTTGGAATTCTATGTCAGACCCTAAGAATCCTTTGAAGTACACTGGTGTAAGCTTGCAAGATACAGTTAAGGGTATCGACTCTGAAGATACAACTGTTATTGGTCAAAAACCTGCTAATAATGTCAGCTATACAAACAATGACGGACGTAAACAGACTATGTTCGACTTGAAAGCTAAGATCTTTGCTAACTTGGGTAACCAACTCTATGGTACTTCAGGTATGGGGTATCTTGGTGAAGCTTACGGTGGTGTTGATGGCAAACGCTCTGACAACTTTGATCTAGCTTTGGAAGTTCTTGGTCTTAAGGGTACTTCTACAACAGCAGGTATTGATTTTGGATTCACAAACACTTACAATGGTATGATTGACCGTGCACCAAGCACTTACACTGTACTAGGTAATTCTTATGGTAAAGCTATCAACAATCCTTACCAAACACTTGAAAACCCTAAAGAAACTGTAACTCCAGTCTATAAAGACGTAGAACGTACTATTGTAGATGATGCAGCAGTTGCTAAGGCTCAAACAAACTATAATGCAGCAGTAAAAGCTAACCAAGACGCTAAATCTAAGGTAGCTACTGCAGAGACTGCTTATAACACTGCTAAGGAAGCTCTTGCTAGTGCTCAGAAACGTTTGGCTGATTTGGTAGGGGGTACTGTAGATATTCCAGCTCTTGAAAAAGCCTTGGCTGAAGCTCAAACTCAACTTGAATCAGATCAAGCCTCTCTTCAAACTGCTAAGGAGACTCTTGCTTTGGCTAAGGCTAGTGCAGCAGACAAGTCTAAGGCTTTGGAAGTAGCTAAGACTGAACTTGCTGAAGCTACGAAATCTAGCGAAACAGCCAAAGGGGTACTCGCTAAAGAAAAAGAAACTCTTGAAATTCTTGCTAAAGCTGTAGCAGTTGCTCAAACAGCTCTTACAGACGCTCGTACTAAACAAGACGTTGCTAAAACAAAATTCATTACTGCTAGTGTTAAAGCATCAGACCTTGCAGATAAATTGGCTAACAAAGAAAAAGTATTGGCTGATTTGAACTCTAAGCTTGCTGACGCTAAAGCTAAGTCTGTCAAACTCGCTGATGAACTTAATACTGCTAAAGAGCGTTATGAAACTCTTAAGAAAGACTCAAACGCTAAGAACGTAGAATACCTCCGTTTGGCAACTGTGAAAGCTGAACAAGATAAGGCTGAAGCTGAAGTTGCACGTTTGCAGGCTCTTAAAGATAAGGCGGATGCAATCGTTGCACAAGGTGGTGTTGTAGTACAGGTAGTTGACGCTGATGGTAATGTTGTAGATATCGTTGATGGTACGAAAGCAGTTAAGAACGCTGATGGCTCTATCTCTATCGAGGGTACTCAATACACTCTTAACAACGATGGGACTGTATCTAAGGTAGTTGTTCCAACTGCAGAAAAGGGGGTATTGGCTACTGGTGTTGTGAAGCAGGCAGGAGTGACACAAGTTGACGGTAAAACCACTTATTCACGTGTTGAACGTGCAAATTCGTTACCAAATACTGGATCACAAGAATCGTTACTTGGATTACTTGGTGCAAGCATGATAGCTGGACTAGGGGTAAGATACGTAGGGAAACGTAAAAGGAAGAATTAGGAGATAACTCGTGGCGATATTAATTCAGGAAGTCAGTGATGAACCAGGATGTGCAGGTTGTGGGTGCGTACTTGCGCTGATACCTTTAACGATTATTTATTTTAATAGAGATGCTATTATTACTGGCCTTATCTCTTTCTTAGGTGGACTAATGACAGTTGTAATCTGGATAATAGGAATTATAGTAGTATCTATTTTAGGTTACCATTTAATTAAGTATTTAATACAATACTTAAAAAATAGAAACAACTAAAAAGAAACTCTTCTTACATTAAAGTGTAGGAAGAGTTTTTGCAATATGTTATAATGTCCAATGTAGAAAAGTGAAGACGGTGGCTACTGTTTCTGAAAGTGAGTTGATGCCTATGGGCAATTCATCAAAATCTGACAGAAAGGAGGTGGCCTAGGTTGACCGCATTTGAAGTGGTGCAAACTATGTTAGCATTTGCAAGAAAAAGGAAAGAGGACAATAAGGTATACTTAATTGTCCTTTTTTATTTTACAAATGCAATGCACTCACAAAACCAATTCTTACAAAATAATATGAAAATCCATCCTTGTACGGACATGGAGCTGGCGCTGATGCCTCTCTAAGAACTTGAAAATCTAGAAGCATGCCAAACTCTTTTTTATTTCTTCGAAACATATCATTATAAGATAGCTTTAATTCTATCCGAATAAGATTTTGACTAGTATTTTCATCTTTTAAAAACAAATAATTAGGAAAATTGATGATGACATCTGCTTTTTCATCAACCAAAATATCTCCCATAGACAATGGCATATTTGAAGCAATATAAAGTTTGCTATCATCATCCCAGCTTACTTCTTCGATTTTTACACTATCCAATGAGACATCAACTGCTTCGCCTCTTCCCTTATTTTTTAAAAGTACATGAAAAGAAGTTATACATTTCATTTGTTCTTCAAAAGTTTTTTCTTTTTGCACTCTTAAAGAGTCATCATTAAAATACCATACTGGGAAACGAACACTTAATTCTCGATTTGCAATAAAATCGGAATATTCATTTTCTACTGAAGCAAGTTTTATGATTGGTTTATATTTAATTGCGTCATCCGCTTCTGATTGTTTAGTCTGATAATTCAGAGTCATAACAACACCAACCAAGGTAATAATACCACCTAACAATGAACCATAATAAGAAAGTAAGTCACCTGCTCCCCACTCAGCAGTAAATAATGGAGCTAAATACACTTTAAAGGAAAGGTTGATAAAGATAGGAACAATAACAACTAAGATAACACTTACAAGTATAATAATTTTTTTGTTTTTCATATCTATAATTTTATAACTTTTTTCTGCTTTAAACATCATAATTTTTTACTATTTTTATGTGCCATTTTCTCATGCTCTTCTTTCATCTCTTTAGCAAAGTCAAATGTTAGCCATAACGCTTCTTCCTGTGTTAGTTGCTTAACATGTCCCCATGTTCCATCTCTGGAATGTTCATAGTAGGGATATGTTCCGTGTTTATTTCGAAGGCTTAGCTCATGAATAATGCCATCTCTCACAACTTTCCCTAGAAGACTAGAGGATTTGTAATAATATCCATTTCCTAGCCAAACCCGTCCCAAGTCATCATAAGGAGTCGCTTTGTTTTCCTTAGGAGTTTTCTCTTTCTTGTCTTCTGACTTATCTTTTTTATCCAAATCAATCACTTCAAAGACTTCTAAAGTCTCAATATCCATGATAATTTCTAGATTATCTGACATCCCTGCTGTGTCCTTTCTTTAGTTTTAGGCAACGAAAAAAGAGAACGATTTTTCGTTCTCTTAAGTCATAAAGTATTTAATTTTACTTTTCCCGAAACTCTAGACACTTACCAAAAAATCCTAGAAAAAATCTAGGACTTTCTATTCTTCGATTGATGACTTTCTTTTTATATTTTCAAAAAAGGTTGCCAAAAAGGTTGCCATAGAACTGATTTCAAATGATTTATAGTGAAATTCAATGTTTCAAAAACCCTATGAAATCAAGCTTTTTCAGCGTGCACTGAAATGTAATGAAACCTTATTTAACTTCAGTAAAGATTACGTGTTTACGCAATTTTGGTGAGTATTTTTTCAATTGAAGACGGTCTGGAGTGTTACGTTTGTTTTTTGAAGTAAGGTACAAGCGTTCACCAGATTCTTTGTGTTCAAGTGTAATATTTACGCGCATGGTATCTCCCTTCTATTATTTAGTTGCGTTAGCTTTAGCGATTTTACGTCCTTTGTAGTATCCTTTAAGTGATACACGGTGTGAACGTGAGTAATCTCCAGTTGTTTCGTCAAATTGTACTGATGGAGCAGTCAATTTGTAGTGTGTACGACGTTTGTTTTTCTTCGCTTTTGAAGTGTGACGTGCAGGTACTGCCATTTCTTTATTTCCTCCGAATTAATATTTATGTTCTTGATTTTAAATCAACTATAACAGAATAACATATCTTTTTTGTAAAGTAAAGTTACTTGACAAAAAACTTTCCAAGAAATGATATAGTTAAAAACTATATCATGCGATAACAAATACATATTTCACTGCTATAGCAGCAAGTGCTAGAATAGGCTTATTATTACATTAAGTGAAAGCATAAAAAGGAGTAAATAACTATGAGTAAAGTTCATTATCATTTTGATCATGTTGGTTCTTACCTTCGTCCACAAGCTTTAAAAGAAGCACGTGAAAAATTTGCCAATGGTGAGATTTCGCAAGAAGAATTGTTGAAAGTACAAGATGAATTGGTTAAGGAATTGGTTCATCATGAGGTAGAAAATGGTCTTCAAGTAGTTTCTGATGGTGAATTTGGTCGTTCTTGGTGGCACCTTGATTTCCTATGGAACCTAACTGGTTTTGAATCTTACCAACAAGAAGATTCATATAAATTCCATGGAGCTAAGACACGTACAACCAATGTTCGTATCAATGGTAAGATTGCCGAAAATCCTAATCATCCTTTCTATCGTGACTTTGAATATCTTAAATCAGTGACTCCTGAAGGAATTACTCCAAAAGTAACTATTCCAAGTCCATCACTCATCATTAACCGTGACCACCGTAGTGATCTTTATGCAGATTACTATGATTCATGGACAGATTTTCTTGATGATTTGGCAAAAGCTTACCATGATACCATCCAACATTTCTACGATTTGGGTGCACGTTATGTACAGTTGGATGATACGACTTGGGGTTATTTGATTCAACAGTTTGAGAATGAAAAAAATAATCCTGAGAAAACAGCTGAGTTGGCAAAAATTGCTGAGGATGATGTATACACTATCAATAAAGCCTTGGAAGGTCTTCCAGAAGATTTGACTTTGGCTACTCATATTTGTCGTGGAAACTTTAAATCAACTTATCTTTTTGAAGGTGGCTATGATTCAGTAGCTAAATATCTTGGGAAATTGAACTATGATATCTTCTTCTTGGAATACGATGATGCGCGTTCAGGTAGCTTCGCACCACTTCCAACGATTTGGAATAACCGTGATCATGTTGAATTGGTGCTTGGTGTGATTACTTCTAAGGATCCAGCTTTGGAAGATGTAGATGCTGTCATCGCTCGTATCCATGAAGCGGCTGAGCTTGTACCACTTAAGAACCTTGGTATCTCAACTCAATGTGGTTTTGCATCAACTGAAGAAGGAAATATCTTGACTGAGCAAGACGAGTGGAATAAATTACAATTGATTAAAACAATTACTGATAAAGTTTGGTCATAATAGAAAAAATGCAGAGAACAGGCTCAGCTTGTTCTCTCTTTTTATGAGTATAGAAAGGAAGTGTCATGAACTATAAAGAGACAGGACAGAAGATTTTAGATGCTGTAGGAGGAAAGGAGAAAGTTCAGAATCTTGTAAACTGTGCTAAACGTTTATGTTTTACCTTAGCGGATGATAAAGTTGTTCAAACTATCTAAGGTATTGTGAGTTTGGCTAAGAGTGGTGGCCAGTATCAAGTTGTTGTTGGGAGTGATGTACCAAATGTATACCGTGCCTTGGAAGGCTTATTAGACCTAGATGAAGTGTCTAAGGAATCATCGGAAAAACAAGACAGAACTCCTCTTCAAAGCTTTTTAGCCCTTATTTCTGGGATTTTCACACCAATCTTACCGGTAATTACAGCAGCAGGGATGATCAAAGCCGTTTTGTCTCTTTTGGTTGTCTTTAAGGTAGTAGCTGTAGATGATGTTAACGATCAAGTTCTTAATTTTATTAGTGATGCTGGATTTTATTTTTTACCTGTATTTTTAGGTGCTTCAGAAGCTCGATAGTTTAAGACAACCGCTCAATTGGGGATGTTGATTGGTGCTATTTTATTACACCCAACTTTTACGTAGATTGTGACAACTGCCAAGGAATCAGGTCATGGCGTCTCTTTCTTTAGTATTCCCCTTACATTAACTTCTTACTCATCAACGGTTATTCCTGTTATTTTGGCAGTTTGGTTTATGAGTTATGTGGAGCGCTTTGCAATTAAAATTTCATCAAAGACTGTTAAATTTTTCTTGGTGCCTATGATTACGACCTTGATCACTGCAAACGTAACACTTTTGATTTTAGGTCCAGGTACTTTAGCTTCGAATGTGGCTCAGGGGGGAGTAGCCCTTGCTATTGCTTTAAAAACTAAGGATACCAATAAAAAAGCTCTGGCTTCATCTGCTGGAATTACTGCAATTTGTGGGATTACGGAACCGGCTCTTTATGGGGTAACTTTGCAAAATAAAGCTGCCTTCATAGGATCTATTGTTGCAGGGGGAGTAGGTGGCTTCTTCCTTGGTATTTTAGGTGCGAGAAATTTTACAGGTGGTCCCCCAGGTCTCTTGACGATTGCAGCCTATATCGGTGAAGATACACTTAAATATTTTTACACAGCTATTGCAGGTCTTGTAATTTCTGTTGTGGTCTCTCTTATTGTGACCTTCGTTCTTTATAAAGAAGATTAATGATTGTGGCAGGCCGAGAGGTCTGTTTCTTTCTTACGTTGAAAAAACCTCTACCATTTCCCAAAAGCTATGTAAATTATGATAGAATAGAGTGATTATATCTGTAATAACGGAAAAGGAGGGCAGGTCTATTTGAGACCTGTATCATCATTATGAAACTTCAAAAACCTAAGGGAACGCAGGATATTTTACCTGCTGATAGTGCTAAATGGCAGTACGTAGAAAATGTTGCACGTGAAACATTTAAAAAATATAATTATGGTGAAATTCGTACACCTATGTTTGAACATTACGAGGTTATTTCACGTTCAGTAGGTGATACAACTGACATCGTTACTAAGGAAATGTACGATTTTCATGATAAGGGAGACCGTCATATTACACTTCGTCCAGAAGGAACAGCACCGGTTGTACGCTCTTATGTAGAAAATAAACTCTTTGCGCCAGAGGTTCAAAAACCCGTTAAAGTTTATTATATTGGATCAATGTTCCGTTATGAACGTCCTCAAGCAGGACGCTTGCGTGAGTTCCACCAACTTGGTGTAGAGTGCTTTGGATCAAAAAATCCAGCCACAGATGTTGAAACCATTGCTATGGCCTACCAACTCTTTAATACGCTTGGCATCAAGGAAGTTACTCTTCATTTGAATAGCCTTGGAAATACCGAGAGTCGTCTGGCTTATCGTCAGGCCTTGATTGACTACTTGACACCAATGCGTGATACTTTATCAAAAGATAGTCAACGCCGTTTGGATGAAAATCCTTTGCGAGTACTCGATTCAAAAGAAAAAGAAGATAAGGTTGCAGTTGAAAATGCACCCTCTATTCTTGATTATTTAGATGACGAAAGTCAAGCGCACTTTGACGAAGTGCGTGCCATGCTCGATAGTCTTAACATTCCTTATGTGATTGATACTAATATGGTACGTGGTCTTGATTACTACAACCACACGATTTTTGAATTTATTACCACTATTGATAAGTCTGAATTGACAATCTGTGCGGGCGGTCGTTACGATAGTTTAGTTGAATACTTCGGTGGTCCAGAAACAGCTGGTTTTGGTTTTGGACTTGGTTTAGAACGCTTGCTTTTGGTTCTTGATAAACAAGGTATTGAACTTCCGGTGGAAGAAAGTCTAGATGTTTACATTGCAGTACTTGGTTCAGGTGCTAATGGTAAAGCTCTTGAGTTAGTTCAAGCAATCCGCTATCAAGGATTTAAAGCTGAACGTGATTACCTTGGACGGAAGATTAAGGCACAATTCAAGTCAGCAGATACCTTCAAGGCCAAGACTGTTATCACATTAGGTGAGAGTGAGGTGGAGTCAGGTCAAGTTAATGTCAAAAATAATTCTACTCGTGAGGAAGTTACTGTAAGTTTCGAAGAGCTAACTAAGAACTTTGCAGCAGTCCTCAAACAGTTAGAAAAGTAGGGGGCATATGATTAGTATAGTTGATATGCTCAAACGGAGTGAAAAGTTTAGTTTGGCTTTTGATCGTAGTATGCCTATTCGTTTCCAACAACAGTTTTGGCAGTTGATTGCTTTTCTTGATAAGCATGAAATTACTTGGTTTAATGATGAGCCTGCAAGTGATCATGCGATGTGTCAGCAATTACTTGGTCAAGTTTGGCGTCAAGATTGTCAAGATGTAGTCTTGAGTTTTGAAACTCAGGAACGTTATTTGGGATGGCAGGTAGACGAGGAAACTGATGAACTTAGTGTTATCATTGAAGATGTTTACGGTTTCCGCTGGAATAGTTTACTTGACTTAGAAACAGCTGATTATCGTTTTGAAGAGTTTGAAGAGTTTGCTGAAGATTACGTGGATACTAGTGATTTGTTGAAACAATTTGGCAAATAGTTTGATAAAAAAGAAAGTCTATTAAAATTCTAACCTGAAATGGGTGGGGTTTTGATGGGCTTTTTGCTATAATAGTTAAGACTAAAAAATTAACGAAAGAAGTGTATTTATGGAACGTTCTATGTATGCCGGACGTGTTCGTAGTGAACACATCGGAACTACTATTACTTTGAAAGGTTGGGTATCTCGCCGTCGTAACCTCGGAGGTTTGATTTTCATCGATCTTCGTGACCGTGAAGGTTTGATGCAGTTGGTTGTTAACCCTGAGAATGCGGATGCAACTGTGGTTGAAACAGCTGAGAGCTTGCGTAGCGAATTTGTTATTGAAGTAACAGGAACTGTTGAAGCGCGTGAACAAGCTAATGATAACTTGCCTACAGGTGCTGTCGAACTTAAAGTTGAAGACCTTAAAGTCCTTAATACTGCCAAAACAACACCATTTGAAATCAAAGATGGTGTTGAGGCTAGTGATGATACACGTATGCGTTACCGCTACTTGGATCTTCGTCGTCCAGAGATGTTGGAAAACTTTAAGCTCCGTGCAAAGGTAACTCACGCCATCCGTAATTATCTTGATGACTTGGAATTTATCGATGTTGAAACACCAATGTTGACAAAATCTACACCAGAAGGTGCTCGTGATTACTTGGTTCCAAGCCGTGTTAGCCAAGGCCACTTTTATGCTCTTCCGCAAAGTCCCCAAATCACTAAACAATTATTAATGAATGCTGGTTTTGACCGTTATTATCAAATTGTTAAGTGTTTCCGTGATGAAGATTTGCGTGGAGATCGTCAACCTGAGTTTACACAAGTTGACCTGGAAACCTCATTCCTTAATGAGCAAGAAATCCAAGATATTACTGAAGGATTGATTGCTAAGGTCATGAAAGAAACTAAAGGTATTGAAGTTACACTACCATTTCCACGTATGTCTTATGATGATGCCATGAATAACTATGGTTCTGACAAGCCAGATACACGCTTTGACATGCTTTTACAAGACTTGACAGAGGTTGTCAAGGGGGTGGACTTCAAAGTGTTTGCTGAGGCACCAGCTGTTAAGGCAATTGTTGTCAAAGGAAATGCAGACAAATACTCACGTAAAAGCATTGACAAGTTGACAGAGTTTGCCAAACAATTTGGCGCTAAAGGTCTTGCTTGGGTTAAGATGACTGACGGAGCTCTAGCTGGTCCAGTTGCTAAATTCTTGACAAGTATTGAAGAAAAATTGACAGGTGCTTTACACCTTGAAGAGAATGATCTAGTTCTTTTTGTAGCAGATACTCTTGAAATTGCTAATAACACACTTGGTGCTTTGCGTAATCAGATTGCTAAAGAACTTGACATGATTGACAATACTAAGTTCAACTTCCTTTGGGTTGTCGATTGGCCAATGTTTGAGTGGTCTGAAGAAGAAGGACGCTATATGTCTGCTCACCACCCATTTACTTTGCCAACAGAAGATTCTGTAGCAGAGCTTGAAGGTGATCTTTCCAAGGTTCGTGCTGTGGCTTATGATATTGTCTTGAATGGCTATGAGCTTGGTGGGGGTAGTCTACGTATCAATCATAAAGACCTACAGGAACGTATGTTGAAAGCCCTTGGCTTCTCTGAAGAATCAGCCTACGAGCAATTTGGATTCCTTCTTGAAGCTATGGACTATGGTTTCCCACCACATGGTGGTTTGGCTATCGGTCTTGACCGTTTTGTTATGCTTCTTGCAGGTAAAGATAATATCCGTGAAGTGATTGCCTTCCCTAAAAATAATAAGGCATCAGATCCTATGACTCAGGCTCCAAGTCTTGTGGCTGATAAACAGTTGGAAGAACTTGCCCTTCATGTAGATTTAGAAAATGAATAAAGCACCTCTTCATAAACATGTTAAATTTGTAGCGAAAAAGTCTGCGAAGAGAATGGGCGTTTTGCAGGCTGTTCGTAGTATTTCCCGTGAAAAGTATACTGAAAAAGTCTCAGCGTCTTTACTTTATGGGCTCTTATCGTCAATCGCTGTTAATTTCTTTTTTCAACCTGGACATGTTTACTCCAGTGGAGCGACAGGTTTGGCACAGGTTTTATCGGCATTGAGTGTTAGAACTTTGGGCTTTGAGATACCAGTATCATTGACTTTCTACGCGATTAATATCCCTCTCTTGATTTTGGCTTGGTATAAGATTGGCCATAAATTTACTATCTTTACCTTCATTACAGTAACGATGAGTTCCCTTTTTATTCAGGTGATGCCACATGTAACCTTGACAGAGGATCCTTTGATCAATGCTATCTTTGGTGGTTTGGTCATGGGCACAGGGATTGGTTTCGGTTTAAAATCTCGTATCTCTAGCGGAGGGACGGATATCGTTAGCCTCACTATTCGTAAGAAAACAGGCCGTGATGTTGGTAACATCTCCTTGATTGTCAATGGGATTATCATGGTTTTTGCGGGCATTCTTTTTGGTTGGAAATACGCTCTCTATTCAATGGTTACGATTTTTGTTTCTAGTCGAGTAACGGATGCGATTTTTACTAAACAAAAGAAAATGCAGGCTATGATTGTTACAAGTAATCCAGATCCAGTTGTACGAATGATCCAGAAGAAACTCCACCGTGGAGTAACGTTGATTAATGATGCGGAAGGAACATATAATCACGAAAAGAAAGCCGTATTATTGGCGATTATTACGCGTGAAGAGTATACTGACTTCAAGCATTATATGAGAAAAGCAGACCCTAAAGCATTTGTCTCCATTGCAGAAAATGTACATATTCTAGGTCGTTTTGTTGATTTAGATGACTAACAAAAAAAGGAAGTTGACGAACGTTAGCTTCTTTTTTGTTGGATAGAATTCTTGACGAAATGCTTGCTTGACTTTACAATATCAGTATGATTAGATTTTTAATTCCAACCGCAAAAGAATTGAAGGCCAGTAAGGAAGTTCCGTCTCAAAAATTATCTGAAAAGAGTGCGGCTATCCTAACTGAAATGGCAAAATTATCCACAGATGAATTGTCCACAGCTTATAAAATAAAGCCTGAGCAGGCTGAGAAAGAAAAGCAGCGCTGGGCTGCGATTTTGTCTGGAGAAGCGAAGAACTATCCGGCTGTCGAGCTTTTTAATGGACTGATGTATCGTCACATCAAACGTAGTGACTTATCCACATGTGAAATAGATTTCTTAGGTCAACAAGTATTTATCACATCTTCTTTGTATGGAATCATTCCCGCTTTTTACCCGATTCAAGAACATCGTCATGACTTTCATACGAAGATTAAGGTTAATGGTCAGTCCTTAAAAAACTATTGGCGTGCTGAATATGATCAATTTTTAGAGGAGAGTCAAGCTCCAGTTGTTTCTTTACTTTCAAGTGAATTTGAGGATGTTTTTAGTCCAACTCTTCGTAAGCAGTTATTCACGGTTAGTTTTATGGAAGACCGCAATGGGGTTCTTAAGACTCACTCTACGATCTCCAAAAAGGCAAGAGGGGCTTTTTTGACAGCTGTTATGGGGGAGAATTGTCAAACGATTAATGCTTTACGAAAATTGTCTTTTGATGACTTTAACTATCGTGAGGATTTATCCTCTAACAATAAGCTAGTTTTTGTTAAAATCGTTTAAAAAAGTCTGAGTTATCAACTCAGACTTTTTTATAGCATATCTTTACGATCGACTTGTTCATAGTTAGTTTGACCGTCATTTAGTTTGTCCCAAATAATGACTGCTCCTTGATCAAGAGATTTTTTGACATCAATAATACGTTGATTAGATGATCCTCGAAACTGGAGCATAAGATTCTTTTTAGTGATGTCAAAGCGGCCGTCAACGAGAATATCAACGAGTTGAAGAAGTTTTAGTTTATCAGGGGTTTCAAGCATCAACTCCTCCCAAGTATACCCAGTCCAAGACCAGATATCCTTTTCCGGGAGTTCCTTACGAATGCGTTTGACTAAGGGAATGAGAATTCCTGTGTTTAGGAAGGGTTCACCACCAAGTAGCGTGAGACCTTGTACGTAAGGTTGAGCTAGGTCAAGCATGATTTGTTCTTCAAGTTCTTTGGTATAGGGAATTCCTGCCTTAAAGGACCAAGTGGCAGCGTTATAGCATCCCTCGCAATGAAACATGCAACCAGAGACGTAAAGGGAGTTACGTACGCCTTCACCATCAACGAAATTAAAAGCTTTGTAGTCAATAATGCGTCCTAGGCTAAGCTCTTCAGACTTCCATTCCTGTGGTTTTGGTGTATTCCATGTCATGATTCTACTCCAAATCTATCCAATAGCGCTCAGTTTCATGGCGAATGTCCTCCAACTGACCACCGTTGGCCAATATAACAGCTTGGCTAGCAGGATTCTTGATACTACAAGTGACCAGAACACGATGAATATTCTTTTCTTTAGCTATTTGTAAGCCTTGACGGAGAGATTCTTTCGCATAACCCTTTCCTCGTTCGGATGGACGGATGGAGTAGCCGATATGGCCCCCTTTTTCTAGTAAGTAGTCATTTAATCGGAGACGAAGGTTGAGAAAGCCAAGAGCCTGGCCTGCTTCGTCAAAACTAACCAGCTGGATAGCAGGAACCCAGTTTTCAGGAATATTGAGTCCCGCTTCCGCTTGAAGATTTTCTTCTAGCCACTCTTCATAAACAAAATTGTTGGCGTTCCAAAATCCACCATCATGAGCAGCTTGCTCCCTTTCAAATTCAGCCATCATCTCTAAGATAGCTTCTTTATCTGTTTGACTTGGACGGCGTAAAATCATATTACTTCTTCTTTCCAGCTTTTTTCAAAAGGGCTTGGACACGTGCTTTTTTATCATTTTTGATGGTTGCATTTTTTTCGTGGTAACGTTCCACTTGTTGCATACCTTTATAATCTAATTGATATTTTCCCATAATATTCCTTTCTAAAAATGAAATAAGCAAAGCAGTTGGAAGGTATCATCCAGCTGCTTCTAGTTTATTATAATGTATTCTAGGTCTTATTAAAGGTGTTTACCTTCATATTTTATGGTTGAACCGTTCATGTGTTTGACTCGAGCAGAGATTTCTTTGTGGCGTCCTTTAACCATTGGGCGTGCCTGTGGATTTCCTAGATAACCGCAAGTACGTTTGACAACATCAACTGTTTTAGGATCTGTGTTGCCACAGTTAGGACACATGAATCCACGTTCTGTTGGGGTGAAGTCCCCTTCAAAGTCACACTTGTAGCATTTATCTATTGGAGTATTCGTTCCAAGATAACCGACACGGTCATAAGCAAAGTCCCAGACAGCTTCGAGTGCTTTAGGGTTTTGCTGGAGGACTGGATATTCACAATAATGGATGAATCCACCAGTTGCGCCAGCTTCTGGGTAAGCTTTTTCGAATTCTAATTTTTCAAATGGTGTTGGATTTTTACGAACATCGTAGTGGAAAGAGTTGGTATAATATTCTTTATCTGTGATATCAGTCACGACACCGAATTTTTCAGTATCCAAACGACAGAAGCGATCAGTCAAACTTTCTGATGGTGTTGAATAAACAGAGAAATGATAATCATATTCGTCAGACCAACCTTCACAAGCATTTTTCATAGCTTTTACGATATTTAAAGTAAATGCCTTGGCTTCTAGATTTGTCTCCCAGTCACTACCATAAAAAACAGATGCTACTTCATAAAGCCCAATATAACCAAGTGATACGGTTGCACGACGATGTTTGAAGAGTTGATCTACATTGTCGAATTTACCTAGACGTTGGCCAAAGGCCCCATACTGATAAAGTATAGGCGCATTAGCAGGTGTAGCTTCTTTGACACGTTCAACTCGATAGACGAGTGCA
The DNA here is from genome assembly GCF_030440125.1 of Streptococcus sp. SS4. Taxonomy (NCBI): domain Bacteria; kingdom Bacillati; phylum Bacillota; class Bacilli; order Lactobacillales; family Streptococcaceae; genus Streptococcus; species Streptococcus sp. SS4. The sequence continues at coordinate 86,949 of NZ_JAQFJM010000007.1, read as the reverse complement.
TCTTTGGCAATTCCCATTCTTTCTTCAAAAATTTCCCAAAATTTATCTTGGTCTCCCTTAGATTCTAGGGCAATTCGAGGAAGATTAAGGGTTACAACCCCCAGATTCATTCGTCCAGAATTAACTTCAACACCATTTTCATCCTTCCACCCCTGTAGGAAGGAACGACATCCCATAGGAGCCTTGAAGGAACCCGTCAATTCAATGACTTTGTCATATGATAGGACATCCGGGTACATACGCTTTGTGGCACATTCAAGAGCTAGTTGCTTAATATCGTAGTTAGGTGAGTTAGGCTCTAAGTTAAGTCCACGTTTTAAGGTAAAAATCAGTTTAGGGAAAATAGCTGTACGGTGTTCGGAGCCAAGTCCTAAAATACGAACTTGTAGGATAGCCTTTTGGATTTCACGCTCAAACCAGCTTGTTCCCAAACCGAAACCTAGAGAGGTAAAGGGAGTCTGTCCATTTGAAGTGAAAAGCGTATTAATCTCATATTCAAGAGATTGCATAGCATCGTAGATATCTTTACGCGTTTTGGCGCGTGCATAATCTTCACGTTTTTCTTCAGCTACCCACTCTTTAGCATCAGCTAAATGTTTTTTGTAGTTAAGTTTTGCGTAAGGAGCTAAAAACTCATCGATACGGTCAGCAGTACAGCCACCATATTGACTAGAGGCAACATTTGCGATGATTTGTGAAATTTGTGCAGTTGCAGTTTGAATGGATTTAGGACTTTCAACTTCAGCGTTACCAATTTTAAAACCATTTGCCAACATGCCTTTGAAGTCAATCAAACAACAGTTGGTCATAGGTGTGTAGGGGCTATAGTCTAAATCGTGGAAATGGATATCTCCCTTTTGATGAGCATTTGCCACGTGTGGAAGAAGCATCTTAAGTCCTACAGATTTTCCAACAATTCCTGCGGTTAAATCACGTTGTGTATTGTAAAGGTCGCTATCTTTATTAGCATTTTCATGAACAACAGCTTGATCTTTATTAACAAGTTTACTGATGGTGAAATTGATGTCAGTAGCCTGAGAACGCTCAAAATCACGTTTGGTACGATAGTTAATATATTCTTGAGCGATAGTATATTCGTTAGCTTCGAGTAACTCGTGCTCTACAATGCTTTGGATTTCATATATTTTGATATTTTGAGTGAAGCGGTCATTGATTTCAGCAACAATACGGTTGGCAATTCCCTCCAACTTTGCTTCAATTAAGGGTGTGATAGGTGTAATAGCTTCACTCGCTTTGAGAATAGCTTCATATATTTTACTTGAATCAAAGACAACCATACGACCATCACGTTTGATGACTTTGATATCAGGGTTGATTGTAACCTTTTCTTTTTCTAATGTAATCATCTAAAAATCACCTCGTTACTAATTATAGCACTAGGCAAAAAAAAATCAATATATTGTGGTATATTTTTATTCCAACCACTATATATTGATTTTTTGACCTATTTTAGGACATAAACAGTGTATCGTTTAACGCCTTTTACAGGGGCCTTTTTATAGTTTTTTGAAAGTGTAGATTTAACCTCAGAAGGTAGTTGTGTATCCTGTTGGACAACGATATATTGTGCTGAATCTTGGATAATAGTATCCGAAAGAGCTTTCTGATGACTAGATTTAGCTGTGTTAAGTTCTGGAAGAACAAATTGTGAGGCTGCTTTACGACTGCTTTCCAAATAAATCTTTGCTGAGGAATCGTAAACGTAAATCGTTTCATCTTTCTTGGTATTTTTAGAGAGGTAATTTGCAACAGTACTACGTTCAGTATTATTTCCTAAATTAAATAGGAACATAATGATTGGTATCGCAAAAGCGAATGCAAAGACTGCAATAGGTAAGAAGTAATTACGACTAAGGAAGATACCAAAAACTTTAAGTGTGTGAATCTGGTTACCATTACGACGTCGGTGAGAAGTTCGCTCTGCTCTCTTTTTAATAGCATCATCTAAAGAAAGTGCTGTTAAGACTAGACCATAAGGTACGATATTGAGCATACTGTAAAGTCCAAAGCTTTGAGAGAATAAGCTGTAAACCACTGTAAAGATAAAACTAAGGAGCAGTACCCACTTGATGCTCTTATCTTTAGCCTCGCCAAGAAGGTGGTTGCTTGTAGTAAGTGCACCAATAAGTAACCCAGAGCCTAAAACAGCAAAGCTTTGATAGGCTAACGTAAGTAGAAAGTCATTTTTTTCTACAGCGAGTTGTGTAAAGTTGTAAACCAAAACTTGGTTAATATAGTCCGATGTAATTTGTAAATTAAGGATAAAGTAAAGACATAGATACAATACTAGAATATTACCAAAAACAATACAAAGAACTTGATAAAAACCACGAGCAAAGTGTTTGTTGACAAGGTTGTAAACGAAGATTGTCACAAGTGACAATATCCAGAAAATAAGAGTTCGAGCTTCAAAGAGGGCCCCGGCAGTTCCAGCAAAGCCGTAAAGAATAAAGGCTTCGTCACGACTATGACCCGCAAAGTAACGAGTTAAGAAGAAGATTGCACCTAGGACAAAAGGCATAGCAAATTGGATAGGGTAAAGCCCACCAAAACCAAGTGTTCCATTAGTGATATAGAAAATAATACTAATTAGAGTGGCAATTTCCTTCTTACTTGTCATGTGCATGACAGTCTTGTAAAGGTAACTACCAGAAAGATAGTAGGCGAGGAATTGTATAGGAATTAGCCAAAGCGTTGATCCTAAACGGAAAGCCAGAGAAACCAGGAGGTAATAAAAGAATCCACCTGTCGCAAAAAAGTCAGAGTAAGGTAAGCTACCATTGGCAAACATTTTTGCAATATAAAGGTTTTGAGACTGTATATTATTGGCAAAGTCTGTAAAGCAGGGAACTGATATACTAAAAATACTTAAGATCAAACTGAAAATCAGGATATGACCTTTATGCTTCCATGGAAGTGAGATCTTAGTTTTTTTCTCTATTTGAGAAGAATCTGATTCTTCGGTATGTCCTTGAATTGTCACTTCAATCTTTTCGGATTGACTATCTTGTGTATGAGATCGATGGTGGCTTCGATGATAACCTTGGTAGCCACTTGAATCTACAGTATTGTCTTCGTTGTATGGACTCACAATTAAACTCCTTTGTTGACATTTGGAAAGTTATAAATAGAAGGGTCTTGCCTCCTAATTGTCTTATTTAAAGTATATCAGATAATACCATTTAGTCAATTTTCCTCTAATTTCTTACATTTAATAAAAAATATCTAAAAAAGAGACTGAGATACAATATCCCAATCTCTTTTTAACAAGCTATTTCTTTGCCTATGGCATTGAATATATTTAGTTTTCGTCGATAAAGCTATTGAAAACTTCTTCGATCATATCCCATTCAGCATCTGAATCTTCAGGGATTGGTTGAAGGTCGCCTTCAGTACCGTCTTCATTTTCAGTGAATGAGTATGCTTGTATTTCGATTTCTCCATTAGCATCTTCTTCAGCACCAGCTGGTACTAAAAGAACATAGTTTTTACCAAATTCTTCGCGTCCATCAATAGTCAACAAGATTTCAAAAAGTGTTTCATTTCCTTGTTCGTCTACTAAAGTGATGACTTCATGATCATGGTTGTGGTCGTGATTGTGTGACATATTGTTCTCCTTTTTGAAGAGAGCGCTGAATAGTGAGGAAAATCTAGTATATTTGCTTGTCAGTTTACTAGATTGTCACCTGACTATTAGGTCTCTATTACACTTTCTTAAAACATTCGATCGAGGTAGTTTTGTAGAATAAGTTGGGCAGCTAATTTATCAATAACTTTTTTACGTTTTCCACGGCTGACATCTGCTTGTTCAACTAACATACGCTCGGCTTGAACAGTTGTCAAGCGCTCGTCTTGGTAATCTACAGGAATTCCAAAGATTTCCTTGATTTTGTCACCATAGGCTTTGCTTGCCTCAACACGTGGTCCTTCAGTGTTATTCATGTTTTTAGGAAGACCAACAACAAATTTTTCTACCTTATATTCTTTAACGAGCTCGCCTAGCCGGTCGAAACCAAACTCTTCAGCCTCCTCGTCAATTTTGATAATTTCAACGCCTTGGGCCGTAAAACCGAGGGGGTCACTAATCGCAACTCCTACTGTTTTTGAGCCAACATCAAGTCCCATTACTCGCATTAGAGGTCAATTCCATTTCCTTTAAGATAATAGCGAACGAGTTCTTCAACGATTTCATCACGTTCGTATTTACGAATCTGGTTACGGGCGTCATTATAACGCGGAACATAAGCAGGGTCACCGCTCAGAACATAACCGACGATTTGGTTGATAGGATTATAACCTTTCTCAGCCAACGAACGGTAGACATTTGTCAAAGTATTACTGATTTCATCTTTGCTACCGTCGTCTAGGTTGAAACGAACAGTTTCATCTGTAAATCCCATACTGACACCTTCTTTCTATAAGAATTATCTGTTAGTTCTTTATTATAACATAAGTATACCCAAAAGGGAAAGATGATGAATAAAAAAAGAGACGACTAAAGTCATCTCTCTTAATATCCAATAAGATTAAACGCGTTCAACTTTACCAGATTTAAGCGCACGAGCTGAAGCCCAAACTTTTTTAGGTTTACCATCAACAAGGATAGTAACTTTTTGAAGGTTAGGTTTAACGGCACGTTTAGTTTTGTTCATAGCGTGTGAACGGTTGTTTCCAGAAACAGTTTTACGTCCTGTAAAGTAACATACTTTAGCCATTTCGTGTTTTCCTCCTAGGTAGAATTTATTACGGATGTGCTAGCACCACATACCAAAACATTCTATCATAAGAATTTAGGTTTGACAAGAACTATTTATGATTTCTTTTTGTAACAAAATAGTATATGCTTATTATAATAAGAAAAAATCAGTTAAAAAAGGAGAGAAGATGCCAGATAATCTTGCTCTACGCATGCGTCCACGTACAATTTCAGAGGTGATTGGTCAGAAGCATCTGGTTGGTGAAGGTAAAATTATTCGCCGTATGGTAGAAGCTAATATGCTATCGTCAATGATTCTCTACGGGCCACCAGGAATCGGGAAGACCTCAATAGCTAGTGCTATTGCAGGAACAACAAAATTTGCTTTTAGAACCTTTAATGCTACAGTTGATAGCAAGAAACGCCTGCAGGAAATTGCGGAAGAGGCTAAATTTTCAGGTGGCTTAGTTCTGCTCCTAGATGAGATTCATCGTTTAGATAAAGCTAAACAAGACTTTTTATTACCACTCTTAGAGAATGGTAATATTATCATGATTGGGGCTACAACGGAGAATCCGTTTTTTTCTGTAACACCAGCCATCCGTAGTCGTGTACAAATATTTGAGTTGGAACCACTCTCTAACGAGGATATTAAGGAAGCTATCCTAGGTGTTTTAGAGGACAAGGAGCGTGGTTTTGACTTTGATGTCCAGTTAGATGATGATGCTCTAGATTTTATTGCTACGGCTACTAATGGTGATTTACGTTCGGCTTATAATTCGTTAGATCTAGCTGTCATGTCGACGCCAGCTTCAGAAGATGGGCTTCGCCATATTACTTTAGATACAGTGGAAAATAGTTTACAACGTAGCTATATCACCATGGATAAAGACGGTGATGGACACTATGATGTGCTCTCTGCTTTGCAAAAATCTATTCGAGGCTCTGATGTTAATGCCAGTCTTCATTATGCAGCGCGTTTGGTTGAAGCAGGAGATCTCCCTAGTCTAGCGCGGCGCTTGACTGTGATTGCATACGAGGATATTGGTTTAGCTAATCCTGATGCGCAAGTTCACACGGTTACAGCTTTGGAAGCTGCACAGAAAGTAGGTTTCCCAGAGGCGCGTATTTTGATAGCCAATGTAGTTGTTGACTTAGCTTTATCTCCCAAGTCGAATTCGGCTTATATGGCTATGGATGCTGCCTTGGCAGACCTTAGAAAATCAGGAAATTTACCGATTCCTCGTCATTTGAGAGATGGACACTATGCTGGAAGCAAGGAACTGGGCAATGCACAAGATTACAAGTATCCCCATGCTTATCCCGAAAAGTGGGTCAAGCAACAATACCTTCCAGATAAATTAAGAGGTGTGAATTATTTCCAACCCAATGAAACCGGGAAATATGAAAGAGCTCTTGGAGCTAATAAAGAACGGATTGATAAGTTATCTAGGTAATACGAGAGGAATCAACGAAAACGATTGCAAAAAAATTGATTTTTCCTCTTGCAATAATTTTCAAAAGTGGTATTATAAAAACATAGAAATTGCTGTGGTATACGAATCCACATATAAGTGTTGACCGACTAATTTTTGTATTATCGGGAGACAGAGGTCTATTAACAGTGTGCAGGCTGGCTCACCCAGAAGCAACTGAAGTTAGTAGCGAGTCGCCCACCTGCTTTTTTACGTCGCGGGTTCAATACAAACCGTGGATCATCGGTACCAATACAGCATCCAGCCTCCTTAGCTCAGTTGGTAGAGCAGTGGACTCTTAATCCATGGGTCACAGGTTCGAGCCCTGTAGGGGGCATCTAAATCAACAGGAAAAAGCCTTGATTTATAAGGCTTTTTTGCTTGTCTATAACTGATTTGCCCCATCATTTGCCCCACATTTTTTTATGAGCAATCTTTCCAGACATCTCTAATTTGATTAAATTCTTCAAAAATTTTCTCTTCTAAAGTGTGTCCATATACTTCTACTAACATTGAAATATCTTTATGCCCTAGAATTTTTGCAATAACTCCAAGGTCAAATCCTTTGTGCCAGAGGTAGCTTCCATAGGTATGACGTGCTCCTTTTGTCGTGATAATTGGATAAATATCTAATTCATTTAAAAGAACACTCAAAGCTTTATTGACACTTGCAATATCTGGTACCAAGTGAATATATCCATAATGCTGAAAAATCATTTTATACCTATTCTTGATTCCTAGCTCTTTATTAGCCTTCTCCTGTTCAATTTTTAGGTCTTGTAATATCTTAATACATTCTTCGTCTATCGGTACCATCCGAATAGACGTTTTGTTTTTTGGAGGGACAAATTTATGAGAAAGGGTATTAAACCTCCTATATGTTTTTAGCAGTCCTCTGTCAAAGTCAACTTCATTCCAAGTTAACGCTATTAACTCTCCAAACCTCATGCCTGTTTTTAATAGAAAATAGATGATATAAGGAACAATTGAACGTTGGTAATCAAATTTTTTCTTTACTGCTAAAAGTAAATCCAGATAGTCCCTTTCTGTATGTAAATATTTCTCTTCTGTCATCTGTTGTTCTTTGGATGAAAATAACTCGACATGTTGTGTAAAATCATCAATTAGAACTTTGTCGGCAATTGCCATTTGGATGCTCTGATGAATCCCAGTATTCAATCTACCAAGAAAATTTCTACCAACTGTTTGTCCATACTTATTCATAATTCTTTGGTATTCACTCGCACGAATTTGAGTGACTTTTTTATTTCCAAATAATCTTTCAATTGTGTTTTTACGGAGAAGATATTTTTTCTTTGTCTCTTCCGACCTACTACTCGGTAGAATTTTTAGTTCAAGCCATTCTTGATACAGATCTACAAGAGAAATATCTCTAGAAATTCTTTTTCCTAAACGAAGTTCTTGCAGAATCGGTTCAGCTTCTGACTCTGCAAGTTTTTTTGTTTTAAAACCGCTATTATGAACAACAGTTTTCCCTTCGCTACGAATTTCATAGGTCCATAAATTACTATCTCCTCGCTTTCGATAACGAACACTTGCCATATTACGCCACCTCAGTTCCTAGAATCTCATTTACAACACTTTTTGGAACAACCATCAAACGTTTGCGATTATAAAATGTATAGCCTCGTGAGACAAGTAATTCTCTTGCCTGATGGATGATATCATTTGCAGTGTGAGGGCGATAGCCCATTTCAATTAATTCTTTGTTGCTAATTAAATTATGATCCATAGTTATCCTCCTTATTGATTTTCTAAAGTCAGAAACTCACCTACAAGTAGTTGTAATTCTGTATTTAATTTAGGGAGATTCTGTATTAATACTTCTTTTAATTCTTCCGCAAATTGGTTCGTTTCTTCTCTCAATAGTTTGCGGACTCTTGTTTTTTTCTTTTTGATGCTATCTGATTTTAAATTTGGAAAAGCCAATGACAACAGTTCAGGATTGTTGACAAAGATAATTGTAAATGCTCTTTGCTCCACTCGAATATGATCTAGCTTATAAAATCCGAAATTATCAAGTCGATTCATAATATCTTGGACCATCTCCTCACCAATCGCTTTGGTTCTGAGTTGGAACTCCAATCTCCACCAAAACGGATTTACACCCAAATCTAGCTTCTCTTCGCGCTTGTGAGCAATGATTTCTTTGTTCTTATCATATAACCTAACTTGTACATTACTACCGCTAGAACCCCAATATTTCGTCTCTAATTCGCCCCCTCGACCATAGAAGACCTTATGGGTAACACCACCTTTAATATGTTGCAAATTAACGATTTCAGGCCTGTTGAAAATGTCAAATGCCAAATCAAAACGAGACAAACGTACCGTCAATGAATTCAATCTGGCAAAGTACATTAATTGCCTCCAAACTTTCATTCCATCAAATTCTTTTAAAGTATTAGGATTGAAATCAATTCGAATCAATTGTTCACCTCCATAAGTGGATAATTGGAAAAATATAATATTGATTGAATCATACTCATTAAAATCCTTAGCTAAAGTAAAGACATCATCTCGCACGTTATCATGTATTTCAAATGAGTCAACTCTTGTACTTATTGCCTGTTTCAGATTTTTGAAAATTCGTCTTAGGGAACCAGTGTCTGTATCCCAGATAACCGTTAATCTATCAATACTGACATCTAACCTCTGTACTAATTCTCCTATTTCACATCGTTCTTGAATGCTTCTTAAATCTTGTATAGAAACCAACAAAATTGTCCCCCCTTCTTTTAGATTTTTTAGGCCTCAGAAACACCGTCAAATCAACGTTTGATCGTTCCGTCGTTCTTTGGACGTTGTCCTAAGTGTACCTTTTTGCTGGCTGTTAGAATAGCCAGCTTTTGCTTGGCTAGAAATTGTCTGGACGGCAGCCTGCAGGACTTCGCCTGACTTCCCGTCAGGCTCGTCCCTTGCCCTTGTCCACACAATTTCTAGCTCCAAGGCTTCGAATAGTCATCAGTCATAGTCATAGTCATAGTCTCGTCCTCAAATTCCTCCTCACTCACTATTCCTAAACATATGAGTTATTTGTATCGTTTATAACTTATTTGTAAGTTATAAATATATTTTATAAAAAATATTTTGAGTAGTCAACTAAAAACTTGATTTGTAAGTTTATAGGTGATAGAATAAGTTTAAAATACAACATAGGAGTTTATCATGACCTTTATTATTCAAAATTTTGGACCCAATTTGGCACGACTACGCATAGAAAAAGGAGTAAGTCAAACTCAACTTGCGGAAGATTTAGGAATCGGTAAACAGTCCATCTCTGATTACGAAAAACAAAAAAGCTATCCTACCTTTGCAAATTTGGATAAGATAGCAGAATATTTTAATGCAACTCCAACCCAACTATTTGGAACTAGTAAAGAGATTGAGTTAGAAAAGAGTGTTCTTGAAACTAATGAATACTCTGATAAAGTAAGTGAAATCTTAAAAGCTGTCAAATACATCGAACATTTTCTAGAAACAGATGGACAGTACTTAGAGGATTTACTTTACCTAACAAGAGGCAACCAACTATACACAGAAGATGGAGAAGAGTTGTATATGGATCCAACTTCTCCGAAAAGAACATTTCATAACCAATATGAACCTGGTTTTATTGTAGCAAGAGATAAATCCCCACTAGAACTCTTAATTGAAAATAAGGACCTATTAGATTAAAAAAAGCGAGGATATGTACTGATCCCAAAAGTTAGATTTTCTCTGTCTAACTTTTGGGGTGCAGTACATTTTCAACTCTCTTATTTATTTTCTTATCTCACATAATTACTTCACATATCCAGGCTCATCAAATTCATTTTTTTTTCAATAACATATGCCACATTTGCATCCTTATTGGTCAAAGAACATATATCTATTGAACTACAAAAGCTCTCTGACCGCAAAATTCCGTTAATTTACAACCTTATTCCTACTTTCTATTTTACTTTTCTGACAGATAAGATTATAATAAGAAGTATTTATTTTCGGAGGTTTTTATGTCATTTCTATCAAAAAATTGGGCAGGACTGTTAGCCTGTCTTATCATTTCTATCATCTCTTGGGTTTTAGGAGGCTTTCTGCCTGTTGTGGGAGCACCTGTTTTCGCCATTTTTATCGGAATGATTCTCTACCCCTTTCTCACTCCCTATAAACAACTGGATGCTGGTTTGACTTATAGCTCCAAAAAATTGCTTCAGTATGCTGTTATCTTGCTTGGGTTTGGACTCAATATCTCACAAGTTTTCGCAGTTGGAAAATCTTCCCTTCCTGTCATCCTCTCGACTATTTCTATCGCTTTAATTATTGCTTTCTTTTTCCAACGATTTTTTAACATGGATACAAAGCTAGCTACCTTGATTGGGGTAGGCTCTTCTATCTGTGGCGGTTCTGCCATTGCAGCGACTGCTCCTGTTATTCACGCCAAGGAAAAAGAAGTAGCCCAAGCCATTTCTGTTATCTTTTTCTTCAATGTCTTGGCAGCTCTTATCTTTCCAACTCTAGGTTCTTGGCTCCATCTCTCCAACGAAGGTTTTGCTCTCTTTGCGGGTACTGCGGTCAACGATACTTCCTCTGTAACAGCCACAGCTAGCTCCTGGGATAGTCTGTATCATACCAATACTCTAGAATCTGCAACCATTGTCAAACTGACTCGTACCTTAGCTATTATCCCTATTACTCTCTTCCTCTCCTATTGGCAAAGCCGTCAACAAGACAACAACCAAGGAGTAAAGCTTAAAAAAATCTTCCCCGTTTTCATTCTCTACTTCATCCTAGCTTCTCTGCTAACTACCGTCCTTACTTCTTTTGGTGTTAGCAATAGCTTCTTTTCACCTCTCAAACAGCTCTCCAAATTCCTCATCATCATGGCTATGAGTGCTATTGGTCTCAAAACTAACCTCGTTGCTATGATCAAATCCAGTGGAAAATCCATTCTTCTTGGAGCCCTTTGCTGGATCGCTATCATCCTGACTAGTCTTGGCATGCAATTACTCATCGGTATTTTCTAAGAAAAAAGGGAGCCTAAAGGCTACCTCAGAACGTAGACAAACGTCATTTTTGGCGTTTGTCTTTTTGTATCTTCAAAGATATTTTGTCTTATCATCTACTATTCCATCCAAAAATCTGATTTAAAGCAAAATAAAAAGGGATATTCCCTATCCATTTCGATAATTTTTTCATTACCCATTCTTCATTATCAATCATCAAACACTCTGCCTGTGAGTTGGTACATGAGGTAAATGTGCTCCAAGGTTTTGACAATTCGCGTCACATGAAGTTATTTAAGCATCTCCTTTTCTCTCATTACCATTTTCTGTTATAATAAATTGTACTTCTAGAATAGAAAGGTCTTAAGATGGCAACTCTTATTAAGCATAAACGTGTAGAATTTTCAGAACTATTTTATGACCTAGTGTTTGTTTTTGCAATTTCAAAAGCAACTGCTTTAATTCACCCTATTCATAACGGTGTTTTGGCTTGGGACTCTTTACTTGATTTCTTCATCTCTGTCATGGTTATCATCAATTCCTGGATGATTCAAACCATTTATACCAATCGCTATGGAACAAACTCGTTATTTAACATGGTAATCATGTTTATCAACATGGGACTTATGCTCTTTATATCCAATATGATTGGATACAATTGGCAACAATGGTACTATCATACCTGTTGGGCTGTTGGCACATTAACCCTTACCTTATTTTTTCAATATTTGGTTCAGTTTTTTAGAGGATCAACCGATAGTGCTGATCGGGAAAGTATCAAAGGTTTTCTATGGTTGACAGGTCTACAAAGCTTAGGAGTCTATCTGGCAGCTCTTTTTCCTATTTACGTTGGAGTCTATATCTTTATTGCTAGTATTCTGCTAACATTTATTGTGCCAATTTTCTTGATTACTAAAGATGAGCATTTCCAAGTAAATCTTCCCCATTTAATCGAGCGCGTCTCCCTTCTTGTCATTATTACGTTTGGAGAGATGGTTATTGGGCTAGTTAACTTCTTTACAGTTGAGAATTTCTCGATATATTCGGTTCTTAATTTCGTTATCATGCTTTCTCTGTTCTTGTTTTATTTTGGTGAATTTGACCATGCTATTGACGAAGGATCCAATCAAAAGGGATTATTTATAATTTATAGTCACTATCCTATTTTCATTGGGCTTATGTTGATGACAGTTTCGATGGGTTTTCTTCTGAATCCTGAGGCTAATCTTCTCGTTGCAATCAGCTTCTTTTATATCGGAATTGGCCTCTTCCAAGCTGCTGTCCTAGCAAATGGGCCCTATAACAAAAACTATCTTCGCTATTCGAAAAGTTACTACTGTGCTCAAGCGACACTCTATCTGGCTGCCTTGATTCTCTCTTTGGTTTTCGCTTCGAATCCTACAATAGTGCTGAGTATTGCAACCATCTTCGCTCTAGCTATAGCCATTCATTTTATTTATTTTTATGTGACACAGAATAAAAAATATTCCAAATCTAACTGGGGGTTCTTTTAATGAGTTTATAACATAAAAAAGCTTTGGGAACCAAGGCTTTATATGATATCAATCACCGACCACGAAAATGTTTAGCTTACAGAACTGCTAGTGAAGCTCTAGAGGATGAGTTCGAGTAAATGTTGCACTTATTCTTGCAATTTATCATTTACTTGATGCACGAACTCGATATTTTTTTCGTTAATTTGTTTTTGCCCCACTTTTGCCCCATTTTTAAATCCTGACATTGAAAATACCTAAAAGTATTTCCCTAAAATCAGCTATATTTCAACATTTTTGTTTATTTTCAATATGAAAAGTTCTTACAAATTCATGTAGGGGGCATCTTAATATCGGAAAGAGACTTGCTTGTAAGTCTCTTTTTTATTTTTCTAAGAAAGAACTCACTTTAAACAGAACTTTACGTGTTTATTTGTCTAAACGAGAGTTGTTCCCAATGATAATTTCTTCTAAATATATGCTTTGTGTTATGATAATAGTCAAGAAACAGAATTGAAAAAGGAGACATGAGTTGAAAATTGCAATCATTGGCTATAGTGGTTCTGGAAAGTCGACTTTGGCAAATTTTTTAGGTCAACACTACGATTGTGAGGTACTTCATTTAGATAAAATTCATTTCACATCAAATTGGCAAGAGCGAACAGTTGATGAAATGACTGGCGATATATCAACATTTATGCTACAAAGTGATTGGATTATTGAAGGGAATTACTCGGCCTGTCTTTATGAAGAACGTATGAGGGAAGCTGACTGTATTGTCTATTTCAACTTTAACAGAGTTAATTGTCTCTATCGGGCGTTTAGGCGTTATTTAACATATAGGGGAAAGACACGTCCTAGCATGGCAGAAGGCTGTAATGAAAAATTTGATTTTACATTTGTGAAATGGATTTTATTAGACGGACGTTCTCAAAAATATGTAGAGAGATATAATGCAGTTGTTAAAAATTATTCTGACAAGACAATTATTTTAAAGAATCAAAGGCAGTTAAATGATTATATGAAGCAGGTTAAATAGCTGATAGTTATACATAATAAGCAAGGTTAAAAAGATATAGTAAATAACTAGTTGCAATCTTAGCTATAACTGTCAGAATATTTTGTAAGAAGCGCTTTCAACGTTGAACAAATAGACTTTTTTCTGCTATAATAAACTGTAACGCAAAACTTGTGGGTGAAATTCCCACCGTGAAGTTTTTCAAGAAAGGTGGGGACAGCCTCGTAAAGGTGGAGCTGTCCGTTATCAAAATAATATGACATCAGTAGTTGTTGTGGGTACCCAGTGGGGTGATGAAGGTAAAGGGAAAATTACAGATTTCCTAAGTCAAGATGCCGAAGTGATTGCACGTTATCAAGGTGGAGACAATGCAGGTCACACGATTGTTATCGATGGTAAGAAATTTAAATTGCACTTGATTCCATCAGGTATTTTCTTCCCAGAGAAAATCTCTGTTATCGGGAACGGTGTAGTGGTCAATCCTAAATCACTTGTCAAAGAGTTGGAATATCTTCATGCAGAAGGTGTGTCAACAGAGAGCCTTCGTATTTCTGACCGCGCACACGTTATTTTGCCGTACCATATTAAACTTGATCAACTGCAAGAAGCCGCCAAAGGTGACAATAAGATTGGTACAACTAACAAAGGTATTGGTCCTGCCTATATGGATAAGGCTGCGCGTGTAGGTATCCGTATTGCAGACCTTTTGGATAAAGAAATCTTTGCTGATCGTTTGAAAACGAACTTAGCTGAGAAAAACCGTCTTTTCAGTAAGATGTATGAAGCTGAAGAATTATCATTCGATGAGATTTTTGAAGAATACTACGCTTACGGACAACAAATTAAGCAATATGTCACAGATACATCCGTTATCTTGAATGACGCTCTTGATGCAGGTAAACGTGTCCTCTTTGAAGGAGCTCAAGGGGTTATGCTTGATATTGACCAAGGTACTTACCCATTTGTAACGTCATCAAACCCAGTTGCGGGTGGTGTTACAATCGGTTCTGGTGTTGGTCCATCTAAAATTAATAAGGTAGTTGGTGTATGTAAGGCCTATACGAGTCGTGTTGGTGATGGTCCTTTCCCAACTGAGTTATTTGATGAAGTTGGTGAACGCATCCGTGAAGTTGGTCATGAATATGGAACAACAACAGGACGTCCACGTCGTGTAGGATGGTTTGACTCAGTGGTGATGCGCCATAGTCGTCGTGTATCAGGTATCACAAACCTCAGCTTGAACTGTATCGATGTTCTCTCAGGTCTTGACACTGTAAAAATTTGTGTAGCTTATGACCTTGATGGTGAGCGTATTGATCACTACCCAGCTAGTCTTGAGCAACTGAAACGTTGTAAACCAATCTATGAAGAATTGCCAGGTTGGGAAGAAGACATTACAGGTTGCCGTAGTTTAGATGAGCTTCCTGAAAATGCTCGTAATTATGTTCGTCGTGTTGGTGAATTGGTAGGTGTACGTATCTCTACTTTCTCTGTAGGACCAGGACGTGAACAAACAAACATCCTTGAAAGTGTTTGGTCAAATATCTAAAGCCAACAAAAGGAGAATCTAGGAAACTAGGTTCTCTTTTCTCACGCCTTAAACATATAGATTAATATGAATATTGCAACTGTTAAAAAAGGTGACTAATTTTTCGATATGATTAGGAAAGAAACCTTTCTATTTGATTAGTTTTTCGGTATAATATGGATTGATTAAATGAAAATTAATGAGAACCTACTTTCATGATTTAAAAGTGTGTTCATAATTTTGACGAAGAAAATAAGTGAGCAGATCTCTTAATAGTTTTGGGCAAGAGGTGAATAATGAATAAGATTGTATTTGTTTGTCTGGGGAATATTTGTCGTAGCCCAATGGCAGAATTTGTGATGAAAGAGCTGGACCAAGAAAAGTCTTTGCATATCGAAAGTCGCGCGACATCTTCATGGGAGCATGGAAATTCAGTTCATCAAGGAACCCAAAAGATTTTAAGAGAATATGCTATTTCTTTTGACTCGTCCAAGGGCTCACAACAGATTAGTCAGGCGGATTTTGAGTTCTTTGATCTAGTTGTTGGAATGGATGAGTCAAATGTTGAGGATCTTCTACAGATATCTGCAGGGCGTTATGACGATAAAATCAAGCTTTTCAGACCTGGTGGAGTTCCGGACCCATGGTATACAGGTGACTTTGAAGAAACATACAAATTGGTAACTGCAGGTTGTCGAGACTGGTTACAGTGGATTAAGGATAGACAATGAATTTTAAACAACTAAAGGATTTTGATTTTAAAAATATTGATATTGACCGAAAACAATTTGAGCGTATTACAGTAGGGGTTATTATTTTATGCGCCCTGTCCTTGTTTTTGGTGACTATAAAAACGCAACATTCTATCAAGATTGATGGGACTAAGATTGCCTATAAAGGTCAGATACAGAACCATCGTTTGAATGGTCATGGAACTTTGACCTATGATAATGGTGATACCTATACGGGAGAATTTAAGAATGGTTCCTTTAATGGTCAAGGAACCTTCAAATCTCATGAGGGTTGGATTTATCAAGGAGAGTTCAAGTCTGGTCAAGCCGATGGTCAAGGAAAATTGACTACTGAAAATAAGGTTACCTACAAAGGAAAATTTAAACAGGGGATTTTTAAAGGATGAGAATTAACTGGTTTTCTTATATTCGTGTGACAGGACTTCTTTTGGTTCTGATTTATCATTTCTTCCCAAGTATTCTTCCTGGGGGCTTCATCGGTGTTGATGTCTTCTTTACCTTCTCAGGGTATTTGATTACAGCACTTTTGATTGATGAGGTATCTAGGACGCATCGCATTGATTACCTTGGTTTTATGCGACGACGCTTCTACCGGATAGTACCACCACTTGTGTTGATGGTTCTTATCTGCACCCCTTTGGCACTCTTGGTTCGAAATGATTTTATTGCAGGTATTGGACGTCAAATCACCTCTGTTATCGGTTTTGTAACTAACTATTATGAGATTTTGACCGGGGGAAATTATGAGAACCAGTTTAACCAGCATATTTACCTCCATACATGGAGTCTGGCTATTGAGGTTCACTATTATATTCTTTGGGGTGCCTTGCTTTGGTTCCTAGCTAAGCGTGTTAAACATCAAAATCAATTTAGAAGTCTAGTCTTTATGGTATCTCTTGCCTGCTTTATGGTGAGCTTCCTATCAATGTTTATTAGCGCTTTCTTTGTTGATAGTTTTTCTCGCTTATATTTCTCATCAATTACGCATGCCTATCCATTCTTCCTAGGTTCTCTCTTTGCGACACTTTCAGGTGTGTATGAAACGACCGCTAGGTTCAAGAAAAATATACGCCTTTGGACTCTGAAAAAGACAGTCCTTTATATGGTAGGAAGTTTTGCTTTGCTCGTATTGTTGGGCTTAGTCCTTCATTTTGAGGAACGCATCACCTATCTATTTGGTTTTGTTTTAGCTAGTTTGTTCACGGCTGTTATGATTTACTCTGCCCGTGTCCTCCATGAGAAATTGCCTGGAAAATCAGAGCCTGCTCTTATTAGTTATTTGGCAGAGATTAGCTATAGTGTCTATCTTTTTCACTGGCCACTATATATTATCTTTAGTCAATTGACCAATAATATTATCGCAGTCATTCTGACAACGATTCTGTCAATTGTTTTTGCAACACTTTCCTACTATATAATAGAGCCATTTATTGCAGGAAGAAAGGCCAGTCTCTTTGGAATAGATTTAGACTTGACGCCGTACCGACATATTGTGCTTTATGTTTTTAGTGGTCTTACTTTAATTACAGTGCTTATTTCTCTCTTTGCGCCAGCTGTAGGGAACTTCGAGAAAGATTTAGAAGCTAATGGTTTGTCGCAAGCTCAGACTAAGATGAAATTAACGCGTACCAATGCGGAAAACAGTCAGGCTACTTCATTTGGTGTGAATAAGGGAGTGACAGTTTTAGGGGACTCCGTAGCTCTTAGATCAAAAGATCAGCTGGAATCAAGTATTGATAATGTCGCTATAGATGCAGTTGTCAGTCGTAACCTATCAACAATCAATGATTTGCTTAAAGATTATGCGGATAGTAATGCTCTTGCTAAGGATGTTGTCATTGCTGGTGGTGTTAATGAGATTGACGACTATAAAGGCGTTATTAATAAAATCATCAAGAATTTACCTAAGGGTCACCATATTATCTTTGTGACACCATATAATGGTAGTAAATCTGGTAATGAGGCCCAATCTTTGATTCAGTTACGTAAGTATGAGTTAGAGATGGCTAAGAAATACGACTTTGTGACGGTTGCTGACTGGTATCAAGTGGCTAAAGAAAATATTTCTATCTGGAATGGTACAGATGGGGTTCACTTTGGATCTGATAGCGACTCTATTAACCGTGGTGCTAAACTCTATACTAAGACAATTAAAGAAGCTATAGAGAAAGCTGATAAGGCACCAGTTAAGGGTGGTAAGAAATAATCAAAAGAGAAGGCAAGTCTTGTCTTCTTTTTTATGGACAAATTTTGACTGCATTTTTTGTTTTGTGCTAAAATAAGCCTATGGCAAGAATATTAGATAATGATTTACTAGGAGATGAAGAGTATGTTGAGCGTACCCTTCGTCCTCAGTACTTTAAGGAATATATTGGTCAAGATAAGGTTAAGGACCAATTAAAGATTTTTATAGAGGCAGCTAAACTTCGTGATGAAGCATTGGATCATACTCTTTTGTTTGGTCCTCCAGGTTTAGGGAAAACGACCATGGCTTTTGTGATAGCTAATGAGATGGGCGTCAATTTAAAGCAGACGTCTGGGCCAGCAATTGAGAAGGCTGGAGATCTGGTTGCCATACTAAATGACTTGGAGCCAGGTGATATCTTATTTATTGATGAGATTCATCGAATGCCTATGGCAGTGGAAGAAGTACTTTATAGTGCTATGGAAGATTACTACATCGATATCATGATTGGTGCAGGTGAAACAAGTCGTAGTGTTCACCTAGAGTTACCACCGTTCACTTTAGTGGGTGCAACCACACGAGCAGGTATGTTGTCAAATCCATTGAGGGCTCGTTTTGGGATTAATGGTCATATGGAATATTATGAGTTACCAGATTTGAAGGAAATTATAGAACGCACTTCAGAAATCTTTGATATGACTATAACACCTGAGGCTGCCCTAGAGTTAGCACGTCGTAGTCGTGGAACGCCACGTATTGCTAACCGCCTACTTAAGCGTGTGAGAGACTATGCACAAATTATGGGTGATGGCATCATTGATGATAAGATTGCAGACAAGGCGTTGACTATGTTGGATGTGGACCATGAAGGACTAGATTATGTCGACCAAAAAATTCTCCGAACCATGATTGAGATGTATGGTGGTGGACCGGTTGGTCTAGGGACCTTGTCAGTTAATATTGCTGAAGAGCGAGAAACGGTAGAAGATATGTATGAACCCTATCTAATTCAAAAAGGATTTATTATGCGAACACGAACAGGACGTGTTGCAACGGTTAAAGCCTATGAACACATGGGGTACGACTACACTAAAGAAAGTTGATAAAAAATCCATCGAAGGTGGATTTTTTTGTTTAGTCAAAAAGAAAATAAAGAAAAAAGAAAAAAACTTAAAAAATCCCTTGCAATGAGTGGGTTCTTTTGTTATTATATTATGGTGCTGTAAATACAGCACTTAGCTATGATACAAGAGGTTGCGACACGCCTGGTTGCACTGCCACGCAATCCGTGTTGGTTTTCTTGAGGAGCTAGCCTATTATCTTAAATAGACGAAAGAGGAGAAAAAATGGCAAACAAAAAAATTCGTATCCGTTTGAAAGCTTACGAACACCGTACGCTTGATACAGCGGCTGAAAAAATCGTAGAAACTGCAACTCGCACAGGTGCAACAGTTGCTGGACCAGTTCCACTTCCAACTGAACGTAGTCTCTACACAATTATTCGTGCGACTCACAAATATAAAGATTCTCGCGAACAATTTGAAATGCGTACACACAAACGTCTTATCGACATCATCAACCCAACTCAAAAAACAGTTGACGCTTTGATGAAACTTGATCTTCCAAGTGGTGTGAACGTAGAAATCAAACTTTAATTTAAAGTTTGATTCAATGAGCATAAAAAACGCTCGTTAAAAACTTTTTTGAGCATAAAAAACGCTCATAAAAAACTTTTTGAAAAAACAATAAAGTAAAGGAAATATTTTCTCATGACAAAAGGAATCTTAGGGAAAAAAGTGGGAATGACTCAAATCTTCACTGAAGCAGGTGAATTTATCCCTGTTACTGTCATCGAAGCTACTCCAAACGTTGTGCTTCAAGTTAAAACTGTTGAGACAGACGGTTACGAAGCAGTTCAAGTTGGTTTTGACGACAAACGCGAAG
The DNA here is from genome assembly GCF_030440125.1 of Streptococcus sp. SS4. NCBI lineage: Bacteria > Bacillati > Bacillota > Bacilli > Lactobacillales > Streptococcaceae > Streptococcus > Streptococcus sp. SS4. Next base: position 66,831 of record NZ_JAQFJM010000007.1, on the reverse strand, counting down.
TATTGAGCAACAAACCTGCCAAAGGCCACGTAGCGAAAGCTAACACAGCTCCTAAGCGCTTCATTCGTGAATTCAAAAACATTGAAGGCTTGGAAGTTGGATCAGAAATCACTGTTGACACATTCGAAGCTGGAGATGTTGTTGACGTAACTGGTACTTCAAAAGGTAAAGGTTTCCAAGGTGTTATCAAACGCCACGGTCAATCACGCGGACCTATGGCTCACGGTTCTCGTTATCACCGTCGTCCAGGTTCAATGGGACCTGTTGCGCCTAACCGTGTTTTCAAAAACAAACACTTGGCAGGACGTATGGGTGGCAACCGTGTGACAATTCAAAATCTTGAAGTTGTACAAGTTATCCCAGAGAAAAACGTTATCCTTATCAAAGGTAACGTACCAGGTGCTAAGAAATCTCTTATCACTATCAAATCAGCAGTTAAAGCTGCTAAATAATAAGAAAGGAGAAATCAGTTAAAAATGGCAAACGTAAAACTATTTGACCAAACTGGTAAAGAAGTTAGCACAGTTGAACTTAACGACGCTATCTTCGGTATCGAACCAAACGAATCAGTAGTATTTGATGTCGTAATCAGCCAACGTGCTAGCCTTCGCCAAGGTACTCACGCGGTTAAAAACCGTTCAGCAGTATCAGGTGGTGGACGTAAACCATGGCGTCAAAAAGGAACTGGACGTGCTCGTCAAGGTTCTATCCGCTCACCACAATGGCGTGGTGGTGGTGTTGTCTTCGGACCAACTCCACGTTCTTACGGATACAAACTTCCACAAAAAGTTCGTCGCCTTGCATTGAAATCTGTTTACTCAGCTAAAGTTGCAGAAGATAAATTTGTAGCAGTTGAAGCTCTTTCATTTGCAGCTCCAAAAACTGCTGAATTCGCAAACGTTCTTTCAGCTCTTAGCATCGATTCTAAAGTACTTGTTATCGTTGAAGAAGGAAACAAATTCGCTGAAATTTCAGCACGTAACCTTGCAAACGTAACTGTTGCAACTCCTGCAACTGCAAGCGTACTTGACATCGTAAACGCAGATAAACTTCTTGTTACTAAAGAAGCTATCTCATCAATCGAGGAGGTTCTTGCATAATGAATTTGTATGACGTAATCAAAAAACCTGTTATCACTGAGAAATCTATGATTGCTCTTGAAGCAGGAAAATACACTTTCGAAGTTGATACACGTGCACACAAACTCTTGATCAAACAAGCAGTTGAAGCTGCATTTGAAGGTGTTAAAGTTGCTAGCGTGAACACTGTAACTGTTAAACCAAAACAAAAACGTGTTGGACGTTACACTGGTTTCACTTCAAAAACTAAAAAAGCTATCATCACTCTTACAGCTGATTCTAAAGCAATCGAGTTGTTTGCAGCTGAAGCTGAATAATCAAAGGAGAAATTAACGTGGGTATTAAAGTTTATAAACCAACGACAAATGGCCGTCGTAACATGACTTCTTTGGATTTCGCAGAAATCACTACAAGCACTCCTGAAAAATCATTGCTTGTTTCTCTTAAGAACAAAGCTGGTCGTAACAACAACGGTCGTATCACTGTACGTCACCAAGGTGGCGGACACAAACGCCACTACCGTTTGATTGACTTCAAACGTAACAAAGATGGCGTTGAAGCAGTTGTTAAAACAATTGAGTATGATCCAAACCGTACTGCAAACATCGCTCTTGTACACTACACTGACGGGGTTAAAGCTTACATCATCGCACCTAAAGGTCTTGAAGTAGGTCAACGTATCGTTTCAGGTCCAGATGCGGATATCAAGATTGGTAACGCTCTTCCACTTGCAAACATCCCAGTTGGTACAGTTATCCACAACATTGAGCTTCAACCAGGTAAAGGTGCTGAACTTATCCGTGCCGCTGGTGCTTCTGCTCAAGTTTTGGGTCAAGAAGGTAAATACGTACTTGTTCGTCTTCAATCAGGCGAAGTTCGTATGGTTCTTGGTACATGTCGTGCAACTATCGGTACTGTAGGTAACGAACAACAATCACTTATCAACCTTGGTAAAGCCGGCCGTAATCGCTGGAAGGGTATTCGCCCAACAGTTCGTGGTTCTGTAATGAACCCTAACGATCACCCACACGGTGGTGGTGAAGGTAAAGCACCAGTTGGACGTAAAGCGCCATCTACTCCATGGGGTAAACCTGCGCTTGGTCTTAAAACTCGTAACAAGAAAGCTAAATCTGACAAACTTATCGTTCGTCGTCGTAACGAAAAATAATTTAGTCGCTTAGCACATAACATCCGCCAACTCGGTAGCATTTCTTAGTGCAAGCCGCTGTGGTACATTCAATTTAAAGGAGAAAACTACAAAATGGGACGTAGTCTTAAAAAAGGACCTTTCGTCGATGAGCATTTGATGAAAAAAGTTGAAGCTCAAGCAAATGACGAAAAGAAAAAAGTAATTAAAACTTGGTCACGTCGTTCAACGATTTTCCCAAGTTTCATCGGATACACTATCGCAGTTTATGATGGACGTAAACACGTTCCTGTTTACATCCAAGAAGACATGGTAGGTCACAAACTTGGTGAATTTGCACCAACTCGTACTTACAAAGGTCACGCAGCTGACGATAAGAAAACACGTCGTTAATAGGAGGAGGACACAATGGCAGAAATTACTTCAGCTAAAGCAATGGCTCGTACAGTGCGTGTTTCACCTCGTAAAACACGTCTTGTTCTTGATCTTATCCGTGGTAAGAACGTTGCTGATGCAATCGCAATCTTGAAATTCACTCCAAACAAAGCAGCTCGCATTGTTGAGAAAACTCTTAACTCTGCTATCGCTAACGCAGAAAACAACTTTGGTTTGGAAAAAGCTAACTTGGTAGTATCTGAAACATTCGCAAACGAAGGACCAACAATGAAACGTTTCCGTCCACGTGCGAAAGGTTCAGCTTCACCAATCAACAAACGCACAACTCACGTAACAGTAGTTGTGTCAGAAAAATAAGGAGGTAAACTCGTGGGTCAAAAAGTACATCCAATTGGTATGCGTGTCGGGATCATCCGTGACTGGGATGCGAAATGGTATGCTGAAAAAGAATACGCAGATTACCTTCACGAAGATTTGGCAATCCGCAAATTCATTCAAAAAGAACTTGCAGACGCTTCAGTTTCAACTATTGAAATCGAACGTGCTGTAAACAAAGTTATTGTTTCACTTCACACTGCAAAACCAGGTATGGTTATCGGTAAAGGTGGATCAAACGTTGACGCTCTTCGCGCTCAACTTAACAAATTGACTGGAAAACAAGTACACATCAACATCGTTGAAATCAAGAAACCTGATTTGGACGCTCACCTTGTTGGTGAAACAATTGCTCGCCAACTTGAGCAACGTGTTGCTTTCCGTCGTGCACAAAAACAAGCTATCCAACGTGCAATGCGTGCTGGAGCTAAAGGAATCAAAACTCAAGTATCAGGTCGTTTGAACGGTGCAGATATTGCCCGTGCAGAAGGATACTCTGAAGGTACAGTTCCACTTCACACACTTCGCGCTGATATCGATTACGCTTGGGAAGAAGCTGACACAACTTACGGTAAACTTGGTGTTAAAGTTTGGATCTACCGTGGAGAAGTTCTTCCAGCTCGTAAAAACACTAAAGGAGGCAAATAACAAATGTTAGTACCTAAACGTGTTAAACACCGTCGTGAATTCCGTGGAAAAATGCGCGGTGAGGCTAAAGGTGGTAAAGAAGTATCATTCGGTGAATACGGTCTTCAAGCTACAACTAGCCACTGGATTACAAACCGTCAAATCGAGGCTGCTCGTATTGCCATGACTCGTTACATGAAACGTGGTGGTAAGGTTTGGATTAAGATCTTCCCACACAAATCATACACTGCTAAAGCTATCGGTGTACGTATGGGTTCTGGTAAAGGGGCACCTGAAGGTTGGGTAGCACCAGTTAAACGTGGTAAAGTAATGTTCGAAATCGCAGGTGTTTCTGAAGAAGTTGCACGTGAAGCGCTTCGTCTTGCTAGCCACAAATTGCCAGTTAAATGTAAATTCGTGAAACGTGAAGCAGAATAAGGAGAAGACATGAAACTTGAAGAAATCAAAAAGTTTGTTGCTGAGCTTCGTGGCTTGTCTCAAGAAGAGCTTGCTAAAAAAGAAAACGAACTTAAGAAAGAACTTTTCGACCTTCGTTTCCAAGCTGCAGCAGGTCAACTTGATCAAACTGCCCGTTTGAACGAAGTGAAAAAACAAATTGCACGTGTTAAAACTGTGCAATCTGAAATCAAATAATAGATTGGGAAAGGAGCAATTCTAATAATGGAACGTAATCAACGTAAAACCCTTGTTGGACGCGTAGTATCTGACAAGATGGATAAAACAATCACAGTTGTAGTTGAAACTAAACGTAACCACCCAGTCTATGGTAAACGTATCAACTATTCTAAAAAATACAAAGCACATGATGAAAACAACGTTGCTAAAGAAGGCGATATCGTTCGTATCATGGAAACTCGCCCACTTTCAGCTACAAAACGCTTCCGTCTTGTAGAAGTTGTGGAAGAAGCTGTTATTATCTAATAAAACTAAAAGGAGACAATTGAAATGATTCAACAAGAAAGTCGCTTAAAAGTTGCTGATAATAGCGGTGCTCGTGAAATCTTGACTATCAAAGTTCTTGGTGGTTCAGGACGTAAATTCGCTAACATCGGCGACGTTATCGTTGCAACTGTTAAACAAGCTACACCAGGTGGAGCTGTTAAAAAAGGTGATGTTGTTAAAGCTGTTATCGTTCGTACAAAAACTGGTGCTCGCCGTCCAGACGGTTCATACATCAAGTTTGATGATAACGCTGCAGTAATCATCCGCGATGACAAAACTCCTCGTGGAACTCGTATCTTTGGCCCTGTTGCACGTGAATTGCGTGAAGGTGGATACATGCGTATCGTATCTTTGGCGCCAGAAGTACTTTAATCTGAATTAACACAAACTTAGTCCCCTGAAATGTTCAGGGTGCCCATTAGGGCGTAAGAAATAATAGGAGAAATACTCAAATGTTTGTAAAAAAAGGCGATAAAGTTCGCGTTATTGCTGGTAAAGACAAAGGAACTGAAGCAGTAGTTCTTAAAGCTCTTCCAAAAGTAAACAAAGTTGTTGTTGAAGGTGTTGCAATCATCAAAAAACACCAAAAACCATCAGCTGAAAACCCTCAAGGTGCTATCGTGGAAAAAGAAGCACCAATCCACGCTTCAAACGTTCAAGTTCTTGACAAGAACGGTGTAGCTGGACGTGTAGGTTACAAAGTTGTTGACGGCAAAAAAGTTCGTTACAACAAAAAATCAGGCGAAGTGCTTGACTAATCACGAAGGAAAGGAGAAAGTATTAAATGGCTAACCGTCTTAAAGAAAAATACACTAACGAAGTAATTCCAGCTTTGACTGAAAAATTCAATTATTCTTCAGTTATGGCTGTGCCAAAAGTTGATAAAATCGTTATCAACATGGGTGTTGGTGAAGCTGTAAACAACGCTAAAACTCTTGAAAAAGCTGCTGCTGAGTTGGCACTTATTTCAGGTCAAAAACCATTGATTACTAAAGCTAAGAAATCAATCGCTGGCTTCCGTCTTCGTGAAGGTGTAGCGATCGGTGCTAAAGTTACCCTTCGTGGTGAACGCATGTACGAATTCTTGGATAAATTGGTATCAGTATCACTTCCACGTGTTCGTGACTTCCATGGTGTTCCAACTAAATCATTTGATGGACGTGGTAACTACACACTTGGTGTTAAAGAACAACTTATCTTCCCAGAAATCAACTTCGACGATGTTGATAAAGTACGTGGTATGGATATCGTTATCGTAACTACTGCTAACACTGACGAAGAAGGTCGTGAATTGCTTAAAGGCCTTGGAATGCCTTTTGCAAAATAATCTAGGAGGTAAATAAATTGGCTAAAAAATCAATGATTGCTAAGAACAAACGCCCTGCGAAGTTCTCTACGCAAGCTTACACTCGTTGCGAACGTTGTGGACGTCCACACTCAGTTTATCGCAAATTTAAACTTTGCCGTGTTTGCTTCCGTGAATTGGCTTACAAAGGTCAAATTCCAGGTGTTACCAAAGCTTCTTGGTAAAAACAAGGTACATTTAAGTTAGTTTCACCTAATTTGAATGTATTTAACACAATCTGAGCCTAGCTCAATCATTAACTAGCAAGTGAATTATTCAAACTACTAGTAAGAGGAGAAAATATAAAATGGTTATGACTGACCCAATTGCAGATTTCTTGACACGTATTCGTAACGCTAACCAAGCTAAACACGAAGTACTTGAAGTACCTGCATCAAACATTAAAAAAGGTATCGCTGAAATCCTTAAACGTGAAGGTTTCGTAAAAAATGTTGAAGTTATCGAAGATGACAAACAAGGTATCATCCGCGTATTCTTGAAATACGGACAAAACGGTGAACGTGTTATCACTAACTTGAAACGTATTTCTAAACCAGGTCTTCGTGTTTACTCTAAACGTGAAGATGTTCCTAAAGTTCTTAACGGACTTGGAATCGCGATCATCTCTACTTCAGAAGGTCTTTTGACTGATAAAGAAGCTCGTCAAAAGAACGTTGGTGGAGAAGTTATCGCTTACGTTTGGTAAGAAGTTGATACTAAGCACTTATCTCAATGATTTGTGCGAGTTTCGTTGATTATATTCTATGAAACTCATCCCCGTGAAAACTAGTCACTTTGTGGCTTGATAATCTAACAGGAGAATTAAATACTATGTCACGTATTGGTAATAAAGTTATTACTTTGCCTGCTGGTGTTGAAGTAACAAACAACGATAACGTTGTTACTGTTAAAGGACCTAAAGGCGAACTCACTCGTGAGTTTAACAAAAACATTGAAATCAAAGTTGAAGGCAATGAAGTTACACTTCACCGTCCAAACGACTCAAAAGAAAACAAAACAATCCACGGTACTTCTCGTGCAAACTTGAACAACATGGTTGTTGGTGTTTCTGAAGGTTTCAAAAAAGAACTTGAAATGCGCGGTGTCGGATATCGTGCGCAACTCCAAGGAACAAAACTTGTTCTTTCAGTTGGTAAATCTCACCAAGACGAAGTTGAAGCTCCAGATGGTATTACTTTTGAAGTACCATCTGCAACTTCAATCGTTGTAAGTGGTATTAACAAAGAAGTTGTTGGTCAGACAGCAGCTTACATCCGTAGCCTTCGTTCACCAGAACCTTACAAAGGTAAAGGTATCCGTTACGTTGGTGAATACGTACGTCGTAAAGAAGGTAAAACTGGTAAATAATAGGATTCTATCCTTATGGCAATTCTTTGTGGATTGTCACTTTACCAAAAGCTCTCATGAGCTAGCATTATAATTAAGAGGTGAAAATTGTGATTTCGAAACCAGATAAAAACAAACTCCGCCAAAAACGCCACCGTCGCGTTCGCGGAAAACTCTCTGGAACTGCTGATCGCCCACGTTTGAACATTTTCCGTTCTAATACAGGCATCTACGCTCAAGTTATTGATGACGTAGCGGGTGTAACGCTCGCAAGTGCATCAACTCTTGATAAAGAAGTTTCTAAAGGAACTAAAACAGAACAAGCCGTTGTTGTCGGTAAACTTGTTGCTGAACGCGCAGTAGCTAAAGGTATTTCTGAAGTGGTGTTTGACCGCGGTGGATATCTCTATCACGGACGTGTTAAAGCTTTGGCTGACTCAGCTCGTGAAAACGGATTGAAATTCTAATAGGGAGGACACTTAATAATGGCATTTAAAGATAATGCAGTAGAACTTGAAGAACGCGTAGTTGCTATCAACCGTGTTACTAAAGTTGTAAAAGGTGGACGCAACATGCGTTTTGCTGCTCTTGTTGTTGTTGGTGACCGTAATGGTCGCGTAGGATTTGGTACTGGTAAATCTCAAGAGGTTCCAGAAGCTATCCGTAAAGCAGTTGAAGCAGCTAAGAAAAACCTTATCGAAGTTCCTATGGTTGGTACAACTATTCCTCACGAAGTTCGTTCAGAATTTGGTGGAGCGAAAGTATTGTTGAAACCAGCTGTTGAAGGGGCTGGGGTTGCCGCTGGTGGTGCAGTTCGTGCCGTCATCGAATTGGCTGGTGTTGCTGATGTAACATCTAAATCACTCGGTTCAAACACTCCAATCAACATCGTTCGTGCGACTGTTGAAGGATTGAAACAACTTAAACGTGCTGAAGAAGTTGCGGCTCTTCGTGGCATCTCAGTATCTGACTTGGCATAAGAAAGGAGATAACAATGGCTCAAATTAAAATTACTTTGACTAAGTCTCCAATCGGACGCAAACCAGAACAACGTAAAACAGTTGTTGCTCTTGGACTTGGTAAATTGAATAGCTCAGTTGTTAAAGAAGACAACGCTGCTATCCGTGGTATGGTCAACGCAGTATCTCACTTGGTAACTGTAGAAGACGTTAAATAAAAATTGATTTAAGTCGTGAGGGTTACCTCGCGACTTAAACTGAATTTCATGTATAGGCGAGTTTCTAATCAAGCTACCTTACTTGATTAGAGGCGCTAGCATTTTACAAAAAGAGGAGAAAATAATAATGAAACTTCATGAATTGAAACCTGCTGAAGGTTCTCGTAAAGTCCGCAACCGTGTAGGTCGTGGTACTTCATCTGGTAACGGTAAAACTTCAGGCCGTGGTCAAAAAGGTCAAAAAGCTCGTAGCGGTGGTGGCGTACGTCCAGGATTCGAAGGTGGACAAACTCCATTGTTCCGTCGTCTTCCAAAACGCGGATTCACTAACATCAACGCTAAAGAATACGCACTTGTAAACCTTGATCAATTGAACGTCTTTGAAGATGGTACAGAAGTAACTCCAGCAGTTCTTAAAGAAGCTGGAATCGTTCGTGCTGAAAAATCAGGCGTTAAAGTTCTTGGTAACGGCGAATTGACTAAGAAATTGACTGTTAAAGCAGCTAAATTCTCAAAATCTGCTGAAGCAGCTATCACTGCTAAAGGTGGTTCAATCGAAGTCATCTAATGAGGGGTAACTCATTATGTTCTTTAAACTATTAAAAGACGCATTGAAAGTCAAAAACGTTCGTAATAAGATTTTATTTACAATCTTCATTATTTTCGTTTTTCGTGTAGGGACTCATGTAACAGTTCCTGGTATCAATGCGGAAAGTTTGAAACAATTAAGCGATTTACCTTTCTTGAACATGCTTAACTTGGTGTCTGGTAATGCCATGAATAACTTTTCAATCTTCTCGATGGGGGTTAGTCCTTACATTACAGCATCAATCATCGTCCAACTTTTGCAGATGGATATCTATCCGAAATTTGTGGAGTGGGGCAAACAAGGGGAAGTTGGTCGTCGTAAATTGAACCAAGCGACTCGCTATATTACTCTTGTTTTAGCCTTTGTTCAATCGATTGGTATTACAGCAAGTTTTAATACTCTCTCATCAATTTCATTGGTTAAAACACCAAATGTTTCAACCTACCTATTGATTGGGACAATTCTAACTGCTGGTAGTATAATTGTGACATGGCTTGGTGAACAAATCACAGATAAAGGTTTTGGTAATGGTGTGTCAATGATTATCTTTTCAGGGATCATCGCTTCTATTCCAAAAATGTTCTCAACGATTTACGAGGATTTCTTTGTCAATGTTCGTACAGGAGAATTGACTCGTTCATATATCATAGTTGCTTTGTTAATTGTGGTAGGTTTGGCGATTGTCTTCTTTACGACATTTGTTCAACAGGCAGAATATCAAATTCCAATTCAATATACTAAATTGGTTCAAGGGGCTCCAACGAGTTCTTACCTTCCATTGAAAGTAAATCCAGCTGGTGTTATTCCCGTTATCTTTGCTAGCTCGATTACAACAATTCCTAGTACTATTCTTCCATTCTTCTCGAAGGTTACATGGTTATCACACTTACAAGGACTACTCTCGTATAATACACCTAGTGGAATGATTACTTATGCGATATTGATTATCTTATTCTCATTCTTCTACACATTTGTCCAAGTAAATCCTGAAAAAACTGCTGAAAATCTTCAAAAGAATGGGTCTTACATTCCTAGTGTTCGTCCAGGTCGTGAGACTGAAAAGTACATGTCTTCATTGCTTAAGAGATTGGCAACAATCGGGGCTGTATTTCTCGCGTTTATTTCATTGGCTCCAATTGCGGCTCAACAGTTTATGCACCTTACAAGCTCAATCGCGCTTGGTGGTACATCTCTCTTGATCTTGATTTCAACTGGTATCGAAGGTATGAAACAACTCGAAGGTTACCTATTGAAACGTCAGTACGTTGGATTTATGAATCTTGAAGACTAAGTCTTCTCATGAACAATTGAGAGGGAAAGAAAGGTTACTTTCTGTCCCTTCTCTTTTGTTTTTTGATAACTCTACCAATGTGTTAAAACCTTGATAGAGTTATTTGAAAACAAAAATAAGGAGTTCGTAAGATGAATCTTTTAATTATGGGTCTACCAGGTGCTGGTAAAGGGACTCAAGCTGCAAAAATTGTTGAAGAATTTGGTGTAGCTCACATCTCAACTGGTGATATGTTCCGTGCTGCTATGGCTAACCAAACTGAAATGGGTGTTTTGGCCAAATCATTCATCGATAAAGGTGAATTGGTACCAGATGAAGTAACAAACGGAATCGTTAAAGAGCGTTTGGCTCAAGACGACATTAAGGAAAAAGGATTCCTTTTGGATGGTTTTCCTCGCACAATCGAACAAGCTCATGCCTTGGATCAAATCTTGGTTGATCTTGGTTTGGAGCTTGATGGAGTAATCAATATCGAAGTGGATCCATCTTGCCTTCTTGAACGCTTGAGTGGTCGTATTATTCACCGCGAAACAGGTGAAACTTACCATAAAGTATTCAACCCACCAGCTGACTACAAGGAAGAAGACTATTACCAACGTGAAGATGACAAACCAGAAACAGTGAAACGCCGCTTGGATGTGAATATTGCTCAAGGTGAGCCAATTATTGCACATTACCGTGAGCTTGGTCTTGTATCTGATATTCAAGGTAACCAAGATATCGACGATGTATTCGCTGATGTTAAAAAAGCGATTGCAGCAATTAAATAATTATATAATCTTACTTGCGTATCAGACTTAAGCATGTTATAATACTTTAGTCTGACTTATAATTGTTACCTCTGTGCTCAGAGGAAATCAAATCGAAATTTTAGGGGGTACTTTTGCGTGGCAAAAGAAGACGTGATTGAAATTGAAGGTAAAGTTGTAGAAACTATGCCTAATGCTATGTTTACTGTTGAATTGGAAAATGGACACCAAATTTTGGCGACAGTTTCTGGTAAAATCCGTAAAAACTACATTCGTATTTTGGTCGGTGACCGTGTGACTGTTGAAATGAGTCCTTATGATTTGACACGTGGACGCATCACATACCGCTTTAAATAATCGAAATAATTGGAGGGATTGAAACATGAAGGTAAGACCATCGGTTAAACCAATTTGCGAATACTGTAAAGTTATTCGTCGTAACGGTCGTGTTATGGTAATTTGTCCAACAAATCCAAAACACAAACAACGTCAAGGATAATATAGAAAGGAGAAATCATGGCTCGTATTGCTGGAGTTGACATTCCAAACGATAAACGTGTAGTAATTTCACTTACTTACGTATACGGTATCGGACTTGCAACATCTAAGAAAATCTTGGCTGCTGCAGGCGTTTCTGAAGACATCCGCGTTAAAGATTTGACAAATGATCAAGAAGACGCTATCCGTCGCGAAGTGGATGCAATCAAAGTTGAAGGTGACCTTCGTCGTGAAGTTAACCTTAACATCAAACGTTTGATGGAAATCGGTTCATACCGTGGTATCCGTCACCGTCGTGGACTTCCTGTCCGTGGACAAAACACTAAAAACAATGCCCGCACTCGTAAAGGTAAAGCTGTTGCGATTGCAGGTAAGAAAAAATAACTAAAATAAAATAGGAGGTAAAAACATTGGCTAAACCAACACGTAAACGTCGTGTGAAAAAGAATATCGAATCTGGTATTGCTCACATTCACGCTACTTTCAATAACACTATTGTTATGATTACAGATGTGCATGGTAACGCTGTAGCATGGTCATCAGCTGGTGCTCTTGGTTTCAAAGGTTCTCGTAAATCTACACCATTTGCTGCACAAATGGCTTCAGAAGCTGCTGCTAAATCTGCACAAGAACATGGTCTTAAAACAGTTGAAGTAACTGTTAAAGGTCCTGGTTCAGGTCGTGAGTCTGCTATCCGTGCTCTTGCTGCTGCAGGTCTTGAAGTAACAGCAATCCGTGATGTAACACCTGTACCACATAATGGTTGTCGTCCTCCAAAACGTCGTCGTGTGTAATCTTTAATAACAATAGTACACAAGGTTCGTTTCGAGGGAGTATAATAAATGATTGAGTTTGAAAAACCAATAATAACAAAAATTGATGAAAATAAAGATTACGGCAAATTTGTCATCGAACCACTAGAACGTGGTTATGGTACAACTTTGGGTAACTCTCTTCGTCGTGTACTTTTGTCATCACTTCCAGGTGCTGCCGTAACATCAATTAAGATTGATGGAGTACTCCACGAATTTGATACCGTACCAGGCGTCCGTGAAGACGTGATGCAAATCATCCTTAATATTAAAGGACTTGCTGTAAAATCTTACGTCGAAGACGAAAAGACAATTGAACTTGATGTCCAAGGTCCAGCTGAAGTTACTGCTGGAGACATCTTGACTGATAGCGACATTGAAATTGTTAACCCTGATCATTATCTTTTCACTATCGCTGACGGCGCTTCTTTGAAAGCGACTATGACAGTAGCTACAAACCGTGGTTATGTTCCAGCAGATGAAAACAAGAAAGACGATGCACCAGTGGGAACATTGGCTGTAGATTCAATCTACACACCAGTGAAAAAAGTCAATTATCAAGTTGAACCTGCCCGTGTAGGTAGCAATGATGGTTTTGATAAATTGACAATCGAAATCATGACAAACGGAACAATCATCCCTGAAGATGCCCTCGGTCTCTCGGCTCGCGTTTTGATTGAACACTTGAACTTGTTTACTGACCTTACTGATGTTGCTAAAGCTACTGATGTAATGAAAGAAACTGAAAAAGTGAACGATGAAAAGGTGCTTGACCGTACCATCGAAGAACTTGATTTGTCTGTACGCTCATATAACTGTTTGAAACGTGCCGGTATTAATACCGTTCATGATTTGACAGAAAAAACTGAGCCTGAAATGATGAAAGTCCGTAACCTAGGTCGTAAATCTCTTGAAGAAGTCAAAGTTAAGTTGGCTGATCTTGGACTTGGACTCAAAAACGATAAATAATAATATAGGAGGATAACATGGCTTACCGTAAACTTGGACGCACAAGCTCACAACGTAAAGCGGTTCTTCGTGATTTGACTACAGATCTTATCATTAACGAAGCAATCGTTACAACTGAAGCACGTGCTAAAGAAATCCGTAAAACAGTTGAAAAAATGATTACTCTTGGTAAACGTGGTGATTTGCACGCACGTCGTCAAGCAGCTGCATTTGTACGTAACGAAATTGCATCTGAAAGCTATGATGAAGCAACTGATAAATATACATCAACAACTGCTCTTCAAAAACTTTTCTCAGAAATCGCACCTCGTTATGCTGAACGTAACGGTGGATACACTCGTATCCTTAAAACAGAACCACGTCGTGGCGATGCTGCCCCAATGGCAATCATCGAACTTGTTTAATTTTTATCAATTTTGTTGAGTGTTATGATGATGGAATAGCTTAGCTTTTCTTAGTCTAGCTCTGGTCTACCGCTGGGCATACGCCTAGCGGGAACACTCATCATAAAAATGGGAATAAATAAGCATGTAACGCTTGTTTACGAAAGGTAATACGGTTATTTTTCGTAAGCAGGCGTTTTTTTGTGGCTCTTTGTCAACTGTAGTGGGTGACGAAAAGCTAACATCTAGAGAGGACCGGATAGGTCCTCTTTTTATGTATGTTCAGAGTGATGAAGACACGCTTCTTAAAGTTGATGAAGTTTCTGAAACCAAATCCTAGACGTTTGATGTCTTTGATCAACTTATTAGTCGCTTCGAGTTTTGCGTTTGAATAGTCCGTTTCTAGGGCGTTTTTGATGTATTGCTTGTGTCTAAGAAAAGTTCTAAAGACAGTTTGAAAATAATGATTGACGACATTTAAGTTTTCTTGAATGAGCTCAAAAAACTCATCTACTCTTTTCTCCTGAAAGTGAAAAAGTAAAAGCTGGTAAAGAGTATAGTAGTTGGTGAGTTCTTCTGAGAAAATCAATGTCTTCTCAACAACTTCATGTGGTGCTAAAGTTTGGCGGAAAGTCTTTGAATAGAAAGAGTTGAGAGATAACTTACGGCTGTCCTTTTGGAAGAGTCGCCAGTGATTTTTCAAGGCTCGATAGGGTAGTGACTTCTTATCAAACTGGTTCATAATCGCAATTCTTGTCTTTAAAAAGGTACGTCCAAGGTGCTGGATAATGTGGAAACGATCAAGAACGATTTTGGCGTTTGGAAAGAGTCTGCGGGCTAGTGGGATATAGGCTCCAGACATATCCATTGTGATAAACTGCACCTGTTGTCGTATTTTCAATGGATACTTCAAAGAATAGTTTCGTATAGAGGTTTGGCGACGATTATCAAGGATGGTTATGAGTTCGTTTGTCTCATAGTTCTGTGCCACAAAAGCCAATTCACCTTTCTTGAACCCAAACTCATCCCAGGACATAATAGCTGGGAGTTTGTCATAATGTTCCTTGAAAGTAAACTGATCAAGCTTACGATAGACAGTGGACGTTGACACACGAAGCCTTCTGGCAATATCAGTTAGTGACACCTTCTCAGTTAGGAGTTGTGCAACCTTTTGTCGGACAAGGTTGGAGATTTGGCAGTTTTTCTCAACGATAGATGTCTCAGCTACCGTGACTCTCCTACAATTTTTACACTGGAAACGACGTTTTTTCAGACGTAGTAGTGTTGAAGTTCCCGCTTGCTCGAGAAGAGGGATTTTAGAAGGCTTTTGAAAGTCGTACTTGATCATCTTTCCGTGGCAATGAGGACATGATGGTGCAGGGTAATCAAGTTTTGCATGAATCTCGATATGAGTATTAGTTTCAAAAACAAGTGAAATCTTGATATTTTGATTTTTAATTCCGATTAATTCTGTGGTATTCTTAATAAGTCTCATAAGTTCTTCCTAATGATGGTTTGGTCGCTTTTCATTATAGTTCTTATGGGACTTTTTGTGTACATTGAAAAAGCTCCATAATCTCTACAGTGGTTTTACCCACTACAGAAATTATAGAGCCTTTTTTGTCTATAAATCGTCTGAATATTTTGATATAATGGAGTAAGCTTATTTTAAAAAGGGGGACATTATTTTGACAACAGCCAAGAAACTGCTTAAGCAAAGGTACTATGAGCCAATTAAGGAGCAACCCGAATTATTTGTGGGGATTGAGTTGGAATACCCAGTTGTTAATTTGAGTGGTAATGCTACAGATGTCTCTCTTACAAAACAGTTACTAGTCTATCTCTTGGATAATTTTGATTTTCAAGCTGATAAGTATGATTCTGATAATAATCCTATTCAGCTTATCGATAAAGCTTCTGGAGACATGATTCTTTTTGAAGTTTCGTACAATACGATCGAGTTTGCTTTTGCAAAGGCTGAGAGAATTTCTGAGGTTGAGGAACGTCTGGATACTTACCTCAGTATAATCCAACCCTATCTTCAGAATCATAATCATGAGTTGCAAGGTTGGGGAGTGAATCCAAACTGGGCAAAAAATGACAACAGACCTGTTAAATCTCCTCGTTATGAAATGCTTATGGATTTTCTCGAACTATCTAAAGCAAAGAACGATCCTTTCTTTCATGATTATCCAGAATATGCTTCTTTCATCTGTGGGAGTCAGGTACAATTAGATGTTTCAAAAACGTCCTATTTAAGAGTCTTAAATGCTTTTAACCAAATAGAGGGACCCAAGGCAGTATTATTGGCAAACTCTGAGTTTTGGGGTTCTGATTGGGATTTAGCGCTTTCCCGTGATGTTTTCTGGGAGAATTCCATGCATGGTGTGTTTGAGGAAAATGCAGGAGTATTTCCTAAGGTATTTAAGAATGAAGATGACTATTTTTCTTACTTGTCTGAGACAGCCATTTTTACTGCTAAGCGTGGTGTCGAAACTTACTATTTTGAACCAATACGCGCTAAAGACTATCTGAGTACGCCATCTATCAAAGTACACTCTATTCGTGGCGAAGTAGTCACTATTGAACCAAGTGAGGAAGATTTTAAGACTCACCGTTCTTATCAATTCCAAGATTTAACGACACGAGGGACTATTGAGTTTCGTAGTGTATGTACCCAACCTTTCTCATCAACCTTTGCGCCAGCAGCCTTTCACCTTGGTCTTTTAGTCAATTTGGTAAATCTAGAAAATATTTTGAATGACTCACCTTTTTTTGAAGCATTTGACTATGATTACCCTAGAATTCGTCGTTTATTTTCGAAAAAAGATATTTCTGCTACAGACCTCAAAATGATTTTACCTTTGACTGAATCGTTATTGTCTTGTGCTGAGGATGGCTTAAAATCGCGTGGTTTTGGAGAAGAAGTTTACTTAGCTCCCCTTAGAGAGAAATTAGATAGGCTGAATAAGAGTTTAGATTAACCTTTGACAAGAGATATGATAGATAGTTTTTGCTAAAAAATTTAAAAAAAGTCAAAAAAGTATTGACGTCAGCAAACAATAAATGGTATTATATAATGGTTGTTTCGAAAGAGACAAGAGAAAGTTATTAAAAAACTTTCAAAAAAGTATTGACACGAGTTATCAATCTTGATATAATAACTAATGTTGTTAGCGGAAATGGCGGAATTGGCAGACGCGCAGGACTAAGGATCCTGTGACCGCTTTAGGTCGTGAGGGTTCAAGTCCCTCTTTCCGCAGAGTAACCAGTCACATGACTGGTTTTTTTGTATTAAAAAATCAAAACGCTTACAAATTGTAGAAAAGCTAGTTTTTTGAGTTCAATTGTGATAGAATAAACTTGTAAACGGGTTCAAACCCAAAAAAATATAGGAGGCCTTTATAATGGCAATCGTTTCAGCAGAAAAATTTGTCCAAGCAGCTCGTGATAATGGTTACGCAGTTGGTGGATTTAACACAAACAACCTTGAGTGGACTCAAGCTATCTTGCGTGCAGCAGAAGCTAAACAAGCTCCAGTACTTATCCAAACTTCTATGGGTGCAGCTAAGTACATGGGTGGTTACAAATTGTGTAAAGTCCTTATCGAAGAATTGGTTGAATCAATGGGTATTACTGTACCAGTTGCTATTCACCTTGACCACGGTCACTACAATGACGCTTTGGAATGTATCCGTGTAGGTTATACTTCAGTTATGTTTGACGGTTCACACCTTCCAGTTGAAGAAAACCTTGAAAAAGCAGCTAAAGTTGTTGAATTTGCACACGCTAACGGTGTATCAGTTGAAGCTGAAGTTGGTACAATCGGTGGTGAAGAAGATGGTATCATCGGTGATGGTGAATTGGCACCAATCGAAGATGCTAAAGCTATGGTTGCAACTGGTATCGACTTCCTTGCAGCAGGTATCGGTAACATCCACGGTCCTTACCCAGAAAACTGGAGCGGACTTCACCTTGACCACTTGCAAAAATTGACAGAAGCTGTTCCTAACTTCCCAATCGTATTGCACGGTGGATCAGGTATTCCTGACGATCAAATCCAAGAAGCTATCAAACTTGGTGTTGCTAAAGTTAACGTTAACACTGAATGTCAAATCGCATTTGCTAACGCAACACGTAAATTTGTTGCTGAATACGAAGCAAATGAAGCAGAATACGACAAGAAGAAACTCTTCGACCCACGTAAATTCTTGAAACCAGGTTTCGAAGCTATTACAGAAGCTGTTGAAGAACGTATCGACGTATTCGGTTCAGCAAACAAAGCTTAATTAGACTATATAAGCTTGAAATGAAAGGGTTTGTCCAATATGGACAAGCCTTTTTCTTATGTTTTGCCCCCATTTTGCCCCCGATTTATAAATTTCAGTCCGTTTTGATCATAGATGTAGTGCAAACAAAGCGCAATTAGGCTATTAAAACAAGGTCCTTTCTGGGTCTTGTTTTTTTGTACCCAAATAAATAGTTAGTATCTGCGAATCAATCTGTGATTGAGAGGAAACAAATTTTAAAGATTGGATATCACTTAGGTCGATAGATTCTATTTCCTAACTTTTTAAGATATGCTATAATATGAATATGTTTGATAATTATATTGTACCTGTATTTTTTGGTGGTGGAGCTCTTGCTCTACTAGGTTTAGTATTATTTGGTTGGGCCTTGCCTTCATTTTTGAAGGGTAAGTGGTCTTATTTGATTTCTTTGCTAGGTTTAGGTTTGGTTGCTTTTGCCTATTTTGATGCGGCGATTGTTATCACTTATAAAATCTGGCTTGGATTGCTAGGTGTCATCATGATTGGTTGGGGACTTCCTTTTAACAATCGCAAGGGACGCCGTGCGATGACTATTTTCTGGGCTGTCATGGCAATCGTTGTAGGTATTGCTGCTATTGCATTCACTATTGCTTATGGTGTCATTAACCGCCACTAACATGAAACTGTAAAACATGCTATAATAATGGCATGTTTTATTTTATGACCCTATCATTTATTATCATGCCTGCCTTGGGCTGCTTCTTAATAGGCTTAGCTTTTGCTAAATCAGATCGTTGGGAGTTTTCTTGGATATTATCCTTAATAGGTTTGGTGGCCTTTATTTCTTCTTTTTGGCATATAGCACGTGTAGATTTATGGTTTATGCTAAGTTATAGTGTTGGTCCTTTTTTGATGGGATTTGGTTTCTCCTGGGACCTAAGTAAGAAACGCCGTGGGCAGTTATTATTATTAGGGGTATTTTTCCTTATCTTTTTTGTGATTCTGTACTATCTTATTGTGCGAATCCTGAATACAGCTGTTGTCTAAAGGAGGGCTGTTGTGATGTTGCTAGATTTAGAAGAGAAGACACGTGTGCTTGTAGAAGATATTGTTGAACGTTCCGCTATTGGGCGAGGAGCTATCTTTGTCTTGGGATTGTCTTCCAGTGAGGTCGCTGGTGGGATAATCGGAAAAGCCTCTAGCCGTGAAATTGGCCAACGAATTGTGAAAACGATTCTTGAAGTTTTGGAACCTAAAGGAATTTACTTGGCTGTTCAAGGCTGCGAACATCTGAATCGTGCTTTGGTTGTTGAGCGTGAGCTCGCCATGGCTAAAGATTTGGAAATTGTTAATGTTCTTCCGACCTTGCATGCTGGGGGAAGTGGTCAGCTGGCTGCTTTCGACTATATGAAGGATCCTGTTGAGGTGGAGGAAATTGTCGCTCAGGCTGGTATCGATATTGGGGATACCTCTATTGGTATGCATGTGAAGAGGGTCCAAGTTCCTCTTCGCCCGATTACTCCAGAATTAGGTGGTGCTCATGTGACTGCTTTGGCGAGTCGTCCTAAGTTAATTGGTGGAGCTCGTGCTGAGTATCTAGCAGATCCTATCCGTAAAAACTAAAAAGTATCGGACATTCTTGTCCGATACTTTTTCTGTGAGCAGAGCCCTTTCTTTCAATGACGACGCTTGGCATAATCGACAAATTTGAATTTTTCAAGTTTGTGGCGACTTTCCGTAAATTGGAACTGTTTTCCATTAGTTAAATAAACTTTAGAACGGATACAAACAACATGCTGGTCTTTACCTAGGTCGATAAGAATCTTATCTTGATCGGTAGCATTATCAATAGTGATTTCTTTAAAGGCATGGGAAATGCTAAGGTTGAGCTGATTCTCGATGTAGTCGTAAATAGAGTGTTCAGCAATGTTACGGTTTAGTTGAGGAACAAGGCTAGTATCTAGGTAATCAATATCTATAACAGAGGCGCAGCTATCAACGACTCTTTGACGAACAACACGCCAGACCTGTCGGCTATTAGAAAAACCAGTTCTTTCTGAGAGTTTGGAATCAACGATGATTTTATCCAGAGAAATAACGTTGGTTTGCGAATTAAGGCCTTGTTGTACTATTAGCTCCTGGTAACTAGTAAGGTCAGACACAGGAAAGTTGATTTGTTCCTGGTTAATAACCTGGGAGCCAGAGCCATGAATCTTTTTGACCAAGCCTTCTTCAACGAGTAAGGTTAATGCTTTTCGTATAGTGTCTCGACTAACCTGGTAAGATTGAACCAGTTTTTGCTCGGTCGGGAGAAAGTCTCCTACTTGATATTTTTGATCATGGATAGCTTTTTCTAAATCCTTATAAATAATCTGGTATTTTTTCATCGCTCTCCTCATTTGTAGGTAAAAAAACATACAACTAATGTTTTTTTCAAAAAATATGTAAAAAAAATTCCGGAACACTTGCAGACAAATTTGCAACCGTTTACAATAGCAAGCCTTCAAGATTATCCAAGCCAAATCACGGGATAATTCCCGTACGCCCATGCAATGGGATGCTTCTGACCATGCAGGTTTTTCAACAGGCACTCCATGGTTGAAAGTTGGGAAGTCTTACAAAGCCATCAACGTTGAAAAGGAAATCGACGGACCAATCTTCACTTTCTATAAAGAATTGATTCGCTTGCGCAAAGAAATGCCTATCATTTCAGAAGGAAGCTATCAGCCAGCATTTGAGGATAGTCAAGAAGTCTACGCTTTTGAACGCCACTTAGCCGGTCAAAAACTCTTGGTGCTCAATAATTTCTATGGAAGTGAAGCTGAAGTGGAGATTCCAGAAGAATACCAAGCAGGGCGCGTGCTCTTGTCAAACTATGATGATGCAGAGCTTGCTGAAAAGGTAAGTCTTAAGCCTTATCAAACCCTAGCAATCTTAGTAAAATAAGCCAAACTTTCCTCAGTAAATGCTTTTGCTGGGGAATTTTGTTATAATGAAAGCACTTTTAATGTTGATGGAGGAAGTGTAATGACACGCTTACAAGATGATTTTTACCATGCGATTAATGGTGAGTGGGAAAAAACAGCAGTGATTCCCGATGATAAACCACGCACAGGAGGTTTCTCAGATTTAGCAGATGAAATTGAAGACCTCATGCTTGCAACGACTGATCAATGGTTGGCAGGAGAGAATGTTCCTGACAATGCCATTCTACAAAACTTTATAAAGTTTCACCGTATGGCTACGGACTTTGACAAACGTGAGGCATTGGGTATCGAGCCTGTTAAACCTTGGATTGAAGAATACAAGCAACTCTCGTCATTTTCAGAGTTTGCTTCGAAAATTGCTGACTATGAGATGTCTGGTAAGCCTAATGAGTTCCCATTCGGTGTGTCTCCAGACTTTATGAATGCTCAATTAAATGTCCTCTGGGCAGCAGCGCCAAGTATTATTTTACCTGATACAACCTATTACACTGAGGATAATGAGAAGGGCAAGGAGCTTTTAGGAATTTGGCGTGAAATGGAAGAAGAACTCCTTGAGAAATATGGCTTTACAGCTGAAGAAATCAAAGATATCTTGGACAAGGTTATTGCCCTTGATGCTAAGTTGGCCAAGTATGTCCTTTCGAGTGAAGAATCTTCCGAGTATGTGGAACTCTACCACCCATATGATTGGGAAGACTTTACCAAGCTAGCACCGGAACTCCCACTTGATAATATCTTCACAGAAATCTTGGGACAAGTTCCTGATAAAGTTATCGTTCCTGAAGAGCGCTTCTGGACAGAATTTGCGGCGGAATATTATTCAGAAGATAATTGGGAGCTACTTAAGGCGAGCCTACTTATCGATGCTACGACAATTTGGAATGCCTATTTGACAGACGAACTTCGTGTTCTATTTGGAAAATATGGTCGTGCGCTTTCAGGAACACCACAAGCCTGGGACAAGAAAAAAGGAGCCTACTATTTGGCACAAGGACCTTACAATCAGGCTCTTGGACTTTGGTATGCAGGTGAAAAATTCTCTCCAGAAGCAAAAGCAGATGTTGAAGCGAAGGTGGCAACTATGATTGATGTTTATAAATCACGCCTTCAAACTGCGGATTGGTTGGCACCAGAAACACGTGAAAAGGCTATTACGAAACTTAATGTTATTACGCCTCACATTGGTTATCCAGAAAAACTACCTGAGACATATGATAAGAAGATTATTGATGAAAACTTATCACTTGTTGAGAATGCACAGAAGTTAGTCGAAATTTCAGTTGCACATAGTTGGAGCAAGTGGAATCAACCTGTTGATCGTAGTGAGTGGCATATGCCTGCCCACATGGTTAATGCTTACTATGATCCACAGCAGAACCAAATTGTTTTCCCAGCAGCTATCCTTCAAGCACCTTTCTATGACCTTCACCAATCGTCATCAGCCAACTACGGTGGTATTGGTGCTGTCATTGCTCATGAGATTTCCCATGCCTTTGATACAAATGGTGCTTCCTTTGATGAGAACGGTAGTCTTAAGAATTGGTGGACTGAAGAGGACTATGCAGCCTTTAAGGAACGTACTGACAAGATTGTGGATCAGTTTGAGGGCTTGGACTCTTATGGTGCCAAGGTCAATGGTAAATTGACTGTTTCTGAGAATGTTGCTGACCTCGGTGGTGTAGCCTGTGCCTTAGAAGCAGCTAAACGAGATAAGGATTTTTCAGTTCATGAATTCTTTGTTAATTTTGCGACAATCTGGCGTATGAAAGCACGTGAAGAATACATGCAAATGTTAGCTAGCGTGGATGTGCATGCTCCAGCCAAATGGCGCACCAATGTTATCGTGAGCAACTTCGACGAATTCCACAAGGAATTTGACGTTAAAGAGGGCGACGGCATGTGGCGTGCCCCAGAAGATCGCGTGATTATTTGGTAATAATGATGAAATCTGTCCAAAAATGGACGGATTTCTTTATTTTTATCATTGTAAGGGTTTACATAGCGTCTAGAAAACGCTATAATATACTTGTGTTAAAGCTTGTGAAGTTTTTAACAAGTATTCAAAGGAGTTTTATATGACTAAACAAACTAAAGATGTTCAAACAGTAATAGATGAATTGGCAACAAAAGGGGTTGAAGCCCTTGATGCTATGGCTAACTTTACGCAGGAGCAAGTGGACCATATTGTTCACCAAGCTGCGATTGCTGCTCTAGATAAACACATGTATTTGGCAAAATTGGCCGTTGATGAAACAGGGCGCGGTATTTACGAAGATAAAGCCATCAAGAACATGTATGCTTCTGAATACATTTGGAATAGTATTAAATATGACAAAACTGTAGGCGTTATTGCTGAAGATAAAGAACAAGGTTTGGTTTCTATCGCTGAGCCGGTTGGTGTTATCTGTGGGGTTACACCAACAACTAACCCAACATCAACAACCATTTTCAAAGCCCTCATTGCTCTTAAGACACGTAACTCTATCATCTTTGCCTTCCACCCATCAGCTCAAAAATCATCTGCAGAAGCTGCTCGTATCGTTCGTGATGCAGCTATTGAAGCAGGGGCACCTAAGGACTGCATCCAGTGGATTGAAGAGCCATCTATCGAAGCAACTGGTCTTTTGATGAACCATCCTAAGATTGCCACAGTACTTGCGACTGGTGGACCTGGAATGGTTAAGGCTGCTTATTCAACTGGTAAACCAGCGCTTGGTGTAGGAGCCGGAAACGTCCCATCTTATATCGCTGCTGATGCTAAGGTTAAACGTGCGGTCAACGATATCATCGTTTCAAAAACTTTTGATAATGGTATGATTTGTGCGTCTGAACAAGCAGCTATCGTTGATGCAGCTATTTATGACGAAGTTAAGGCTGAATTTGAAGCACATCAATGTGTCATCATTTCTAAAAAAGCTGACATTGCTAAATTGGAAAAAGTCGTTCTTAATGAAGCGCGTACAGCTGTAAATGGTGCCATTGTAGGTCACTCAGCTATTGAAATTGCTGAAAAAGCTGGCCTTAAAGTTCCTGCAGGTACAAAAATGCTTTTGGCAGAAATTCCAGATGCAACAATGGAACACCCACTTGCCTTGGAAAAATTGTCTCCAGTACTTGCTCTTATCAAATCTGATGGCGTTGAAGATGGATTCAAAAAAGCAGAAGGCATGCTCAATTTGGGTGGTCTTGGACACACTGCTGTTATCCACACTGAAAATGAAGAGCTCCAACTCCAATATGGTATCCGCATGAAAGCCTGCCGTGTCTTGGTTAATAGCCCATCAGCCGAAGGTGGTATCGGTAATATCTACAATAACATGATTCCATCATTGACTCTTGGTTGTGGTTCACACGGTCATAACTCAGTGTCACACAATGTTAGCTCATTTGATCTCTTGAATGTCAAAACATTGTCAAAGCGTCGCAATAACATGCAATGGTTTCGCGTCCCACCAAAAATCTTCTTCGAAAAAGATTCAATAACTTACTTGCGTCACATTGAAGCTGAGCGCGTGATGTTGGTTTGTGACCCTGGTATGGTTCAGTTTGGTTATGCAGACTTGGTTAAACGCCAATTGGAACTTAACCGCCACAGACCGGCAGTAGATGTTTTCTCAGATGTTGAGCCAAACCCATCTACTAATACCGTTTATAAAGGTCTGGAACGCTTTGTAGATTTCCAACCAGATGTAATCATCGCTCTTGGTGGTGGTTCTGCAATGGACGCTGCTAAGGCTATGTGGATGTTCTTTGAACACCCAGATGTAAGCTTCTTCGGTGCTAAACAAAAATTCTTGGATATCCGTAAACGTACTTACAAGATTCCTTACGCTCAGAAGACACAATTCATCTGTATCCCAACAACTTCAGGGACAGGTTCAGAAGTAACGTCATTTGCGGTTATCACTGATAGTGAAACTCATATCAAGTACCCATTGGCAGATTATGCTTTGACTCCGGACATTGCTATCGTTGACCCTGCTTTGGTTATGAGTGTACCTGCCAGCGTTACAGCAGATACAGGTATGGACGTTTTGACTCACGCCATTGAATCTTATGTATCAGTCATGGCTAGCGACTATACACGTGGGCTTTCACTTCAAGCGATTAAACTTGTTTTTGAAAATCTTGAACATTCTTACCGCTTTGGTGATGAAGAATCACGTGAAAAAATGCATAATGCGTCAACAATGGCTGGTATGGCCTTCGCCAATGCTTTCCTTGGTATCAACCACTCACTAGCTCATAAGGTTGGTCCTATGTTTGACATTCCACACGGACGTACTAATGCGATTTTGATGCCTCACGTTATCCGTTACAACGGTCGTGATCCTCAAAAACACGCTATGTTCCCTAAATATGACTACTTCCGTGCAGACAAAGATTACGCAGATATCGCTCGTTTTATGGGATGGGGTACTGACAAGCAATCAGATGCTGAATTAGTTGAAGTTTTGGCACAAAAAGTATACGAATTGGGTATTGCCGTTGGTATTGCCATGAACTGGAAGGGGCAAGGTGTTACTAAGAAACTTCTTCAAGACACTGCCTATACTTTGGCCGAACATGCTTATGAAGACCAATGTACAACAGCTAATCCGAAAGAACCACTTATTTCAGAATTGAAAGAAATCATCGAAATTGCCTTTGATTATAAAGGATAAGCGATAGACTAAAGTAGCTCTATAAGGGCTACTTTTTTTGCTAGAAACCTTCTATATTAGAGTGTTTATCCAAATTAAAAATAAAGGACTTTCCCGAATAAGATAGAAAAACGCTTTAAGAATTGTTATAATAACCTTACAGCGAGATAAGGAGATTCCTATGACAAAAGAAGAAGGGCTTAGTTTGGGTGAAACAGCACATCCTCTCAAGTCTCGTGAATTGAGGCCACCAGTGGCTTCTGCAGCAGGAAATAGAGCGACTAATAAGTTTAAAGAGTTTAATGCTGATAGGATGGTGAGTGTTCAATTCAATCCTAGTCAACAAGTAAAAGAATCAAAGGAGCCAGTAACCTCAAAGAATATTGTGGGGATGGTATCAGGTGTGATTGCAGCGATACTCACCATACTTTTGATTGTTTGTCTCGTGATGGGATACCGTTATCGAGCCGCAAGCATTGAGGGCGATTGGACAAGCCCAACCTTTAGTGAGAAAATGTTAGCCACTCTGAAAGATACTGCTAATACTAAGAATAAAGTTAGTAATGCTTTACCACAAGGTCAAGATCTTATCACCGATATCAATACAGCAATGAGTATTACTGACAATAAGGCTCACTTAAAAGTGAGCTTTGTTTACAATCGTAAAGGTCTTTATCAGGCTTACCAGAGTAGAGTTACTGAATTGAAAGGTCAGTACGGCGAGGAGTTCTCGGAGGTTTTTGATAGTTATTCATTGTCAGAAAAAGACTACTATAAACAGTTTGATGAGACAGTGAAGAAAGAACTTCCAAAGAGTTATACCTACGATGCCAAAACCGGTCGTGTCACAACAACTGCTTTTACGGGTGATATTAACCGTTGGGAGCAAACAATCACTGTGGATAAGGCTGGAGATTCAGATGCTTTTAAAAAAGGTGATGTATTAGATTATACGACTAACAATGGAGGCTTTACTATTAAGGCACACAGTGAATTTGGTGACATTAGCTTTACAAAAAATAAATAAAAAAGGAAATTAAAGGGGAATATAAATGACAAGAGCAGAATGGTTGGACTATTTTGAAACGGTAAACGGACGCAAGCCGAGTGTTCAGGAAATGGCGGATGCTTTGAAAGCTGGGGAGTTTGTTAATGAAGCACCGGCTAAAACTGAAGATGCAGCTACTACTGAACCTATTAAGGTTGAGGCAGAAATCGTCGAGACAAGTACTAGTCCTCTACCAACTGAAACGGCACCAGTAGTAACAGCAACTGCACCTTCTACGGTTCCTTTTCCAGAAGGACAAGCAGCTATGGCAAATTTGGCTCCTAAAAAACCAATGGATCCCAAAAAGAAAAAACGCATCCTAGTCTCAGTTTTGTCAGCAGTAGTCCTTGTCTTCTTATGTATCGGTGGCTTTATGACTTACCGTTATGTGACAGGTAATATTGATGGCAAATGGTACAGTAGTTCTCTAGGTAGAGAGTATAGCTCAAGCATGTCTGAAAGTTTGACAGACTTGGATAGTAGGGAGCTTGAAAAGTACTTTAAAGATACTGCTGTAACCATGAAAGTAAAAGGTAGCAATGCCAAGGTGACTGCTAGCTATACTTTTGATAAGAAAACCTATATCAAGGACTATCGTGAGAGGGTTCAGAAGTCCTTCTCAGCCTTTGGAGATTTATTTAAAGCCTTCTATGGAGATTCCTTTGAAAACTATTATAGTGAGGAAACCATAGAAAAAGAACTTGATGAAGCTCTTGAAAAAGCTGCGAAAGATAATGGTCAAAAGTATGATTCGAAGACAGGCGAAACAACAACAACCCTTTTCAAAGGGAAGGTTAGTCGCTTGGGGCATAAGATGACTGTTACTTCTGTCAACAAAGATGTTGATATCGATGGTCT
This sequence comes from Streptococcus sp. SS4, assembly GCF_030440125.1. Taxonomy (NCBI): domain Bacteria; kingdom Bacillati; phylum Bacillota; class Bacilli; order Lactobacillales; family Streptococcaceae; genus Streptococcus; species Streptococcus sp. SS4. Next base: position 39,277 of record NZ_JAQFJM010000007.1, on the reverse strand, counting down.
CAATGTGAAAAAAGGTCAAGAGCTAAAAGTGACTAAAAAAGACAAGAAAGTAACGCTTAGTGGTGATGGTAAATCAAAAGATATTACTTTCTCAACTAAGAATGACACCAAAGATAAATTTTAAAATGACATCCGGAATCGCTATTCCGGATTTTTTCATGTCGTTGAGGGAAGAGAATAAGGTGATATCCGAATGATTTTCTCACAAGTCACAATACGTGTAGAAATATTCTGACAATTATGCTACAATAGAGCCACAGACTATCTAAAAAGAGGATTTACCATGACACTTGTATACCAATCAACACGTGACGAAAATAATAAAGTAACTGCTAGTCAGGCTATTCTTCAAGGTTTGGCAACAGATGGTGGCTTGTTCACACCATTGTCAACACCTGAGGTTGCTTTGGACTTTGATCAATTGAAAGATGCTTCTTACCAAGAAGTTGCTAAATTGGTCTTGTCAGCTTTCTTGGATGATTTTACGGAAGAGGAATTAGATTACTGTATCACAAATGCTTATGACGACAAGTTTGATACAGCTGCTATTGCACCAGTAGTTAAACTTAAGAACCACTACAACCTTGAACTTTTCCATGGTTCTACTATCGCTTTCAAAGATATGGCCCTTTCAATCTTGCCTTACTTGCTAACAACATCAGCTAAAAAGCAAGGTGTTGATAATAAGATTGTTATCTTGACAGCGACATCAGGTGATACTGGTAAGGCTGCTATGGCTGGTTTTGCAGATGTTCCTGGAACTGAAATTATTGTCTTTTATCCAAAAGACGGTGTTTCAAAAATCCAAGAATTGCAAATGACCACTCAAACAGGAGCTAACACTCACGTTATTGCCATTGATGGTAACTTTGATGATGCCCAAACCGATGTGAAACGTATGTTTAATGATGTTGACTTGCGTGAGAAATTGTTGGCTCATCATACGCAATTCTCATCAGCTAACTCAATGAACGTCGGTCGTTTGGTACCACAAGTGGTTTACTATGTATATGCCTATGCGCAGTTGGTTAAGGCAGGTCATATCCAAAACGGAGATAAGGTTAACTTCACAGTACCAACAGGAAACTTTGGTAATATCTTGGCGGCTTATTATGCACGTCAGATTGGTGTTCCGGTTGGCAAATTAATCTGTGCCTCTAATGAAAATAACGTCCTCACAGACTTCTTCGCAACGGGTACTTATGACAAGAAACGTGACTTCAAGGTAACGACAAGTCCTTCTATGGATATCTTGGTATCTTCTAACTTGGAACGCTTGATTTTCCACCTTCTTGGTAATGATGCTGCTAAGACTAAAGAGCTCATGGATGCACTTGTGACTAAGGGCGAGTATACTTTGGCTGGTGCAGATAAAGATATTCTTGATTTGTTTGCAGCAGGTTTTGCAACTGAGGATGAAACAGCTGCTGAAATCAAACGTGTCTATGATGAAAACAAGTATATCGAAGATCCTCATACAGCGGTTGCCTCAGCTGTTTACGAAGCATATGTTCAAAAGACAGATGACCACACCCCTACAGTTATCGCTTCAACAGCTAGCCCATATAAATTCCCACGTGTGGCTATTTCAGCTGTCACTGGTAAAGACAGTGGGGATGATTTCAAAGCAGTAGAAGATTTGCACCAACTTTCAGGTGTAGCTATCCCAGCTGCTGTAGATGGACTTGAACATGCGGAAGTTCGCCATAAAACAGTTGTTGCGGCAGCTGATATGCAAAAAGCAGTTGAAAGCTATCTTGGTGTATAAGAATAAAAAAATAGGAGCTGAGAAATCAGCCCTATTTTTATCAATATAGAAGAGAATATTATGACAGAAACAAAGAAAATTCTAAACATAGCCTTGCCTGCTATGGCCGAAAACCTTCTACAAATGTTGATGGGGGTTGTCGATTCTTACCTAGTGGCTCAGGTTGGTATTGTCGCCATATCAGGGGTTTCCGTAGCCAATAATATAATCACGATTTACCAAGCTATCTTCATTGCTCTGGGAGCCTCAAGTGCCAGTGTCATTGCTAGAAGTCTAGGGAAGGGAGATGTTAAAGCGACTAACCGAGACACCTGGGATGCTATTATTATTACCCTTGCTCTTAGTCTCATTCTTGGTTTACTTTCCATTTTTGGTGGTGGGGCCATTCTTAATCTTTTAGGTACTGAGCAATCTGTGACTCAGGCTGGTAGTCTCTACCTTGCTCTTGTCGGTGGAGGAGTGGTCTTCCTAGCCTTAATGACTACTTTTGGTAACATACTACGGGCTAAGGGACGGCCTCGTATTTCCATGGTCGTCAGTCTTTTGACTAATGTCCTTAATGCTATTTTATCTTCTTTAGCTATCTTTGTGGGACATTGGGGGATTATTGGGGTCGCAACGGCTACGGTTTTTTCTCGTCTGGTTGGGACAGTGATACTGTGGCAAGCGATGAAATTGGATGTGAAGCAGCTTGAAGTTACCAAACCTTTCAACAGGGAGTTGTTGGGGATTGCTCTGCCAGCAGCAGGTGAACGACTGATGATGCGTGCTGGAGATGTGGTCATTGTGGCTATTATTGTTACCTTTGGTACAGCCGTTGTCGGTGGTAACGCCATCGGTGAAAACCTTACTCAGTTTAACTATATGCCTGGTATGGGAGTCGCAACGGCTACGGTTATCTTGGTTGCCAATAGTTTGGGTCGAGGGGATAAGGCTCAGATGAAGCGTATTGTACGAGAGTCTTATTGGATTTCAACCTTTTTGATGGTTCTGGTTTCAGGGAGCATCTTGCTTTTTGGACAAGGCTTATCAGGTCTCTTTACAGATAATAAAGCAGCTATTGCGGCTAGTCAGGTAGTTATTCTTTATTCTTTCCTTGGGAATCCTGTGACTTCGGCGACTCTAGTCTACACTGCAGTTTGGCAAGGTCTGGGTAAGGCTAAGATGCCTTTCTATGCGACAACTATTGGGATGTGGATTATCCGAATTTTCTCAGGATATTTTCTTGGGGTGAGTCTGGGAATGGGTCTTGCGGGTGTTTGGATTGCAACCGTTGTTGATAATGTATGGCGTGCGGTCTTCCTCTATGTGATGTACCGTCGTTATCTCATAAAGAGAAAGTTTTAATGATAAATATTGAGGAGATACTCTTATTCAAAGGGTATCTTCTTCTTATTTTTTACAAGTAAGCTCGAATATGGTAAAATAAGCTGATAAAAACTTTTTGAGGTAGTAATTATGACTGTAAAAATCAATACAAAAGATGGTCAAATCGAATTGTCAGATGATGTCATCGCAACAGTAGTTGGCGGTTCAGCAACAGAAATTTTTGGCGTTGTCGGTATGGCAAGTAAGAGTGCTATCCGAGATAATTTTCAAGCACTTCTTGGAAAGGAAAACTACGCAAAAGGAGTTGTCGTGAAATCTACTGATGCAGGTATCACTGTGGATGTTTACACTGTTATGAGTTATGGTGTTAAGATTAGTGAGGTTTCAAAAAATATTCAAGAACGTGTGAAATTTAATCTTGAGAATCAGCTCGGTATCAAGGCTGAAACAGTAAATGTTTACGTTCAAAATATTAAAGTCGTAGGAGAAAACTAGTGTCTAAAATTACAACAAGCTTGCTTCAGGAGATGGTCCAAGCGGCAGCAACACGTCTAGGTAAGCAAGCAGAATATGTGAATTCACTCAATGTCTTCCCAGTACCAGATGGAGATACTGGAACAAACATGGGAATGACTATGGATAACGGAGCCAAAGCTGTCGCAGATCAATCAGCTTCAACAGTTGGTGAAGTTGGTCAGATTTTATCTAAAGGTCTTTTGATGGGTGCCCGTGGTAACTCGGGTGTTATCACGTCACAATTGTTCCGTGGATTTGGTCAAAGTATCAAGGATAAAACGGAACTTGATGGTCAAGATTTAGCTCATGCCTTCCAAGCAGGGGTTGAAGTTGCCTATAAAGCAGTTATGAAACCTGTCGAAGGAACAATCCTTACAGTATCACGTGGTGCAGCTTCAGCAGCGATTAAGAAAGCTGAATCTACAAATGATGCTGTTGAGGTTATGCGTGCAGCTCTCGATGGAGCTAAAGCTGCTTTGGCTAAGACACCAGAGATGCTTCCAGTTTTGAAAGAAGTTGGTGTGGTAGACTCAGGTGGTCAAGGTTTGGTCTTCATTTATGAAGGTTTCTTGTCAGCCCTCACAGGTGAGTATATCGCTTCAGAGGACTTCCAAGCGACACCTGCTACGATGACAGAGATGATCAATGCAGAACACCATAAGTCAGTTGCTGGTCATGTTGCAACAGAAGACATTACCTTCGGTTACTGTACGGAAATCATGATTGGTCTCAAACAAGGTCCGACTTATGTGAAAGACTTTGACTATGAAGAGTTCCAAAATTACTTGAGTAACCTTGGGGATTCTCTTCTTGTGGTTAACGACGATGAAATTGTAAAAGTTCACGTCCATACAGAGGATCCAGGTCTTGTCATGCAAGAAGGTCTTAAATATGGGGCTCTTGTCAAAGTTAAGGTTGACAACATGCGTAACCAACACGATGCACAAGTTCAAAAAGAAGAAGCTATCCAAGCTACACCTTCTGCTCCTAAAGACTTTGCCCTTATTGCAGTTGTTGCTGGAGATGGACTTGCAGATATCTTCAAATCACAAGGTGTTGACTATGTGATTTCAGGTGGTCAAACAATGAACCCATCAACAGAAGATATTGTTAAGGCTATTGAACAGGTCAATGCTAAGAATGTAATCATCTTGCCAAACAATAAAAACATCTTTATGGCAGCGCAATCAGCTGCTGAAGTAGTAGATGTCAATGCGGCTGTTGTTGAAACACGTACAGTTCCACAAGGATTTACAAGTTTGCTTGCTTTTGATCCTAGCCAAAGTATCGAAGCTAATGTTGAAGCTATGACAGCTAGTCTTTCAGATGTAACAAGTGGTAGCGTGACATTGGCGGTACGTGATACAACTATTGATGGTCTTGAGATTCATGAAAATGATATCCTTGGTATGGTGGATGGTAAGATTCTTGTGTCTACACCAGATATGGACCAAGCCCTTCTTGACACCTTTGACAAGATGATTGACGAAGACAGTGAAATTGTTATGATTTACGTCGGCGAAGAAGGTAATCAAGAACAAGCTCAAGCACTTGCGGAAAAATTGGAAGAGGCTCATGAAGATATCGAAGTTGAAATCTTCCAAGGAGACCAACCAGTTTATCCATACCTCTTCAGTGTTGAATAATCATTTAGGAAGTCTTAGGGCTTCCTTTTTGTTTTGTCAGTTTTGATATAGCAGGTATATCTTTTCGGAATTACAAAAATATTCTGAAAATTCCTTGACATTACTTTCCAAAGTGGTAACATATGTTGTAAGAAATTTTATAGATTGAAGGTAACATCATGAGAAGTGATATGATCAAAGTTGGTGTTGATAAGGCACCAGCACGCGGACTTTTGTATGCGACTGGGCAAGTTAAATCTGCCAATGATATGCAAAAGCCCTTCATTGCTATTTGTAACTCTTATATTGACATTGTTCCAGGGCATGTTCACTTGCGTGAATTAGCAGATATTGCCAAGGAAGCTATCCGTGAGGCTGGCGGTATTCCTTTTGAGTTTAATACCATTGGTGTGGATGATGGGATTGCCATGGGGCATATTGGGATGCGTTACAGTCTTCCATCTCGTGAATTGATTGCCGATTCTGCAGAAACAGTTATTAATGCCCACTGGTTTGACGGGGTTTTCTACATTCCTAACTGTGATAAGATTACACCAGGGATGATTTTGGCGGCTATGCGTACTAATGTGCCAGCAGTATTTTGTTCTGGTGGACCTATGAAGGGTGGCGTTGACATGACTGGTCATCAAGCGACTCTCTCAAGTTTGTTTGAAGCAGTAGGTACTTATCAGGCTGGTGATATGAGCATGGATGAGCTCGATTATTTAGAGAAAAATGCTTGTCCAACTTGTGGTTCATGTTCAGGAATGTTTACCGCTAACTCAATGAACTGTTTGATGGAAGTTTTGGGCCTTGCCCTTCCAGGTAACGGTACTATCCTAGCCGTTTCAGATGAACGTCGTGAATTGGTTCGTCAAGCAGCCACAAAATTGATGGATAACATCAAAAATAATGTTCGCCCACGTGATATTGTGACCAAAGAAGCCATCGATGATGCGTTTGCTCTAGATATGGCCATGGGTGGTTCAACCAATACTGTTCTTCATACTCTTGCTATTGCGCGTGAGGCCGGTATTGACTATGACCTTAAGGACATTAACGAAATTGCCAAGAAGACACCTTATCTCTCTAAAATTGCACCTTCAAGTGTTTACACTATGCATGATGTCCATGAAGCTGGTGGTGTTCCAGCCATTATCAATCAGTTGATTAAAAAAGGAGCCATTAAAGGTGATCGTATTACAGTTACTGGTAAAACTTTGAAAGAAAACGTAGCTGGTGCTGAAATCAAGAATGAAGAAATTATCCATCCAATTGAGCATCCTATCTCACCAGTTGGTGGTTTGTCTATCCTTTACGGAAATATTGCTCAGGATGGAGCTGTTATCAAGGTCGGTGGTGTAGATCCATCTGTTAAAACTTTCCGTGGTAAAGCTATTTGTTGTGATTCACAAGATCAGGCCCTTGAGTTGATTGATAATGGAACAGTTAAGAAGGGCCATGTCGTTGTCATTCGTTACGAAGGTCCTCAGGGTGGACCTGGTATGCCAGAAATGTTGGCACTAACTTCTAAGATTGTCGGACGCGGTCTTGGTAAGGATGTGGCTCTGATTACGGATGGTCGTTTCTCAGGAGCTACTCGTGGTATTGCTATTGGTCACGTTTCTCCAGAAGCAGCAGAAGGTGGTAATATCGCCCTAATCGAAGATGGGGATGAAATCGTGATTGACCTACCAAATCGTACCCTTGATCTGCTTGTCGATGAAGCAACCCTTGAAGAACGCCGCAAACATTTGAAACCTTTCAAATCAAAAATTTCAAGTGGTTGGTTGCGTCGCTATACAGCCTTTGCTAAATCAGCCAATGTCGGCGGGACTTTGATGAGTGACGAAGAATTCGAAGAACGTAAAGCAGAACGTCAAGCACAAGAAAAAAACTAAGAACATTCTTTCCGAAGAGTTTGTGATATTTTTCTCCGAAACCCTTGCAAATTTGGTTAAAAATGTTATCATAGTATACAAGGTTTTGAATTTTTAGACAATTCGAAAAAAACAACTACTAAAGGAGGTCCATGTGAAGAAAATTGAACTTGAAGAAGCACGCTCTGGTGCTGATTTGATTCTAGATACACTTCTTGAACTTGGGATTTCAACTATCTTTGGATATCCTGGCGGAGCGGTTCTTCCTTTGTATGATGCTATTTACAAAAATGACAAGATTAATCATATTTTATCTCGTCATGAGCAAGGAAGTCTGCACGAAGCTGAAGGTTATGCCAAATCAACTGGTAAACTCGGTGTTGCTCTTGTAACGAGTGGTCCTGGTGCCACTAATGCTATTACAGGGATTGCAGATGCTATGAGTGATAGCGTACCTCTCCTAGTTTTTACTGGTCAGGTCGCAACACCAGGTATTGGTAAGGATGCCTTCCAAGAGGCTGACATTGTCGGAATTACCATGCCGATTACAAAATACAATTATCAGATTCGCGATACAGCTGATATTCCTCGTATTATTAGGGAAGCGGTTCATATTGCAACAACTGGCCGACCTGGTCCAGTTGTTATCGACCTCCCTAAAGATGTCGTGGCTAAGGAAACAGCTTTCATCAACGATCCTGAAATTAATCTTCCAAGTTACCAACCGACGCTAAGACCAAACGAAATGCAAATCAAGAAAATCTTGAAGCAGTTGGGTAAAGCTAAGAAGCCGGTTATTGTAGCTGGAGGTGGGGTGTCTTATTCTGAATCTGCTAAGGAGCTAGTTGCTTTTGCAGAACGCTACCAAATCCCAGTTGTTACAAGTCTTTTAGGTCAAGGGACAATTGCTACTAGTCACCCCCTCTTCTTGGGTATGGGTGGTATGCACGGTTCATATGCAGCTAACATTGCTATGACCGATGCTGACTTTATGATTGCCATTGGTTGTCGTTTTGATGACCGTTTGACAGGTAATCCTAAAACATTTGCTAAGAATGCCAAGGTTGTCCATATTGATGTGGATCCAGCTGAGATTGGTAAAATTATTGCAGTGGACCTTCCAGTTGTTGGTGATGCCAAGCAAGCTCTTGAAATGCTCTTAGCAGAACCAGTGGTTAAGAATAACACTGAAAAATGGATTGAAAAAGTTACAAAAGACAAAGAGCGTGTACGTTCTTACGATAAGAAAGAACGTATGGTACAGCCTCAGGCAGTTATCGAGCGTATCGGTGAATTGACTAAGGGTGACGCGGTTGTTGTTACTGACGTTGGTCAACATCAAATGTGGACAGCTCAGTATTATCCATACCAAAATGAGCGTCAATTGGTGACCTCAGGTGGTCTTGGAACAATGGGGTTCGGTGTTCCAGCAGCAATTGGTGCTAAAATTGCTAATCCTGATAAAGAAGTTATCCTCTTTGTTGGTGATGGTGGTTTCCAAATGACGAATCAAGAATTGGCTATCTTAAATATTTACAAGGTGCCAATCAAGGTTGTTATGTTGAATAACCACTCACTTGGTATGGTACGTCAATGGCAAGAGTCCTTCTACGAAGGGCGTACATCAGAGTCTGTCTTTGATACCCTTCCAGATTTCCAATTGATGGCTCAAGCTTACGGCATTGAGTCTTACAAGTTTGATAATCCAGAGACAATTGATCAGGATTTGGAAGTTATCAAGGAAGACGTGCCAATGTTCATCGAGGTGGATATCTCTCGTAAAGAGCATGTCTTGCCAATTGTTCCGGCTGGTAAGAGTAATCACGAAATGTTGGGGGTGAAGTTCAATGCGTAGAATGTTAACAGCTAAACTTCAGAACCGTTCAGGTGTCCTTAACCGCTTCACAGGTGTTCTTTCACGACGTCAAGTTAACATTGAAAGTATCTCTGTAGGGGCTTCTGAGGATCCTAATGTTTCACGTATTACGATTATTATTGATGTGAATACTCAAAATGAAGTGGAACAAATCATCAAACAGCTTAATCGTCAGATTGATGTGATTCGCATCCGTGATATCACGGATCAGCCACACTTGGAACGTGAAGTTATCCTAGTTAAGGTATCAGCACCAACCTCTAAACGTGCTGAAATCCTGGCGATTATTCAACCTTTCCGTGCTTCGGTGGTTGATGTGGCACCAAGCTCTATCACTATCCAGATGACTGGTGATGCTGAAAAGAGCGAGGCGCTTCTACGAGTTATTCGTCCTTACGGAATCAAAAATATCGCTCGTACGGGTGCTACTGGATTTACCCGTGATTAAAAAATCCAACTTAAATTTGTTAACCCAGCCTTAAAAAGGCAATAAATTATTTTTTTAGAAAAGAGACATATTACTATGGCAGTTCAAATGGAATATGAAAAAGACGTAAAAGTAGCAGCACTTGACGGTAAAAAAATCGCCGTTATCGGTTACGGTTCACAAGGTCATGCGCATGCACAAAACTTGCGTGATACAGGTCACGATGTGATCATCGGTGTTCGTCCAGGTAAATCATTTGATAAAGCTAAGGAAGATGGTTTTGATACTTACACAGTAGCAGAAGCAACTAAATTGGCTGATGTTATCATGATCTTGGCTCCAGACGAAATCCAACAAGAACTTTACGAAGCAGAAATTGCTCCAAACCTTGAAGCTGGTAATGCTGTTGGTTTCGCACACGGATTTAACATCCACTTCGAATTCATCAAAGTTCCTAAAGATGTTGATGTCTTCATGTGTGCTCCTAAAGGACCTGGTCACTTGGTACGTCGTACATTTGAAGAAGGTTTTGGTGTTCCTGCACTTTACGCAGTATACCAAGATGCTACAGGTAACGCTAAAGACATCGCTATGGACTGGTGTAAAGGTGTTGGTGCAGCACGTGTTGGTCTTCTTGAAACAACATACAAAGAAGAAACTGAAGAAGATTTGTTTGGTGAACAAGCAGTTCTTTGTGGTGGTTTGACTGCCCTTATCGAAGCTGGTTTTGAAGTCTTGACTGAAGCTGGATATGCTCCAGAATTGGCTTACTTTGAAGTGCTTCACGAAATGAAATTGATCGTTGACTTGATCTACGAAGGTGGATTCAAGAAAATGCGTCAATCAATTTCAAACACTGCGGAATTCGGTGACTACGTATCAGGTCCACGTGTTATCACTGAACAAGTGAAAGAAAATATGAAAGCAGTTCTTGCTGACATCCAAAATGGTAAATTCGCTAACGACTTCGTTAACGACTACAAGGCTGGACGTCCAAAACTTACTGCTTACCGTGAAGAAGCTGCTAACCTTGAAATCGAAAAAGTTGGTGCTGAATTGCGTAAAGCAATGCCATTCGTTGGTCAAAACGACGACGACGCATTCAAAATCTATAACTAATGTGATAGTCTCGAAAACCAGCCTAGTGCTGGTTTTTTGTGTTCTGAAGAGAGTAGTTGGGAATCAATCCTACTGCTCTTTTTGGTAAAAAAAAACTCACTCCATTAAGGAGTGAGAATAGCCATAAATTAGTAAGTCAAGACAAAGTTTTTCTTCTTACCACGACGGATAACAGTAATTTCATTATCAATTTTATCTGTGTCTGAGAGAGTGTAATCCAAGTCTTGTACACGTTCACCGTTGATGTAGATAGCGCCGTTTTGGACATCTTCACGTGCTTGACGTTTAGATGGTGAAATTTTTGCATTGACGAGAAGTTCAACGATGTTCAGATTTTCATCTGCTGAAATTTCATATGTTGGGACACCGTTGAGGGCAACTTTAAGGTCGCGTGCTGAGAGAGCTTTAAGGTTACCAGCGAAGAGTTGTTCAGTGATGTGAACAGCTTGTTCGTAAGCTTCTTTACCGTGAACCAAAGTAACAACCTCACGAGCCAAAACCTTTTGTGCCAAACGTTGGTGACGAGCTTGGTCAAATTCTTTACCGATCTCTTCGATTTCTTCAAGTGACAAGAAAGTGAAAATCTTCAAGAAGCGAACAGCGTCATCATCCATAACGTTGAGCCAGAATTGGTACATTTCGTAAGGTGTTGTTTTAGTAGCATCAAGCCAGACAGCGTTACCTTCAGATTTACCGAATTTTTTACCAGTTGAATCTGTGATAAGTGGTACAGTGATGACATGTCCAGATTTATCTGCTTTACGACGCAAGAGCTCAGTACCTGCTGTCATGTTACCCCATTGGTCAGAACCACCAATTTGGAGGGTTACGCCGTACTTATCGTTGAGTTCATAGAAATCGTAACCTTGCATGATTTGGTAGGCAAACTCAGTGTAAGAGATACCTGTTTCGATACGTTTCTTAACAGATTCCTTACTCATCATGTAGTTAACCGTGAAGTATTTACCTACGTCACGCAAGAAATCAATGAAGCTGACTGAACCAAACCAGTCATAGTTGTTGACCATAACGGCCTTGTTGTCACCATTTTCAAAATCAAGGAAACGAGAGAGTTGTCCTTGGATTTTTTCAACCCAACCTTCAACAGTTTCTTTGGTTTGCAGGCTACGTTCAGCATCTTTAAATGATGGGTCACCAATCAAACCTGTTGCACCACCAACGAGGGCGTAAGGTTTGTGTCCAGCCAATTGAAGTCGGCGACTTGTAAGGATAGCGACAAGGTGTCCAAGGTGGAGACTGTCTGCTGTTGGGTCATAACCAGTGTAGTATGAGACTGGTCCCTCTTCAAAGGCTTTTACAAGGGCTTCTTCATCAGTGGTTTGAAAAATCAAGCCACGTGCTTTTAGTTCTTCAAAAATTGTCATGATATTCTCCAGTAAAGTATATTCTGCACCATTATACCAAAAGAAAGCAACCCTATGCAAGCTTTGTCAAAGTTTGTTATAATAGGCTTTGAGGTATTTCTATGAATTTTGAAAAAATAATAAATTATTTTAGGCGACTAGGGCAGACTATTCGTACAAAGTTCGCTGGTTCTAGGTCTAAAAGAGGAGATAAATCTTTTAAAGAAAGGAAAGCTACGACTGGATCTAAGTGGAATCGTAAGCAAGCACGTAAGTCGCCTGAGGATGGGATGACACTCTTAGACATGGGTGATGTTTTCTTAAAAACCTTAAAGCTCTTGTCTGATTTCTTTTATGTGGTTATTATCGTTCTTACCTTATTCGGTGCAGGAATTGGTTTGGGTTATCTGGGGAGTCAAATTGAGTCTGTTCCGTCGATTAAGGACAAAACCTTGTTGAATCAGATTAGTGAGGTTAGTTTGGTATCTTCGATGAGCTATTCCGATTCCAAGAAGATTGCGGATATTGATACTGACTTGCTGAGAACACCTATTGAGAGTGATGCTATTTCTAACAATGTCAAAAATGCCATCATTGCGACTGAGGATGAAAATTTTAAAAAGCATAAGGGTGTTGTACCAAAGGCAGTTTTTAGGGCTTTGGTGTCATCAGTTTTGGGGGTCGGCTCTTCAAGTGGTGGTTCGACGCTAACGCAGCAGTTAATCAAGCAACAGGTAACAGGCGATGCGCCAACCTTTAAACGTAAGGCGGCAGAGATTATCTATGCCTTACAATTGGAGCGTCGCGCTTCTAAAAATGAAATTTTAACCGATTATCTGAATGTTTCCCCTTTTGGACGTAACAACAAGGGGAAAAATATTGCTGGTATTGAGGAGGCTGCTCAAGGTATTTTTGGGGTATCTGCAGCGGATTTGACAGTTCCTCAGGCGGCTTATCTGGCAGGTTTGCCACAGAGCCCGATTGTCTACTCACCTTATACAGCTGACGGTCAATTAAAAAATGCAGAGGATCTTTCTTATGGCTTAGCACGTCAGCAAGATGTACTCTACAATCTTTATCGCGGTGGCTATCTAGATAAGTCGCAGTATGAAAGCTATAAGGATTATGATATCACTAAAGATTTCAAGGCTGGTGAGAAGTCTGATGCTGTAAGTCATGACTATTTGTACTATTCTGTCATGTCTGAGGCTCAGGATGTCATGTATGATTATCTCGTTAAACGTGACAAGGTATCGAGTCAAGATTTGAAAAATGATAAGACCAAGGAAAGCTATCGTGAGAGGGCCCTACAAGAGCTACAAACCGGTGGCTACAGCGTTAAGACAACTATTGATAATGCAGTTTATAATGCGATGCAAGATGCTGCGAGTCAATATGGTGGCCTCCTCGACCAAGGTGGAAATAGTGGAGTTGAAGTCGGAAATGTGCTCATGGATAATGCGACTGGAGCAATTCTAGGATTTGTTGGTGGCCGTAGTTACGAAAATAATCAAAATAACCATGCCTTTGATACGGCACGCTCCCCAGGCTCATCTATTAAGCCTATTATTGCTTATGGAATTGCTATTGATCAAGGTTTGATGGGTAGCTCAAGTATCCTTTCTAACTATCCAACTAATTTTACGGGTGGAACGCCTATTCTCCATGATGGTGATAAGGGTACAGCTATGATGAACCTACAAGAGGCACTCAATACCTCGTGGAATATTCCAGCCTTTTGGACATATCAAATGCTTCAACGTCATGATGTTGACGTTGAGGGTTACATGACCAAGATGGGTTATAAGATTGCTAACTACAATATCGAGAGTTTACCTCTTGGCGGGGGAATTGAAACCACGGTTGCCCAGCAAGTAAATGCCTATCAGATGCTTTCAAATGGTGGCGTCTATGAGAAGGGTCATATGATTGATAGTATTACTGACCGGACTGGCGAAGTTATCTATCAGCATAAATCTGAAGGGGTTCAAGTCTTTTCAAGAGCTACGGCTAGCATCATGGATAACCTGCTCAAGGAAGTTGTGGTTAAGGGAGCGACAACTCAATTTCATTCTGAATTGAAAAATGTCAATGGTGCAGCAGCCTCAGCTGACTGGATGGGTAAAACAGGAACGACAGATAACTTTGCGGATGCTTGGTTGATTGTCTCAACGCCTGGTATTACTCTTGGTGGTTGGGCTGGTTATGACAATAATACACCAACCAATTCTAAAACGGGTTACACCTACAATGCGCAATATATGGCTCGTTTAACTTCCGCCATCTACAATGCCAATCCAGGTATTTTTAAAACGGGAGATAAGTTTAATATCGATTCAAGTGCTATTAAGGCAAGTGTGCTCAAATCAACAGGCCTTAAACCAGCAACAGTGTCTGTCAATGGTCGTAATGTTTCTGTAAGTGGTGAAATGGTCGATACTTATTGGGCTAAAAATGGGCCTGGAGATACAACCTACAAATTTGCTATTGGTGGAACTGACAGTGACTATCAAAAAGCCTGGTCTAGCATTCTTGGAGGGCATTAGGAATTCCCAAGAAAACTTGCAAAAAAGCAAAAAATTAGGTATAATATAGACAACTATTTGTCGTCTTACTTGGTTGAAATATTGTCCAATCAAGAGATACAGCAGTTAAATCAACGTTTTTTCGGTCAGATTTAGCTGCTATTTTTGTGCTTATTTTTAGGATTTTCAAGCGTTGTAACTCATATTTAAAGGTTCTAAAAATTCACAAACTAAGTTTTTTGCTTATCCTTAATCAGATAAGTGGATGTTAGTGTTTAATCACTTGTTAATGGGACAAGCAACTGAACAAGGCAGAAGACAAATATTTAAAGTGCACGACTTGCAAAGCAGGTCTCGAATGTAGAAAAGGAGTAGAAGACTTGGCAGGACATGACGTTCAATACGGGAAACATCGTACCCGTCGTAGTTTTTCAAGAATCAAAGAAGTTCTTGATTTACCAAACTTGATTGAAATCCAAACGGATTCATTCAAAGAATTCTTGGATACTGGTCTTAAAGAGGTTTTTGAGGATGTACTTCCTATCTCAAACTTCACAGACACTATGGAATTGGAATTCGTTGGTTACGAATTGAAAGAGCCTAAGTATACACTTGAAGAAGCTCGTATCCACGATGCATCATACTCAGCACCTATCTTTGTGACTTTCCGTCTTATTAACAAAGAAACTGGTGAAATCAAAACTCAGGAAGTCTTCTTCGGAGATTTCCCTATTATGACTGAGATGGGTACTTTCATCATCAATGGTGGTGAACGTATTATCGTTTCTCAGTTGGTGCGCTCACCTGGTGTTTACTTTAACGATAAGGTTGATAAAAACGGTAAAGTGGGTTATGGATCAACAGTTATCCCTAACCGTGGGGCATGGCTTGAGCTTGAAACAGATTCAAAAGACATTGCCTACACTCGTATCGACCGTACACGTAAGATTCCATTCACAACGCTTGTGCGTGCGCTTGGATTCTCAGGTGATGACGAAATTGTTGATATCTTTGGTGATAGCGAGTTGGTTCGTAATACCATTGAAAAAGATATCCACAAAAACCCAGCAGATTCACGTACTGATGAAGCGCTTAAAGAAATTTATGAACGTCTTCGTCCAGGTGAACCAAAAACTGCCGACAGCTCACGTAGCTTGCTTGTAGCTCGTTTCTTTGATCCACGTCGTTATGACTTGGCTGCTGTTGGTCGTTACAAAGTCAATAAAAAACTTAACATCAAGACACGTCTTTTGGGACAAACAATTGCTGAAAACTTGGTAGATCCTGAAACAGGTGAAATCCTTGTTGAAGCTGGTACTGAAATGACACGTGATGTGATTGATTCAATCGCAGAATACTTGGATGGTGATTTGAACAAATTTGTATACACACCAAACGATTATGCGGTGGTTACAGAACCTGTTGTTCTTCAAAAATTCAAGGTTGTTGCACCAAATGATCCAGATCGTGTGGTTACAATTGTTGGTAATGCCAACCCAGATGACAAAGTTCGTGCTTTGACAACAGCGGATATCTTGGCTGAAATGAGTTACTTCCTCAACCTTGCTGAAGGTATCGGTAAAGTAGACGATATCGACCACCTTGGTAACCGTCGTATCCGTGCGGTTGGTGAATTGCTTGCTAACCAATTCCGTATTGGTTTGGCTCGTATGGAACGTAACGTACGTGAGCGTATGTCAGTTCAAGATAACGAAGTCTTGACACCACAACAAATCATCAATATTCGCCCTGTAACTGCTGCTGTTAAAGAATTCTTCGGTTCTTCACAGTTGTCACAGTTCATGGACCAACACAACCCATTGTCAGAGTTGTCACACAAACGTCGTTTGTCAGCCTTGGGACCTGGTGGTTTGACACGTGACCGTGCCGGATATGAAGTTCGTGACGTGCACTACACGCACTACGGTCGTATGTGTCCAATTGAAACACCTGAAGGACCTAACATCGGTTTGATCAATAACTTGTCTTCATATGGACACCTTAACAAGTACGGTTTCATTCAAACACCATATCGTAAGGTTGACCGTACAACTGGTAAAGTAACCAACGAAGTGGTTTGGTTGACTGCTGATGAAGAAGATGAGTACACAGTTGCTCAGGCTAACTCTAAATTGAACGAAGATGGAACATTTGCAGAAGAAATCGTTATGGGTCGTCACCAAGGTAATAACCAAGAGTACCCATCACACCTTGTAGATTTCGTGGATGTTTCTCCTAAACAGGTAGTTGCCGTTGCGACAGCATGTATTCCTTTCTTAGAAAACGATGACTCTAACCGTGCCCTTATGGGTGCCAACATGCAACGTCAGGCTGTGCCTTTGATTGATCCTAAAGCACCTTATGTTGGTACTGGTATGGAATATCAAGCTGCCCACGATTCAGGAGCTGCAGTTATCGCCCAACACGACGGTAAAGTTGTCTACTCTGATGCTGATAAAGTTGAAGTTCGTCGTGAAGATGGTTCTCTTGATGTTTATACTATTCAAAAATTCCGTCGTTCAAACTCAGGTACTGCCTATAACCAACGTACTTTGGTTAAGGTTGGCGATATTGTTGAAAAAGGTGACTTTATCGCTGATGGTCCATCTATGGAAGGTGGAGAAATGGCCCTCGGTCAAAACCCTATCGTCGCATACATGACATGGGAAGGTTACAACTTCGAGGATGCCGTTATCATGAGTGAGCGTCTTGTGAAAGATGACGTTTATACATCTGTTCACTTGGAAGAATTCGAATCAGAAACACGCGATACAAAGCTTGGGCCTGAAGAAATCACACGTGAATTGCCAAACGTTGGTGAAGAAGCCCTCAAAGACCTTGACGAAATGGGTATTATCCGTATCGGTGCTGAGGTTAAAGAAGGTGACATTCTTGTTGGTAAGGTAACACCTAAGGGTGAAAAAGACCTTTCTGCTGAAGAACGTCTTCTCCACGCTATCTTTGGTGATAAATCTCGTGAAGTACGTGATACGTCACTCCGTGTACCTCACGGTGGTGATGGTGTCGTTCGTGATGTTAAAATCTTCACACGTGCAAACGGTGATGAATTGCAATCAGGTGTTAATATGCTTGTTCGTGTTTACATCGCTCAAAAACGTAAGATCAAGGTCGGAGATAAGATGGCCGGTCGTCACGGTAACAAAGGGGTTGTTTCTCGTATTGTTCCGGTTGAAGACATGCCTTACCTTCCAGACGGTACACCAGTTGATATCATGTTGAACCCACTTGGGGTGCCATCACGTATGAACATCGGTCAGGTTATGGAACTTCACCTTGGTATGGCTGCACGTAACTTGGGTATCCACATCGCAACACCAGTCTTTGATGGAGCAAGCTCAGAAGACCTCTGGGATACTGTTCGTGAAGCAGGTATGGATAGTGATGCTAAGACAATCCTTTACGATGGACGTACAGGTGAACCATTTGATAACCGTGTGTCAGTTGGTGTCATGTACATGATCAAACTTCACCACATGGTTGATGATAAACTTCACGCTCGTTCAGTAGGTCCTTACTCACTTGTTACCCAACAACCTCTTGGTGGTAAAGCACAATTTGGTGGACAACGTTTCGGTGAGATGGAGGTTTGGGCCCTTGAAGCTTATGGTGCATCAAATATCCTTCAAGAAATCTTGACTTACAAGTCAGATGACGTTAATGGACGTTTGAAAGCCTATGAAGCTATCACTAAAGGTAAACCAATTCCAAAACCAGGTGTACCAGAATCATTCCGAGTACTTGTTAAAGAATTGCAATCACTTGGTCTTGATATGCGTGTCCTTGATGAGGATGACTACGAAGTTGAATTACGTGATCTTGATGAAGGTGAAGACGATGATGTCATGCACGTTGATGATCTTGAAAAAGCACGTGTACAACAAGCCAAAGAAGCTGCTGAATTAGAAAAAGCTAAAGAAGAAGCTTCAGATAAAACAGAATAAAATAAGCTTTAGAGAGGGAGTTCACTCTCTCTGCTAAGGTAGCTGATAAAGGTGAGAATAGCGCTGCTATTGTCAATAGAACAAAAGAAAGGTAATACTAGTGGTTGACGTAAATCGATTTAAAAGTATGCAAATCACACTAGCTTCACCAACTAAGGTCCGTTCATGGTCTTATGGTGAAGTTAAGAAACCTGAAACAATCAACTACCGTACGCTCAAACCAGAACGCGAAGGTCTCTTCGACGAAGTGATCTTTGGTCCTACCAAAGACTGGGAATGTGCGTGTGGGAAATACAAACGTATCCGTTATAAAGGTATCGTTTGTGACCGCTGTGGTGTTGAAGTAACACGTGCTAAGGTTCGTCGTGAACGTATGGGTCACATCGAGTTGAAAGCACCAGTATCACACATCTGGTACTTCAAGGGAATCCCTTCTCGTATGGGATTGACTTTGGACATGAGTCCTCGTGCGCTTGAAGAAGTTATTTACTTCGCAGCTTACGTGGTTATTGATCCAAAGGAAACACCACTTGAACCAAAATCTCTCTTGACAGAACGTGAATATCGTGAAAAATTGCAAGAGTATGGACATGGTTCATTTGTCGCTAAAATGGGTGCCGAAGCTATCCAAGATCTCTTGAAACAAGTAGATTTGGAAGATGAAATTGCTGAACTCAAAGAAGAGTTGAAAACAGCAACTGGTCAAAAACGTGTTAAAGCTGTTCGTCGTTTGGACGTTCTTGATGCCTTCTACAAGTCTGGTAACAAACCAGAATGGATGGTGCTTAACATTTTGCCAGTATTGCCACCGGACCTTCGTCCAATGGTTCAATTGGATGGTGGACGTTTTGCGGCATCTGACTTGAACGATCTTTATCGTCGTGTTATCAACCGTAACAACCGTTTGGCTCGTTTGCTTGAATTGAATGCCCCTGGTATCATCGTGCAAAACGAAAAACGTATGTTGCAAGAAGCGGTAGATGCCCTTATCGATAATGGACGTCGTGGTCGTCCAATCACTGGACCAGGTAGTCGTCCACTTAAATCTTTGAGCCACATGCTTAAAGGTAAACAAGGTCGTTTCCGCCAAAACTTGCTTGGTAAACGTGTTGACTTCTCTGGACGTTCCGTTATCGCCGTTGGTCCAACACTTAAAATGTATCAATGTGGTGTGCCACGTTTGATGGCCATCGAACTTTTCAAACCATTTGTGATGCGTGAAATCGTTGCGCGTGAATACGCAGGTAACGTGAAAGCCGCTAAACGTATGGTTGAACGTGGTGATGAACGTATTTGGGATATTCTTGAAGATGTTATCAAGGAACACCCAGTACTTCTTAACCGCGCACCTACCCTCCACCGTTTGGGTATCCAGGCCTTCGAACCTGTCTTGATTGATGGTAAGGCCCTTCGTCTTCATCCATTGGTATGTGAGGCCTACAATGCCGACTTTGACGGTGACCAAATGGCCATCCACGTTCCATTGTCTGAAGAAGCTCAAGCTGAAGCACGTTTGCTCCTTCTTGCGGCTGAACACATCCTTAACCCTAAAGACGGTAAACCGGTCGTAACGCCATCTCAGGATATGGTTCTTGGTAACTACTACTTGACTATGGAAGAAGAAGGCCGTGAGGGTGAAGGTATGGTCTTCAAGGATATTGATGAGGCGGTTATGGCTTATCGTAATGGTTATGTTCACTTGCATAGCCGTGTCGGTATCGCAGTAGACAGCATGCCTGATAAACCTTGGAAAGAAAACCAACTTCACAAGATTATGGTTACAACTGTTGGTAAGATTCTCTTTAACTCAATCATTCCAGCAGAAATTCCATATCTTCAAGAAACAACAAATGAGAACTTGACAGATAGTACACCAGATAAGTACTTCCTTGAACCAGGTCAAGATATCCAAACAGTTATTGATAGTTTGGAAATTAATGCGCCATTCAAGAAGAAAAATCTTGGTAACATCATCGCTGAAACCTTCAAACGTCTTCGTACGACTGAAACATCAGCCTTCCTTGACCGTTTGAAAGACCTTGGTTACTACCACTCAACACTTGCTGGTTTGACAGTGGGGATCGCCGATATCCCAGTTATCGATAACAAACAAGAAATTATCGATGCTGCTCACCACCGTGTTGAAGAAATTAACAAGGCCTTCCGTCGTGGTTTGATGACAGATGATGACCGTTATGTTGCTGTTACAACAACATGGCGTGAAGCGAAAGAAGCACTTGAAAAACGTCTGATTGAGACACAAGATCCTAAGAACCCAATCGTTATGATGATGGACTCAGGAGCTCGTGGTAACATCTCTAACTTCTCTCAACTTGCCGGTATGCGTGGTTTGATGGCTGCTCCTAACGGACGTATCATGGAATTGCCTATCCTTTCAAACTTCCGTGAAGGTTTGAGCGTTTTGGAAATGTTCTTCTCTACTCACGGTGCGCGTAAAGGTATGACTGATACGGCCCTTAAGACAGCTGACTCAGGTTACCTTACTCGTCGTTTGGTTGACGTTGCCCAAGATGTTATCATCCGTGAAGATGACTGTGGAACAGACCGTGGTCTTCTCATCCGTGCGATTACTGACGGTAAAGAAGTTACGGAAACACTTGAAGAACGTCTTCAAGGTCGTTACACTAAGAAATCAGTTAAGAATCCTACAACAGGTGAAGTAATCGTAGGTCCAGATACTTTGATTACTGAAGACATGGCTGCTGCTATTGTCAATGCTGGTGTTGAAGAAGTAACTATCCGTTCAGTCTTTACATGTAACACACGTCACGGTGTCTGCCGTCACTGTTACGGTATCAACTTGGCAACAGGTGATGCGGTTGAAGTTGGTGAAGCAGTTGGTACTATCGCCGCTCAATCTATCGGGGAACCTGGTACACAGCTTACTATGCGTACCTTCCACACCGGTGGGGTAGCCTCAAACACCGATATCACACAGGGTCTTCCACGTATCCAGGAAATCTTTGAAGCACGTAACCCTAAAGGGGAAGCGGTTATCACTGAAGTTAAAGGTACTGTTATTGAAATCGAAGAAGATGCCGCAACACGTACTAAGAAAGTCTTCGTTCAAGGTAAGACTGGAATGGGTGAATACGTTGTTCCATTTACAGCTCGTATGAAAGTTGAAGTGGGTGACGAAGTACACCGTGGTGCAGCCTTGACAGAAGGGTCAATCCAACCTAAGCGTCTCCTTGAAGTGCGTGATACCTTGTCAGTTGAAACTTATCTTCTTGCAGAAGTACAAAAAGTTTACCGTAGCCAAGGGGTAGAAATCGGTGACAAACACGTCGAAGTAATGGTTCGTCAAATGCTTCGTAAAGTACGTGTTATGGATCCAGGTGATACAGATCTCCTTCCAGGTACACTCATGGACATTTCTGACTTCACAGATGCTAACAAGGATATTGTTATCTCTGGTGGTGTTCCTGCAACATCTCGTCCAGTCCTTCTTGGTATTACGAAAGCCTCACTTGAAACAAATTCATTCTTGTCAGCGGCTTCCTTCCAAGAAACAACACGTGTGCTTACAGATGCAGCTATCCGTGGTAAGAAAGACCATCTCCTTGGTCTTAAAGAAAATGTTATCATTGGTAAGACTATTCCTGCTGGTACAGGTATGGCTCGTTACCGTAATATTGAACCACTTTCAGTTAACGAAGTTGAAGTTATTGAAAACATTGCTGTTGATGAAGCAATTGTGGAATCATCTGAAGACTAAAACGAAATCAAAAGAACTCACAATTCATTGTGAGTTCTTTTCGTATTTATATGACTAGAATTTCTTCAATTTTTGATAAATATAAAATATAAGACCATTTTTTTTATCTTTTCCAGAAAATTTTGTATAATAAGGACACCAAAGATGAAGTGAGAAAGAAAAATGTACCAAGTAGTTGAAATGAAAGGGGATTTGGAACCGTGGTGGTTCTTAGAAGGCTGGCAAGAAGATATCATCAGTACTAAGGAATTTGAAAATTTTTATGATGCCCTCAAGTACTATAAAAAACTTTGGTTTGCGATGGAAGAAACCTTGCCAAGTTATATCAGCCGTAGTAGTGTCATGACTGCTTTTTGGGACCAAGAGGATAAACACTGGTGTGAGGAGTGTAACGAATACCTGCAGGTCTATCAATCGATTGCTCTTTTGGATGATTGGCAGGAAATTCCTGAGGAAAAGTACCGTCCAGGATATGAAAAGCGAAATGACCTTCCAAATCATGCCCACTGTAAAATTAAACGTTAAACAATGCAGAAGCTCGAATTTTTTTCGGGCTTCTTTTCATTTTCTTAAACTTTTTACGAATAGGTCTATGAGGAGGTCCTTATGGTAACAGAATTTGCTAAGGAAATGATCAAAAATGCTGATAGTTGTGGGGCTCAAGACATCTATGTCATTCCACGTCAGGATAATTACGAGCTCTATATGCGAGTTGGCCAGGAGAGGAGATTAATTGATGTATATCGGCCTGATTTCATGGCTAGTCTTATTGGTCACTTTAAATTTGTGGCGGGAATGATGGTGGGTGAGAAGCGTAGGAGTCAACTAGGTTCCTGTGACTATGATTGTGGTGATGGTCAAAGGGTTTCTCTGCGTTTATCAACCGTTGGGGATTATCGCGGCTTAGAAAGTTTAGTTATTCGTGTTCTACATTCCGAACGTCGAGAATTGGTGTATTGGAATCAAGGAATCCAGCCGATTATGGATGCTTTGGATTATCGTGGCTTGTATCTCTTTGCAGGTCCCGTAGGTTCTGGAAAGACTACGCTTATGCATGAATTGGTTCAGGAGCGTTTTAAGGGACAGCAGGTGATTTCGATTGAAGATCCTGTGGAAATTAAACAGGATAATGTTTTGCAACTCCAGGTAAATCAGGCAATTGACATGACCTATGATAATTTGATTAAGCTATCACTACGTCACCGCCCGGATGTTTTGATTATTGGAGAAATTCGAGATAAGGAGACTGCTCGAGCGGTTATTAGAGCTAGTCTGACAGGAGTGACTGTTCTTTCAACTATTCACGCAAAGAGTGTGGCAGGTGTTTATGAGCGTCTTCTGGACCTCGGTGTAGATAAGTCTGAGTTGGATAATGCTCTTCAAGGGATTGCCTATATGCGTTTGATTAAGGGAGGAGGTGTGATTGATTTTGCCAGTGAAAATTTCCAAAGTCATTCGTCAACCAGCTGGAACCAACAGTTGGAAGGCTTGGTTCAACAAGGACATCTCACTGAAGGGGATATCCAAGGGGAAAAAATTAAAGATTAATCAGCAAGTCAAGGTTATCCAGCTTTTCAAACAACTTTTAAAGGCAGGGTTTACTTTAACTGAAATCGTAGCCTTTTTGGAGCGAAGTCACTTGTTGAAAGAATCGTCATTATCTCTTATGAAAGCAAGCTTAATGCGAGGCGACAGGCTAGACCAGATGTTTGCGTCAGTGGGTTTTTCGGACAATATTGTTACTCAGATTGCCCTTGCTGATAAGCACGGTAATCTTCTAGGGAGTTTAACCAAGATTGAAACCTACATGCTTCGCATGACCAAGGTTCGTAAGAAACTCATGGAGGTAGCGACCTACCCTATTCTACTCCTGGGTTTCCTGATTCTGATTATGTTAGGACTTAAAAATTATCTTTTACCTCAACTGTTAGAGGGTGATGGTAAGGATAATTGGGCTGTACAGTTGGTTCAAATCTTTCCCCAGCTCTTCTTTGTGAGTTTGTGTGGACTTTTTGTATTAAGCTTAATTCTTTATCTATGGGTCAAACACCAGCCAGCCCTTGTCTTTTATCGACGAATGGCAAAAATCCCTTTCATAGGCCAAACTGTCAGGCTATATACGACCGCCTATTATGCTAGGGAATGGGGAAACCTCTTAGGACAAGGCATTGACCTGTTAGACTTGGTTTCTCTTATGCAAGAGCAAAAGTCCAAGCTCTTTCGTGAGCTGGGGGCTGATTTAGAAGAGGCCTTGATGCTAGGACAGAGTTTTCCTGACCGAATTGCTACTCACCCATTTTTCACTAAGGAGCTATCCTTAATTATTGCTTATGGAGAGGCCAATGCTAGGTTGGGCTATGAGTTAGAAGTCTATGCTGAAGAGGTTTGGCAGGCTTTCTTTAACCGTCTTAATAAGGCAACAACCTTTGTGCAACCCCTCATTTTTGTTATTGTTGCTGTCGTGATTGTAATGATTTATGCAGCTATGCTATTACCAATGTATCAAAATATGGAAGGAATGATGTCATGAAAATGATGTTAAAAAAATTGAATGCCGTTAAACTACGAGCTTTTACGCTAATTGAAATGCTGGTCGTGCTTCTCATTATCAGTATTCTCCTCTTGCTTTTTGTTCCTAACTTGAGTAAGCAGAAGGATTCTGTTAAAGAGACTGGAAATGCGGCTGTGGTCAAGGTCGTGGATTCTCAAGCAGAACTTTATGAAATGAAGAATAACAAGACAGCTAGCTTAGCAGCTCTTGTTTCAGAAGGTCAAATCACGCAAAAACAGGCAGATTCATACAATGATTACTATGCGAAACATGGTGGCGAAAGCCGCTCAGTGGCCAACTAGATCCTTTACCTTGTTGGAGAGTCTGGTGACACTAGCAGTGGTTGCCTTTCTCATTCTGAGTTTGTCAGGCTCAGTGACAGGTATTTTTCAACAGGTTGAAACTAACCTTTTTTATCTGCGCTTTGAGTACCTATACCGAGATAGTCAGCGCTTGGCAGCAGCGGAAGGGGCCAATGTTGAATTGCAGTTGACCAAGGATAAAATCAGTAACGGAAAATCCAGTCTAGTGATTCCTAAAAGTATTCATCTTGATAAGGGGCAGACGCTAATGTTTGATGCTAAAGGAGGCAACTCGAGCCTCACCAAGATTCGTTTTTCAAGTGATAAGGAGGTGGTGACCTATCAACTTAACATGGGCAGCGGTAAATATAAAAAGACGGTCTCTTAGAGGCTATATTCTTATCGAAAGCCTGGTAGCAATGGCTGTCTTAGTGCTTGTCAGTGGTCTTATATTAGGTCAAATCAATACCAATCGTAGGTTAATGGCTAGGAATCTCCACCAACAGGAGGTTTTGAGTGTGGCAACCATGGCAGTTCAGACCAAACAGGATCAGTTGACCTTAAATGGTATCACAGTGACAGTAAAACGTAGCAAGCAAGGTATCGCGGTTTATGAATCAGGAAAGGAGATTATTCATGTCTCTAAATAGTAAGGTTCGCGCCTTTACCCTCTTGGAATGTCTAGTAGCCTTGTTGGTGATTGCTGGTTCAATTCAAGTTTATCAAGGTCTGACCACAGTATTGGTGAGCAATGTTAAGCAGGTCAAGCAACAAGAAAACCAAGACTGGCTTTTATTTGTTCAACAAATGGAGGCAGAATTAGAAGGTTGTCAGTTGGTCAAGGTAGAGGGGAACAAACTCTATGTCAAGCAGGATAATCAAGACTTGGCTTTTGGTCTTTCAAGTGCCTCTGATTTTCGAAAAACAAATGCTGACGGTCGAGGCTACCA
Organism: Streptococcus sp. SS4; assembly: GCF_030440125.1. Classification (NCBI taxonomy): domain Bacteria; kingdom Bacillati; phylum Bacillota; class Bacilli; order Lactobacillales; family Streptococcaceae; genus Streptococcus; species Streptococcus sp. SS4. The sequence goes on along the minus strand of NZ_JAQFJM010000007.1, from coordinate 13,344 downwards.
ACCCATGCTTTTCAATGTGAAATCTAGTACGATAAGTCAAAATAACCAGATAGTCACCATCCAAGTGACTCTAAAAAATGGGCTACAAAGGAGTTTTGTTTATGCTTTTGAAAAAACAGGTTAGGGGAGGCGTTCTTCTTTACGCTCTTTTTATGGCTGGCATTTTCACACTTCTTCTTCATGTTTATCTGGAGCGGGTGGTTGCTAGCTCTAGACAAAATCAAGCGCAAATGACCTCCAGTCAAAGTCGTCTCATGGCAGAAATGACCATGGACTTAGTGGACAAGGAAGCAGGTGCTTTTAGTTTTTCTCAGGGAACTACGACCTACGAGGTTAAGGACAAACAAGTGATTGTTAGAGTTGCCAGTAAAGGCCAAATCAAGACCTATCGTTATGTGAAGAAACAGGAGCATAAATAGAAATTCTCTTCCCTTTTTGATATGATAGAAGGACGGAGGAAATCATGAATTTTGAAGCAATTGAGACAGCTTTTGAGCTGTTGTTAGAAAATGTCCAAACCATTGAAAATGATCTTGGAACCCATGCTTACGATGCACTTATTGAGCAAAATTCCTATTATTTGGGGGCTGAGGTAGCTAATGAAGTCATCATCAAAAACAACGAGAAATTACGTGCTCTTGATCTAAGTAAAGAGGAGTGGCGTCGTGCTTTTCAGTTCTTGTTTATCAAACTAGGGCAATTGGAAGCTTTACAAGCCAATCACCAATTTACACCAGATGCTATTGGATTTATCATTCTTTACCTACTCGAAGGTTTGACCAAGGACGACCAATTAGATATTTTAGAGATTGGTTCAGGGACAGGAAACTTAGCTGAAACCCTTCTAAATAATAGTCAGAAAACCCTTAATTATATGGGAATGGAAGTTGACGATCTCCTTATCGATTTGTCAGCTAGTATTGCTGATGTGGTGAATTCAAGTGCAGTTTACATCCAAGAAGATGCTGTTCGACCACACATTCTCAAAGAGAGTGATGTTATTATCAGTGACCTACCTGTTGGATATTACCCAAATGATGAGATTGCGAGTCGTTTCAAGGTTGCAGCAACTGGTGAACATACCTATGCCCATCACCTTCTCATGGAGCAATCACTCAAGTACTTGAAGAAAGATGGTATTGCTATTCTTTTGGCACCAACTAATCTTTTGACAAGCCCACAAAGTGACTTGCTTAAGAAATGGCTATCAGGATATGCTGATATTATTGCCGTTATCACTCTTCCAGAAGCAGCTTTTGGCAATAAACATAATATGAAGTCTATCTTCGTACTTAAAAAACAAACTGAAAATGCTCCAGAGACCTTCGTTTATCCACTTAGCGATTTGCAAAACCCAGAGATCCTCAAGGATTTCACAGATAATTTTCAAAAATGGAAATCAGATAATTCCATTTTCTAGCAAAACATGTTAGAATAGGACTATATTATTGAAAGCGTTTTACAAAGAGGTGGCTTATGACAAAAACAATAGCAATTAATGCAGGAAGCTCAAGCTTGAAATGGCAACTATATGAGATGCCAGATGAAGTTGTTCTTGCTAAGGGTTTGATTGAACGTATCGGCTTGAAAGATTCTGTTTCAACAGTAAAATTTGATGACCGTTCAGAATCGCAAACCCTAGATATTGCTGATCATGTTCAGGCAGTAAAAATCTTGCTTGATGATTTGATTCGTTTTGATATTATCAAGAGCTATGATGAAATTACAGGTGTTGGTCACCGTGTGGTTGCTGGTGGAGAATATTTCAAAGAATCAAGCTTGGTGGATGAAGATGCCTTGGCTAAGATTGAAGAATTGTCAGCCTTAGCACCTTTGCACAATCCAGGTGCAGCTTCAGGGATTCGGGCCTTTAAGGAGCTCCTCCCAGATATTACGAGTGTTGCTGTTTTTGATACAGCCTTCCATACGTCTATGCCGGAAGTGGCCTACCGTTATCCAGTGCCTAATCGTTACTATACAGACTACCAAGTCCGTAAGTATGGAGCACACGGAACTAGCCACCAATATGTTTCTCAAGAAGCAGCTAAGTTGTTAGGTAAGCCAATTGAAGAAACTAAGATTATCACAGCCCATGTGGGAAATGGTGTTTCAATTACTGCCGTTGATGGTGGTAAATCAGTAGACACGTCAATGGGGTTGACACCACTTGGTGGCGTTATGATGGGAACACGTACTGGGGATCTTGACCCTGCGATTATTCCATTTGTTATCGACCGTGAGCCTGAAATGGCAGATGCTGAGCGTATCCGTCACGTCTTTAATAAGGAATCAGGTCTTCTTGGTATTTCTGAAAAATCAAGTGATATGCGTGATATCATTGCTGGTAAGAATGCTGGCGATGAAAAATGTGCCTTGGCCTATGATCTTTATGTGGATCGTTTGCGTAAATACATTGCTCAATACTTCGGTGTGTTGAACGGAGCGGATGCTATCGTCTTTACAGCAGGTATTGGTGAAAACTCTGCAGAAGTTCGTGCTTCAGTCTTGGATGGTCTCACTTGGTTTGGTATTGAAGTGGATCCTGAAAAGAATGTCTTTGGACATGTAGGCGACATTACAACAGCAGAGTCAGCTGTTAAAGTATTTGTTATCCCAACAGATGAAGAGTTGGTGATTGCGCGTGATGTTGAGCGCCTTAAAACTAAATAAGTTATCAAAAATTTGATAAGACCAGAAAAGTTGGCTGAGTGATTGGCCAGCTTTTTTGAATGCTCTGACAGAATCATTCGCCTATGTCTATAAATGTGTAATTCAATAAGTAAAGAAAACTTCACAAAAAATGTAAAATAGACTTTACAAAAAATGTAAAGTAAACTATACTATATATGTAAAGTAAACTTAATAAAGAAAAGTAAGGAGTTTAACTATTTGAGAATAAACGATAAGATTGAGGTACCACATGGAAACAAAAATTCAGGAACTTCGTAAGGCTAATAAGATTAGTCAGGCAGAGTTAGCAGATGAGATGGGAGTCACGAGGCAGACCATCATTTCACTCGAAAAAGGTCGCTATAATGCGTCGTTGGAACTAGCTTTTAAAATTGCTAGGTATTTTGGAAAGACTATTGAAGAAGTCTTTATTTTTGAGGAAGATTAAGGAGAAAAGATATGTTTAAACAAGTAATGAAGAAAATTGGTGTTATTGTTTTAGCGCTCACTCTACTAATCTTAGATTTAACACTATTAGGTGCTTTCCCGCTACTTACTCAGGATGGTAAGTTTTCACTTGTGGAGCAAATAGGTTACGGTGTTTGGGCATTAGGGAGTTTGGCTATTTTTATCGTGATTGCTTATAGATTTAAACTCTTATCGCTTAAAGAGATTAATTGGAGACGTCTCGTTGCGATTGCTTCTCTTAATCTCGTCATCTTTTTCCTAGGTGATCTTCTAGGGTATTTTGTTGGTCAGTTAACACACAATGCGACTATGGAAAATCAAGATGCTTTAAATAAGATATTTATTCACGTACCATTCTATCTTTACCTAGTAGTCGCCGGTTTTATTATTCCGATTATGGAAGAAATCATTTTTAGGGGCCTCTTAGCCAAGGTGCTCTTTGGAAAATACTTTAAGACGGGTCTTGTTATTTCCAGTTTTCTCTTTATGGCCGGTCACTCAGCATTTACGCTTCAGACAATTATCATCTATGGTATTATGTCAGCTGGTCTTGCGATAACATATTATAAGACTAACCATATCGAGTACAGTATGGGTGTTCATATTTTAAACAATAGCATAGTTGTACTACTCAGTCTTTTCGTTTAAGGTGAATGTTTAAGGTTATCATTGAAAAAATGTATATTGCTCTTTTAAAGGATAATGAAGGGAGAATTAGGGTATGTTAATAAAAATGTTATTAGGAAATAGAAAAACAGAGGCCGAATTTAAGAAATATATTACACGAGTAGCCTGCTCTCTTTTGTCTTTGGGTGTTTTGGGATTGTTTGTTGTTCGCTCTAACAGTCTTAGTGATTATGCTCTAGGTTTAGTATTGGGACTTACCATTGGGGTTTATGTCTTGTCAATCTATTATTTTGCGACACTTACCCATCCAAAACGTCTTCATCGGATGTATATTGTAGCTTACGATGAGCGAAATAAACAGATTTTAATGGCGTCAGCAGTCGCAACTCTGATTCTAGAGTTTTTGCTTATCTTTGCTTTAATCGCCCTATATGCCTTTGTCAATATTCAGTTGCCCTATGTTACAGTCTTATCTATCTTGCTCTATGGCTTAGTATTGGGATTTGCCCTTATTCGTCTCATTCTATCTAAAATAGGATAAGAACCTATATTATCTTGAAAAATTCACCTTTCGTGCTTTTATTATCTTGTCAAATGAGTTGCGTTGTATTATAATAAAGATACAAATAAATGATGAAAAGAGGTGGCTTCTCATGAACAAAGGGTCAATTCTCAAACGCTTTCTCTATTTGTTACTAGCTTTCTTAATACTAATTATTATTCAAGGTCCAACCATCTATTTAGGTGTCAAAGATGCAAGTTTGGTCTCTCTCTTAGTTTTTCTCTTACTTCTCAAGAGCGCAGGAGCTCTTTTCTTGGGAAAACGCTTGGGTCTTCTTGAGGGCTTCAAGACACTTTCTTCCCTAAATGCCTGGGGGATGATTGGCTTGACCTACCTAGGTATTTACATTGTTACTAGGATTGGTGCAATGGTCATGATGATGGAAGGTGTCAGTAACAGCACCAATCAGGCAACCATAGAAAACATCCATATGAATCCCTTTGTTCTCATAACGTTTACGGTAATTATGGCACCGATTGTGGAAGAGTTGGTTTTTCGAGGGATCCTCATGGGACGTGTCTTTAATCCAGATTCTATTGTTGGCTTGATTTTGAGTAGCTTACTCTTTGGTCTTGCTCATATGCCTAATAGCATCGGTGTTTGGATTGTATATGCAGGTATGGGGTTTGTCCTTGGGACAGTATATCGTAAGTGTCAAAAGTTAGAGTACTGTATCATGGCTCATATGATTAACAATAGTATTGCGGTTTCAATGATGTTACTCCTACAATTGTTAGCACCATATATCAAATAAAGCTCGGAAGATTCCGAGCTTTTTTCTTATAGTTTTTTAGCTTTAGCAATGGTTGTATCAATACTTGAAACAACACTATGGGTGAGACCTGTACGCTCAAGGTCCATGAGACCAGCGATAGTGGTCCCACCAGGGCTACAGACCTTGTCAATAAGATCATGTGGGCTGTCGTTACCAAGACTGAGATTTTCAGCGGTAGCTAGAACCGTCTGTGTGGCAATGGTCAGAGCGACCTGCTTACTTAGGCCATTTTTGACGCCAGCCTTAGCCAGAGCCTCGATAAAGAGGGCGATATAGGCCGGACTAGAGCCAGCTAGGGCAGTGAAGGTATCAAAGTCCTTCTCAGCCAATTCAACAGTAGTTCCAAAACTATCTGTGATTTCCTTGGCAACTGCCAAAAGGTCCTCAGATACTTTATCGTTGGTGCAAAGACCAGTAGTGCTCTTGAGAATCTGAGCGTTAAGGTTAGGCATGATACGAATGAGAGGAAGGTCTGGACTGGTGAGTGAAGCGAGGCGTTCCAAGGTTACTCCAGCAGCCATACTCATGATAGGTTGATGGAATTTGAGGCCAGTTAGTACCTTATCAAACATTTGAGGTTTGATGCCAAGAATGACTAAGTCAGCATTATCCAACAATTCTTGATGGGAAGCAGCAGCTTCAACCTCTAGTTCCTCTGCAATTTGGCGTGAACGAGCCAAGGAAGACCCTGAAATAATGATACGATGTGAGCTTGTATTTAGGCCGTTGATAATGGCTGTCGCCATCTTTCCAACGCCAATAAAACCAATAATCATGGGTTACTCCTTGTCTTAGTAGTTTTTAATCAAATCTACTGTTGAACGATCCAACTTCTTAACAATCGCTTGTAAGAAGGCTTGTGCCTCTAGGAAGTCATCCATCGCATAAAGGGTTTGGTGCGAGTGAATGTAACGGGCACAAACACCGATAGTTGTTGATGGGACACCAGCATTCTGCAAGTGAGCGGCACCAGCATCTGTTCCGCCCGCAGCACAGTAGTATTGGTATTTGATACCAGCTTCTTCAGCTGTAGTTAAAAGGAAATCTTTCATATTTGGCAACATGATGTGACCTGGGTCGAAGAAACGAATAAGGGTACCATCACCTACCTTACCTTGATTACCATAGATATCACCTGCAGGAGAACAGTCCACTGCAAAGAAAACCTCAGGATCAAATTTAGTGGTAGAAACATGGGCACCACGTAAACCAACTTCTTCTTGAACGTTGGCACCAGCAATTAGAGTATTATTGAGTTCTTGATCTTTAACGTTTTCCAAGAGTTCACGAATCATGAGAACACCATAACGGTTGTCCCAAGCTTTAGAAATGACATTCTTTTGATTGGCTGTGAGAATCGTTTCTGATTCAGGAATGATGACATCACCAGGGAAAACACCGTAGGCATTAGCCTCTTCTTGGTTGGCAAAACCAGCATCAAAGACGATATCAGAAACACTAGGAAGACTTGAAGCCCCTCCACTAGCACGTAAGAAATGAGGTGGCACCGAACCTGAGATAACAGGATAAACATGACCATCACGGGTGTGTAGGGTAAAGCGTTGTGAGCTGACAACCAGTGGGTTCCAACCACCAAGTTCGACGACACGGAAAGTCCCGTCTGCCTTGATTTCCTTAATCATAAACCCAACTTCGTCCATGTGGGCAGCCACGAGCACCTTAGGGGCATTTTCTGCTTGGCTATGCTTGATACCGAAAATACCACCGAGACCATCTGTTTGGACCTCATCTACGAGTGGCGTGATGTTTTTACGAAGGTAGTCTCGTACTGGTGCCTCAAATCCTGAAGTGGCACTGAGTTCGGTTACTTCTTTAATCTTGTCAAATAGGGTAGTCATAAAATCCTCCTTGAGTAGTACTTGTTACTATTTTAGCACGATTCTTAAGAGATAGGTATCCTCTCCCCATTCATCTAAAAATATGGTAAAATGTTTCATATGAAACGTAAAACATTGGCCTTGTTTGCTGGAGGCGTAGGAGCTTTAGGTCTCTTGGCAATGGCAGAGAAATATAGACAGTCACGTGCAGAAATGAAGAAGGCTGCATTAATCCAAGATATTAGACAAGAATTATCACACCTGGGGACTATCGCAGTCCTTTATACAAATCCCACTGAAAAGGAAAATCCAGGGCTTACAGGAGGTATCGTCTTAGAGGATGGACGTGCCTATAGCTTTGTTTATGCAGAGGATATCTTGACCTATGAGGAGGAGCAGGCATGATTATTCCTAAGAATCTTGAAGAACTGGCAAGCTATGTTGAAAGTGATCAAAAGGTGGTTTTCTTTTTCACTGCCGATTGGTGTCCAGACTGTCAGTTCATTTATCCCGTTATGCCTGAAATTGAAGCCCTCCATCCAGATATGACCTTTGTGCGTGTTAATCGTGATGATTATATGGCTTTGGCACAAACTTGGAATATTTTTGGTATCCCAAGTTTTGTCGTGACTCAGAAAGGTCAGGAATTGGGACGCTTGGTCAATAAAGCTCGTAAAACCAAAGAAGAAATCAATGCCTTTTTGTCGGAGATTTAAAAGATGAAAATAAATCACTTTCCTAACATCTCTTTTGATATTTCAGAAACCAAAGAAAAGTATCTGACAGAAAAAAATGAGAGGATCATCGAAGAATTATGCCAAGTTTTAGTAGAGCATTCCAAAATTGAAAGTGATATCTTCCTAAAACACCAAGAAATAAACACCTACAAAAAGGAAAATAATCTTCCTACACATCAGACTATTTCTGGAGAAATGGAGTTATTTGATGAATTTAAAGTGAAGTTGACTCCTTTAGCTCAAAATTACTTGACTGATAGCTGTTATAAAAGAGGTTTTTCAGCTTCTTTTGGTTCTCCAGGCACCTATGATTTTGTGTTAGAGCCCTGTCGAGTTAAGTTTATTATGAAGAGTAAGGCTAAGATGTTTCTCGAATTTTCCTATGGGAATGATTTTTGGTACCATAAACAATTTATCGTAAAATTAACAGAGAGTGACTGGAAAATTGACAAGATTAGTTATCGCTATGGTAGTAATGACGATTCTTGGCATGTCAGTCGATTTTAAAATCTATAAAAGAACTATTGAAGGAGAACCCATGATTTTTGCATACAATAAGGAACAAGTTGGCGACGTTTTGTTGGTTATCTTGGAAGATACTAAAGACATCAAACGTAGCGTAGAACGTAAAGGTAAGGTGGCGCGTGTCACAGCTGATGAAACAGGCAAGACTCTTGCTTGGAATATTTTTGAAGCATCAAGCCTCATTGATATCGAAGGTAACGGTCAAGTTTTCTTGTCAGACCAAGATGTAGCTGTTTTGAACGAGGAATTGGCTAAAGAGGGCTTTGAAGAGCGTTTGGAAAACACACAAGGACCAGTCTTTGTGGTTGGACAAATTGATAAAATGGTTGCACATCCAGACAGTGACCACCTTAACATCTGTCAAGTGAACATCGGTGATAAAAAGGTCCAAATCGTTGCAGGAGCACCAAACGCAGCGCTTGGTCTTAAAACCATCGTAGCTCTCCCTGGTGCTATGATGCCTAGCGGTGCCCTTATCTTCCCAGGTAAACTTCGTGGTGAAGATAGCTATGGAATGATGTGTGCCCCACGTGAGTTGGCCCTTCCAAATGCTCCACAAAAACGTGGTATTATTGAACTTGATGATTCAGCAGTAGTTGGTGAGGCTTTTGATCCAGCCAAACACTGGAAAGGGTAAATAAGACAAGAAACGGTAAATAAGCCGTTTTTTTGTTTGTCATAAAGAAAGTTTATAGCCAATCATAAAAAAGAAAGATTATGCAAGTTACAATATTTTTTTTAAAATGTAATCAACATTTATTTTAGGAGGTACTTATGCTTACAACTGTTCTTTCTGGTGGGCTCATTGGTCTGATATTTGGATTCATTTTGCAACGAACTCGTTTCTGCTTGACTGGTGGTTTCCGAGACATGTACATTGCACGTAATAATACATTATTTTACGCTTTTCTTATTGCAATCACAGTAGAAAGTATAGGAGTACTTTCCCTGGTTAAATTAGGTATTATTGGAAACCCTTATGAAGAATTTTCCGTGTTAGGAGCAATTGTGGGCTCCTATCTATTTGGTATTGGAATTGTTCTTGCTGGGGGATGTGCCACAGGAACGTGGTATCGTGCCGGTGAAGGTCTCCTAGGTAGTTGGGTTGCACTATTCTTTTATATGACAAGTGCAGCAGCTATGAAATCAGGATTTCTTGTTCCTTTGAATCAATTAATAGCCAAGCGATGGGTAATTAATGATGATTTAGCTGGTCAATTAGGAGTTCCGGTTTGGTATTTTCTTGTTTTCTTAGTAGCTATAACAAGTTTTGTTGTCATTCGAGAGTTACGTAAGCCCAGACGTCAGATTGCTTCGCTTCCATCAAAATATAAGGGAGTGAGACACTATCTTTTTGAGAAAACTTACCATAAATATTTTGCAGGACTTCTAATAGGTCTTGTTGCTTTTATTGCTTGGCCTGCTAGTCAGTTGACGGGTCGTGTTGGAGGGCTAGGGATTACAACTCCCTCAGCACATCTAATTAGTTATATTATTACAGGAGATAGTAAACAGCTTGGTTGGGGTGTTTTTCTTGTATTGGGGATTTTTCTTGGTTCCTTTCTTGCTGCAAAGGGTTCTCGAGAGTTTCGTTGGCGCTTGCCAGACTTGTCAACCATCGGTAAGAGCACACTAGGGGGTATTTTTATGGGAATAGGTGCTTCATGGGCTGGTGGCTGTACGATTGGTAATGGTTTAACAGCTACAGCAATTTTTTCTAGTAAGGGATGGATTGCTTTACCAGTGACTATTTTAGGTGTTTGGACGGCTTCCTATATTATCTTTGTAAAACCCAACAAAAATTAAGAGGAGAATATCATATGGCTTTGATAAAACTTGAAACGGGTGGATTGGTATGTCCATTCCCATTGATTGATGCGAAGAAAAAAATGGCTGAATTAGCTACAGGTGATGAGTTGTTGATAGCTTTCGATTGTACGCAAGCAACGGAAAGTATACCAAACTGGGCTGCAGATAATGATTATCCTGTGACGCGCTTTGAACAAGTCGGCCCTGCTTCATGGGAAATTGTAGTTCAAAAACGTTGAGTTAGTTAAACGAGTAGAGAAAATTTAAAACTCAACTTTTGTAATGAAAATATCTGAGAGAGCAGTATTACTAGAAAAGTAATAACCTTCTATTTACTAGGATTATTAGGACAATTTGGTTATGTAGATTGGAGTATTAGTAAGGATACTCTCAAAGGAATCTGTAAAGCTATTTAAAATAATCTATTTTTTACTTCCGCTTACGAATAGATAGGTGGAGGTAAAAAAATGTATAACAAAGTTATTTTAATTGGACGTTTGACAGCTACTCCTGAAATGGTTAAGACTGCTAGCGATAGGTCTTTTACACGTGTCACAGTTGCGGTTAATCGTCGCTATAAGACGCAAAATGGTGAGCGTGAGGCTGACTTTATTACAGTGGTTGTCTGGGGGCGTTTGGCTGAGACCTTAGCCTCTTATGCTAGCAAGGGGAGTTTAATTTCTCTTGATGGTGAGCTTCGTACCCGTAAGTACGATAAGGATGGCCAAACCCATTACGTTACTGAGGTGCTTTGTTCCTCTTTCCAACTTCTGGAGAGTCGTGCTCAGCGTGCTGTTAGGGAAAATAATCCTGACAATGACTTGGCTGACCTCGTCTTGGAAGAAGAACTTCCCTTCTAGTTTATCCTTTGTCTAGCTATCTAGGTCTCCTATCTTTGAAGCTACCTCTCCAAAAAAATCATTATCTTGTTCCATACCTTGTTTTGAAGAATTGTTGGAGATAAAACATTAAACACCTGTTAGACTAATAAACAGTAAAATTAGATAAGACTTAGGATGATAGGGGTTTAAAAGTATAGATAGAGTAGAGAAAGTTATTCGAAAAACCTTAAAATGCAGTTATAACATGGTTTTTTGCTATTTGGTTAATTAGCCAAAACAGTGTACACAATTAACAGTTCTTTCTCATTTATATCATTGTTTTATTACCAATTTTTAAATTAAATGATAGAGGTTTCGTGATAAACTATAGGTGGGTAAGGAAAAAGCTATAAAAGTTACTTTTATAGTAGGCATTATTTGTTTGGGAGGAAAGTGTGAAATATCACAACTAGAACACTATCCTTGCAATTGTTTGAGGCAGTTGCATTTTTGTTTATTGTTGTGAGGCCACAGGTCCATAATTGATTTCACAGACAATTGACTATGACACTCCGACTGACATATGATTTAGGATGTTAAGCGGTCGTTGACTTTTCGTCTAGCCTTGGGGGAACACATTGGTGTGATTCCTAAGACTCACCAGACTAATGTGTTTGAAGCTAGGATGATTCGTCTTAGCTTTTTTTGTGTCCTTTAAAATGGTGATCTTTGGTATTGATTTTCTTATGCTATAATAGAAGGACTAAGCGAGATAATATCTCGCAAATCTTGGAACGGGAGTGATACTAATGCTTGATTTTACCCAAGAAGAGAAAGACTTTTTTATGTCTGAAGCTCTTAAGGAGGCCGAAAAATCTCTAGATAAAGCAGAAATCCCAATTGGCTGTGTCATCGTTAAAGATGGCGAAGTCATCGGTCGTGGGCACAATGCACGTGAGGAGCTCAATCAAGCTATTATGCATGCGGAGGTCATGGCTATTCAGGAGGCTAATAGGACCGAGGGCAATTGGCGTTTGTTAGATTGTACCCTCTTTGTGACCATTGAACCCTGTGTCATGTGTAGTGGGGCCATCGGCCTGGCTCGTATTCCTAAAGTTATCTATGGAGCAAGCAATCAAAAGTTTGGTGGTGCGGGCAGCCTCTACGATATCCTACGAGACGAGCGTCTCAATCATCGCGTAGAAGTAGAGACCGGTATCATGGAGGAGGAGTGTGCTAAGATTATGCAAGACTTCTTCCGCCAGAGTCGTGAACGCAAAAAAGAAGCCAAACGATTGGCTAAATTGGAAACAATGCAAGATATGTAAACAAAAGTGCAAGTCCCTTTGGACTTGCATTTTTAATGGAAGATGAGTATTTTTGTTTTCCTGAAGACAGTTTAAGTCACTCTTTCTATGCTTTATTTTTTTCTTTCTCTCCTGTTAGAAGAAAAATAGGCATAAAGAGAATCAGAGTACCAAAAGCGGACTTCAAATTAGCATCAATAATTGGTGTTCCTAATCGTATATGAAAGATAAGGTTGATTAGGAGTATCAGAAGTAGGCTACTGATAATTCCAGCTAAAGCTATTTTTACGAGTAAATAGTTATTCATTTTAGGTGATTGATTAGTAGTAGTATCATTTGTTCGATTTATGGTATGTTTCATGAGTTATCATCCTCAAAATCTTTGAGATATCAGGTGAGTTCTGTTAGTTAGTGGGTGAGGTTATAGAAAGATTTACCCGCAGCATAGCTAAGGTCATAAGTCAGTTTCGCAGCAGCCATGCCAACAGAAATAGCCACCCAAGGAACCACTCCACTTGATACAGCTTCAAGTTCTTGAGTAGTCATGTGTTTACGATTGTTAATTGTCTTAGTCATTATTCATATGTCCTTTCTTTTTATCGTGCAGAGTCCATGTAGCCGTTGTAGGCACCAAGGCAAATCATAGTTCCAATAGGTCCTGAAGCTAGGCAGAGCCCTCCAACGGCAAGGTTAGTCTTCCATCCGCCTCCTGTTACTTAGGCTAAATCAGAAGTGTTCATTTCTTTGTTAGTCATTATTGTTTTCCTTTTTTATTTTTGGTGAGTTTTAAAATCTCGTACCCTCTCACCATGAGTTAAGAGATATGTTAAACATGACTTCTCCTTTCAATAAAGTCAGCCATGTCACTAGCTTTTGGTGCTTTCCTCAAGCTATGGATTTATTATAAGGTGTCGAGAAATAAAAAAGTAGTGACATAAATGTCACCATGGTAAGTCTTATGTTTTATCGAAGTTTAGACTGACCGAAGGAAATAATAGGGACTGATAGGAAATAGGACTAGCTAGTCTTATCATAAGTTCTCTACTTGCAATCACTTCGATTTATGGTATAATATTTTAAAGTAGTGACATAAATGTCACCATGGTAAGTCTTATGTTTTATCGAAGTTTAGACTGACCGAAGGAAATAATAGGGACTGATAGGAAATAGGACTAGCTAGTCTTATCATAAGTTCTCTACTTGCA
>NZ_JAQFJM010000006.1:0-189192 GCF_030440125.1 Streptococcus sp. SS4 | reverse complement strand
AAAGTTTCTAAAACCGAAGCCCAGACGTTTGATGTCTTTGATAAGCTTATTGGTCCCCTCCAATTTTGCATTTGAGTAATGTGTTTCTAGTGCGTTTTTGATGTATGGTTTGTGTCTAAGGAAGGTCAAGCATAATTAAGATAAGAAAGAGAAACGATATGAAAACCACAATTTTACATTTCACCCTCAATTAAAAACGGGCTCACGCATTAATAAAGAACTGGCAACAGCTGCTGCTGGAGCTGGTTATGACGTGCGAGATATGTACCAACTGTATCCCAATTTTGACATTGATGTCAAAACGGAGCAAAAGATTCTAGAGGTAAGTGATCGCATTGTACTCCAGTTCCCAATTTATTGGTACCAAACGCCAGCCCTCATGAAACAGTGGTTTGACGTTGTTTTTGAATACGGTTGGGCCTATGGTTCGACTGGTATACTGCCTTACAAGGCAAGGAAGTCATGTTGGTAGCTAGTTTTGGAGCTGGGCAAGATGACTACACGAGAAACGGCCGCTTCCATGTAACAATTGAAGAGATTTTAAAGCCTATCACTACGATTCAGTATTTGACAGGTCTAACATTTCTGGAACCTCTTATCATAACTGGTACTTTAAACATGGATCAAGAGTTATTATCAAATAAAGTAAATAAATACCTACAAATAATATAAATAAGACATATCAACCCTCTATAAATGGAATATACCTTATTATTTTTCTGTTTCAAACAATAAAGCATCAATCAATATACTTGAATACTAGTGGATATTATTGAGTATATTTCATATTGTCCAATTAGGACAATACATAAAATTTTTCCTGCTTTTCCTCTATACTTTTCCTTAGGAGAAAGATTGATGTACCGACGTTTAAGGGATTTGAGAGAAGACAATGATTTCACTCAAAAATTCGTTGCCGAAAAACTTTCGTTTACTCAACGATATTCAGGAAAGATAAGAAGCATCTGAGTTTAACTTCAGATGCTTCTTTGGTAGGTATTACATTTATAATGAATCATGTTTAAAATGTTGCTGATATATTTTCTATTTTATGTTTAAATCTTTTTCCATTTCCATTTTTAGTTTTTTTATGAATACTTCATCACCGAAGGCTTCGGCTAGTACGGTAGCCATTTTGTAAAGTTCAGTTGCTTTATCTCTATTATTCTCATAGAAGAGATAGTATTTTGCTTCAAAAATGAGTACGGCGGGTTTGTAAGCATGTTGTAGTGTCTTATCAATAATAGTATACATTTTATCGACAATAGTTTTCATATTTCTATAATCATGATGCATCACATAGATTCCACCTATAGTTGACAATGCTCCAAGTAGCTCAACATTAACTAGCTCTTCCCCTTGTAATTCTTGATTAATTAATTTACATCGAAAACTTTCAACAATTTCTTTATCATAGTCACCAACTTGACATTGAAAGGTATAGTATTTTATTAGCAGAAGGTCATTCAAGGTGTACTCTTCTTTTTTTAATACCTGGTTCAAATAGTCTTCATATACAATCTCAACAAAATCTTCTTTCTTCTCTTCAGATATAAAATTCAAGGTTCTTTCAATGATATCAATGGTTAAAAGCTCATCCTCTGGTAGAATATCAATATAGTTGTCGTAGAGTTCCTCAATATCTTTTAGCTTTTTCTTGATACGTTCGAGGTCGCCATAGACAGGAGACTTCATGAGTTTATATTTAGCCTGATAATAATCTTCAGGAATGTCTAGTTTTGTTTCACCTAACAAATAGTTGAGGGAAACTCCTAATTTATCACTGATATACTGCAGTTTGACAATGGTTGGCAAAGAACGTCCGAGCTCAATTCTCATCAGCTGTTTGACAGTTAATTCTTCTTCAGTATCACAAACTTGCTCACGTGTTAAACCAAGTCGTTCACGTTCTTCACGAATTCTTTTTCCAATCTTGATTTTAATATCTTCTGACATACATAATTTCTTATGATTTAGATTTTTAATAATAATATAACGTAAAATTGAAATAAAGTCCAAAAGCCATAATAGAAGTAGTGTATAATAAAACCTACAGGAGTTTACAATTATGAAACAATCTCAATTTGCGAGGGCGCTAGCCAGCAGATTTTCTTCTCAAATATTATTTAGAATATTAAAAATGTTATAATAGGAGATGAGAAAGGGGGAGACGATGATGAAAATTATAGCAATAAACCCTATTCCGTTTAAAAAAAGAATGATTGAATTTCTCTTTGATTATCTTTTCATTCTAGCTTATTTAGTTCTTCTGTTTTTAAGTTCGATGCTTATTTACATCATCTTTTTTAATGGTGTCCCAGAGTTTACAGAAATTCAGTCGCAGTGGCTTGTATTTTTCACCTCTGTTTTGCCAATCACGCTCCTTTTCACATTCTTGGATTATAAAAATGATGACAGTTTTGGGAAGGTAAAAGCGGGACTTGAACTGGTCTACCAGAAAAAAACAGTGCAGGCTAGCTTGATTAGAAATGTCATCAAATTTTTACCTTGGCAACTCGGTCATATGGGCACGATTCATGGCTTATATAGTGATTTTGATGTGTTATCCATTATCCTCTCGTTTTCGGCGACTCTACTTGCAGTTTTGCTACTGGCAATGACGATATATAGGAAAGATAAGAGGCATCTAGGAGACCTACTAGCCCGTACACAAGTACAGCTAAGAGGTGACTAAGATACAGGTTGCTTACTTGATTCTTAAGGAAAACTGTATACGATTAAAGGAAGTCATTATGATGACCTCCTTTTTTTATTGCTCTAAATACTGTACAATAGAATGATTACAGGAGTTTACAATTATGAAACAATCTCAATTTGCGAGGGCGCTTTGGTATGGTATTCTGGGTGCTCTCTTTTTTGCTTTTACTTTTATTTTCAACCGTAGTATGAATCTTTCGGGTGGGTCCTGGGTGTGGAGTGCTAGTCTACGTTACTTGTTTAGTTTGCCTATGCTGGCTGTTTTGGCCTGGCGTAAGGGTGAGCTGGCAGGTGTTCTGTCTGCCATTAAGAAAGAACCCTTGACCTGGTTGGTCTGGAGTACGGTGGGTTTTGGTCTTTTTTATGGACCGCTGTCTCTAGCGTCCATTTATGGCGAGTCTTGGTTTGTGGCGGCTACTTGGCAGATTACCATTCTAGCTGGTCTGCTCTTGACGCCTCTATTTGGGCAGAGGGTACCTGGTAAGCAACTGCTTATGACATTGGTTATCCTTTTAGGGATTATTCTCATCCAGATTCCTTACTTTGGTAGTGGTCTTGGTAGCGGTGTGGTCCGTGCTAGTCTTTTGATTTTACTGGCCGCTTTTGCCTATCCTTTGGGCAATCGTAAGATGATGGTCCACTGTAAGCAGGATCAGCTTTCAACGACGCAGCGCGTGTTTGGGATGACCTTGATGAGTACGCCTTTTTGGTTGCTCTTGTCAGTTTTTGCTGTAGCAGATGCTGGGCTTCCATCAGGTGGACAGATTTTACAGTCTTTAATTGTAGCTGTCTTTTCTGGGGTTGTCGCAACCTTGCTTTTCTTCGAGGCAACTAATCTAGTTAAGCATAACCATAAGCAACTGGCAGTAGTTGAGGCTACTCAGGCTGGTGAAGTTCTCTTTACCCTCTTGGGTGGTTGCCTCTTCCTCGGAGATAGTCTACCTAGCCTTTTGGGATTCTTTGGGATTGCTATTGTAACTATTGGTATTATTGGAAATAGCCTGCTAACAGGCTCAGATTAAGCATAAGTATGAGACTTTCGAATGGCAAATTCGGAAGTTTTTTATTTCTATTAAAAATATTATAGAAAAATGCCACATTTTCAGACGATAGTGCTATAATGATATTAAAAGTAAGCGTTTACCGTTTTAATGTAAATCCTAGAGATATTTCCGGAAACTTTGACAGGCTTATTAATAAAGGCGAATGTATTGACTTTGAATTTTCATGAAAACTGAGATAACATTTAATGTTACTCTAAAGAAGGAGAAGAATCATGAATGATACTGTTTGTAAAAATTGGTTTATGCGTAAAAGTGGGAAGACTTGGGTCTACGGCTGTGCCTTGGTAAGTTTTGCAGGTTTGGCCCTGGCTAGTCCTGTCTATGCGGACCAAGTGGAACAGGCAACTGTGAGCCCAACACCTCAAGAAGTGGTAACTCAAACTGACCATCAAGTTGCCCCTCAAGTGGAGCTTGCACCTAGCACGACCAAAGAAGTCCCCCAAGTGGTAGAGCCAAGCCCCTCTCTTGTTTCCGAATCTGCTAAAACAGCTCAAGAGAATCCCACTCAGCCTAGCCCTGACCAGTCAAAAGAAGTACAAACACAGGCTAGTGAGGCTGAGAAAGTAACTAACCAAGCGCAAGAAGCCGATTTGAATCAGAACAGTCAAGAAACGCCAGTTGAAACCAATAGTACAAGTCCTGTTCATGTGACAGAAGATAAAACGGATTTGCCTAATAATGAAGCAGTTACCAATCTTGAGGGAATGACCGCAGATCAAAATGGTCACTGGGAAATGCAGGCTGATGGCATTCATTCAGATGCCAAAGACAAGGGAGACTCTTTCCTTTATTCTCAATCTGAGGGCAAAAATTTTGTTTATTCTACGGATGTGACCTTCAAGGAAGCTGGTGGTGCAGCTGCCCTCATTTTCCGTGGTAACAATGATAGCAGTAACAAAAATATGTATGGGGTCAATGTGGACTCTGGTAACCATAAGGTTAAGTTTTGGCGTTGGGTCAATAATCAGGATATTCAACTCGTAGATGAAAAAGATGTGACACCAACTGCTGATGAAACCTACAATCTTAAAGTGGTTGCGGCTAATCAGTGGCTATCTTATTATGTCAATGATGTACTTGTGGCTAGTACAGGTGACTCTGTTCTTCAAAAAAGTGACAAGGGTCAACCACAGGTTATTTCAGAGGGCTATTTTGGTCTTCTTAATTGGAATGCCAATGTCATTTTCAGAAACACCCGTTATGTCAATCTTGACGGTGCCAGTCTTCCTTTGATTGACAATCTCGTGGTAACCTCAAAGACAGGCTCTGTTGAAAAACAAGCCCAATTCTTCTCCCAAGAACCACTTCATATCCAATATGTAGGGCATAATGCTGAGACGGTAGGCTTTGACATTACTAAGCACAATCCTAATGCTGTCATCAAGGTTGAAGATGCCAAAGGAAATGTCTACACAGATATTTCTCAATTGCCAGTGGCTGTAGGTTCCAATTACTTTACTATTGAAAGTAGTGTGACCGATTCGCTTGGTCGTCCAGTGACCTTGACCTACCGTGTCAATATCCACCGAAGACAGAGCGATGATGTCTATTACAACGAGCTTTACCGTGATCAGTATCATTATTCTGTTAAGGATGGCTGGGCTAATGACCCTAATGGCTTGGTCTTCTACAAAGGACGTTACCATCTTTTCTATCAATTTTACGATGATACCAAATGGGGTCCAATGCACTGGGCTCATGCGACCAGCCGAGACTTGCTTCATTGGGATGAAGAGCCAATTGCTTTTTATCCAGATGCAACAGGTCACATGTTCTCAGGCTCTGTCGTGGTTGATAGTACCAATAGCTCAGGTCTCTTCAAATCTCCGGAAGGCGGTCTGGTAGCTATTATCACTTCAAATGGTAATGGGCAACGGATTGAAATTGCCTATAGTGAGGACGAGGGTAGAACTTGGCAAAAATATGATAAGGTGGTTGCCGACTGGTCTCAGGACCCACTTCAAAACCAAGATTTCCGTGATCCTAAGGTCTTTCGCTGGGATAACCAATGGTTTATGGTCCTTGCTGGTGGTCCACTCCGCATTTATTCCTCACCAGATTTGAAGAACTGGCAGGTTGAAACAACCTATAAGGATTTGCATACGGAATGTCCTGACCTCTATCCAATTGTGGCCAATGATGGGGCACTCAAGTGGGTCCTCTCACGTGGTGGTCGTTCTTACAAGGTTGGAGACTTTAAACAAGTGGATGGTAAGTGGGCCTTTGTAGCTGATGAAGTTTACCAAGAACATGATGAAATCATGAATTTTGGTAAGGATTCCTATGCTGCCATGACTTACTATGTTCATGATTTTGGGACAGCTGACCATCCAAACATCCCGCAATTGACTGAAATCAACTGGATGAACACTTGGGAAGATTATTGCAATCTAGTTGCAGATACTGTTGGTCAAA
Source organism: Streptococcus sp. SS4 (assembly GCF_030440125.1). Classification (NCBI taxonomy): domain Bacteria; kingdom Bacillati; phylum Bacillota; class Bacilli; order Lactobacillales; family Streptococcaceae; genus Streptococcus; species Streptococcus sp. SS4. The sequence continues at coordinate 182,995 of NZ_JAQFJM010000006.1, read as the reverse complement.
AATTTAATGGTACCTTTAACCTTAACCTTGACCTTGGTTTGGTTAAATCAGGCGACCGTTACCTCTTAACACAAACACCTGTTAAGGCCTATGAAAGCCTTCGTGATACAGATAATGCCCAGTATTTTGAAAATGTCAGAGTAGCTTCTGACAATGAACTGCTTAAAGATTTCTCAGGTGATACTTATGAAGTGGTTTCTCACTTTGTACCAGGTAAGGACACGACTGCAGTTGGATTTAACCTTCGCGTCGGTGATGGTCAAGCTACAAAGGTCGTTTACGATTTAACCAAGGAAACTTTGTCTATTGACCGTAGCCAATCTGGGACAATTCTTTCTGATGCCTTTGCTAAGGTTAATAGCCAACAAGTGACTCGCAATGAAGATGGTTCTATTGATTTGCATCTTTATGTGGACCGTGCGAGTGTGGAAGTCTTTGCTAAGGGCAATACGGTAGCTGGTGCCAATCAGATTTTCCCAAGCCCAAGAGCCGTTGGAGCGAGCGTCTTGGTTGAAGGTGGTCCAGCCAAAGCAAATATTGCTATCTACCCAATTAAGAGTACTTGGACTGACAAGAAGGAAGTCACTAAGGCTGTTGCCATGAACACCACAGTTGCAGGTCACTTGGCTCTTGAAGTTGGTCAAAGTAAGGACTTGCAGGTTTATCTCGCACCAGCTTCTGAAGAGCAAGATGTGACATGGACAGTAAGTGATCCAAGTTTGGTGTCATACACCGAACATGACAATAAACTTTCTCTCAAAGCTCTTCACAAAGGTCATCTCACTGTCACAGCAACTTCAGTTGAAAACCCTTCATTGACCAAGACCTTTAATATTGACATTACGCTCAACAATTTTGCGACCAACCTTAAAGGCTTGAAAGCTGTCACTGGTGATTGGTATATTGATGACGATACCCTTTACGATAGCAATGTTAGTGCCAATGACTTCTTCATGGCCTATGAAAGTAATGGCTTCAAGCAATTTGATTATGATATCGATGTCAAATACCAACATGGTTTGGTCAACCTCTTTGTAGCTGCGGAACGTGAAGAACCTGGTCGTGCCTATTCTGTCCAATTTGCTGACAATGATACTGTTCGTCTCTTCCGTTTTGGTGGTGAAACCATCGCTGAAGCTCATTTGGATAAGGCTATCAATGACGGTCAGTACCACCATGTCAAGGTTGTGAAAGGCAAGGACACCATGACAGTCTATGTCGATGGCAAGGAAGTGCTCCATCATCAATTTGATGCTGTGGATAATTACTTCAATCAAGCCCATGTAGGTGTTGGTCTTTGGGATGGAGCAGTAGAATTCAAAAACTTCTTCGTAACTGAAAAAATGACAAACACAAGCAGTGACACTACTGACGAACCAATCAAACCTGATCCTCAGCCAGAACCAAGTCCAGAGCCAAATCCGGAAAATAAACCAGTTGAGCCTGAGCATCAACCAGAGGTTGCTCCAGAGACTGAGCCAACTGGACAAAATAATGGTCACGATAGTACAAACACAGTGCCAGATCCATCTCAGGATAATACGGGTAAGCAAGAAGAAAGTAAGGCTCCAGTGGAAACACCTAAGACTGTCGCTCCACTTGTTGAGAATCTCCTCAAAAAATTCAACGCATTTAGTCTCTCAACCTTCCTTGCAAGTATTGCCAAAGAAACATGGCACTTTTTAACAAAATGGCTATTCAGCTAAAATCAAAACGTTGAAAAGGCTGTATAAGAAGAAAAAACTTAGAAGTATGAGTGCTTCTAAGTTTTTTTGTGATTATTCTAAAAAATCAACCAAAGATTTCTTTTGCGAGTGCTTTTCCTTTCGGAGTTGCTGCTAAGCCACCTTCAGCAGTTTCACGGAAGGCAGTTGGCATGGCTGAACCGACCTGATACATAGCGTCAACAACCTGGTCGACTGGAATGGCAGATGTGATACCTGCCAAGGCCATATCGGCAGCTACTAGGGCAAAGCTTGCTCCCATAGCATTACGTTTGACACAAGGAATTTCGACTAATCCAGCTACAGGGTCGCAAATGAGCCCCAACATATTCTTAAGCACAAAGCAAATGGCCTGGCTAGCTTGGAAGGGTGTTCCACCAGCAGCCATTGTAATAGCTGCAGCAGCCATAGCAGAGGCAGAGCCAACTTCGGCCTGACATCCTCCCTCTGCTCCAGAAATTGAGGCGTTATTTGCGATGACTAGACCAAATGCACCGGCAGTGAAAAGAAAATCCAGTTGTTGTGATTGGCTCAAGCCCAGTTTTTCGATAGCTGTTGTGAGAACAGCAGGTAGACAACCTGCTGATCCAGCAGTTGGTGTGGCACAAACCAAGCCCATCTTGGCGTTAGATTCATTGACGGCCATGGCATTTCTAGCAGCACCCAGAACAGCAGAATCAGCCAGGGTCTTTCCATTTTTGATATAGGCATCCAGTTTGGCAGCGTCTCCCCCGGTTAAACCAGTTGGTGATTTCTCAGGGGATAAACCAGCCTGAACAGACTCTTTCATCACTTCGAGATTTCGAGCCATCAGAGCTAGGATTTCAGGGCGTTCCCGTCCAGTTAGTTCTGTCTCTGTAGCAATCATGAGCTCGGCGATATTACCTTGGTAATCTCGGTCAGCTTGTTGAACTAATTCTTCAATAGTGTAAAACATGCAATCCCCCTCTTAGCTGAAAAAGTTGACATTATGTAGATGAGGAATTCTAGCGATTTCAGTGACGGCCTCATCACACTGGTGCGAGTCAATTTCAATAATCATAATGGCCTTTTCACCCGCATTTTCCCGAGTAACAGTCATCTGGGCGATGTTGATGCCATAACGCGACAAAATATCTGTGACAAGGGCAATCATTCCTGGAACGTCTTGGTGGACAATGATAAGAGTCGGTGTATTCATCTTGAGATTGACCGCAAAACCATTGAGTTCAGTTACTTGGATATTTCCTCCACCGATAGAAACACCTGTGGCAGAAATGGTTTTTTTATCATTTTTTAAGGTAATACGAGTCGTATTGGGATGCGGCGCATTACTATCCTTGTTGATTTTCCAGTAGACCTTAATGCCTTTTTCGTATGCGATATCCAGAGCGCGTGGAATGTCAGGGTCGTCGGTTTCCATACCTAAAATACCAGCTACTAGAGCTACATCAGTCCCGTGACCTCGATAGGTTTTGGCAAAGGAATTAAAGAGTTGAAATTCTACCTCAGTCGGTGTCTCACCAAAGATGGCAGAAACAATCTTGCCAATACGAACAGCTCCTGCAGTATGGCTAGAGGAAGGCCCGACCATGACAGGTCCGATGATGTCAAAAACGGATTGAAATTTTAAATTTTTCATAACACGCCTCGTTTGATTAATCTTGTATTTTCAGTATACCACGAATTAGAGCGATTAGGTATTTAAGTAAAAATCTATAGAAATAGTAAAAAAATATTCTACTTTAAGCTTTCTTTAAGGTTCAATGGATATAATAGCAGCCTATTAAGTAAGCAATACTTATTTTTCATAAATCTGAGTGGGCGGCCTGCGGGTCGCCCTTTTGTGTTTCTTTATTTATATATAGCTGGATTGTGGTAAAATAGAGCCTAAAGATTTCCAGTTAGAAAGGATATACCATGACCTACACCCATTTACTTTTCGACCTTGACCACACCCTCCTAGATTTTGACCGTGCTGAAGATTTGGCTTTGACCTACCTTCTTGAAGAGGCTGGGGTGGCTTCACGAGATCTTAAAGTTTACAAGGATCACTATATCCCCATGAATCGTTCCATGTGGGAAGATCTCAATCATGGTTTAATCACTAAGCCGGAATTGCTTCGCACGCGCTTTTCTCGTCTTTTTGAGCATTTTGGACAGGAGGTTGATGGCAGTCACTTAGCTGGCCGTTACCAGCATTTCTTGAGCCAACAGGGGCAGGAGTTGCCTCAGGCCCATGCTTTCTTATCGAATGTTAAAGACCGAGGTCACAAGATATATGCAGCAACTAATGGTGTTAGCTACATCCAACGTGGTCGTCTGCAAGCCTCAAGCATCTTGCCATTCTTCGACGATATTTTCATTTCAGATGAAGTGGGCGCCCACAAACCGTCTACTGACTTTTTTGAAAAAATTTCGGATCAGGTAAATGACTTTCATCCCGATTCGGCCCTCATGATTGGTGATAGTCTAACTGCTGATATCCAAGGTGGTAATAATGCAGGAATTGACAGCATTTGGTTTAATCCAAAAGGTTTGGTTAATGAGACTCCGGCTATTCCAACCTATCAAGTCAAAAGTTATGAGGAAATCCTGAAGATTTTGTCCAAGTAAAGCTATGATAGCCATGATTCCGAAGAGCTTTTTAGCTCTTTTTTTGCTAAAATGAAAGCATGAATGATCTGATTAAACATAAGTTGGAACTGCTCCCAAGCAACCCGGGGTGTTATCTCCACAAGGACAAATTCGGCAATATTATTTATGTCGGTAAGGCTAAAAATCTAAAAAATCGTGTGCGTAGCTATTTTCGTGGAAGCCATGATACCAAGACAGAGCTTTTGGTATCTGAGATTGCAGATTTTGAATTTATCGTAACCGAGTCCAATATTGAGGCCTTGCTTTTGGAAATTAATCTTATCCAAGAGAATATGCCTAAATTCAACATCCGCCTCAAGGATGACAAGTCTTATCCATTTATCAAGATTACTAAGGAGCTCTATCCAAGGCTCATGATTACTCGCCAGGTTAAGAAGGATGGCGGTCTCTATTTTGGTCCTTACCCAGACTCTGGTGCAGCTAATGAAATTAAGAAGCTTTTGGACCGTATTTTCCCCTTTAAGAAATGTAAAAATCCCGCCAACAAGGTCTGTTTCTATTACCATATTGGCCAATGTAATGCCCATACCATCTGTCACACCACTGAGGACTATTGGCAAGGTTTGGTTGAGGATGTCAAGAATTTCCTAAACGGCCATGATGATAAAATCGTTAATCAGCTTAAGGCCAAGATGAAGGATATGTCTGACCAGATGGAGTTTGAGCGTGCTGCGGAGTATCGCGATTTGATTGAGGCAGTATCGACGCTCAGGACTAAGCAAAGGGTTATCCGTCAGGACATGCAGGACCGTGATATCTTCGGTTACTACGTGGACAAGGGGTGGATGTGTGTTCAGGTTTTCTTTGTTCGCCAAGGGAAACTCATTCAGCGTGATGTCAATATGTTCCCATATTATAATGATGCTGAGGAAGATTTTCTAACTTATATGGGTCAATTTTACCTGGATAGTCGGCATCTCAAGCCTAGGGAAATTTTTATTCCTGGAGACATTGATCAAGAGTCTGTCGAAGCTCTGGTCGGAGATGAAGTCAAGGTTTTTAAACCACAAAGAGGCGAGAAAAAGCAGTTGGTTAATCTGGCGACGAAAAATGCCCGAGTCAGTTTGACCCAAAAATTTGATCTCCTCGAAAAAGACTTGGCTAAGACCCAAGGAGCTATTGAAAATCTAGGCAAACTCATGGGGATTCCGACACCGGTCCGTATCGAGTCTTTCGATAACTCTAATATCATGGGAACTAGCCCTGTCTCTGCCATGGTTGTCTTTGAAAATGGTAAACCTAATAAAAAAGAGTACCGCAAATATAAGATTAAGACTGTTGAAGGCCCTGATGATTATGCCAGTATGCGTGAGGTCATTCGTCGTCGCTATAGTCGTGTCAAACGAGATGGTTTAACGCCACCAGACCTCATTATCATGGATGGTGGTCAAGGTCAGGTCAATGTCGCCAAGGACGTCCTTCGTAATGAGCTGAATCTATCTATCCCAGTTGCAGGTCTTCAGAAAAATGACAAGCACCAAACCAATGAATTGCTCTTTGGGGATCCTTTGCGAGTCATTGATTTGCCACGTCAATCCGAGGAGTTTTTCCTCCTTCACCGCATTCAGGATGAAGTTCACCGCTTTGCCATCACCTTCCATCGTCAAGTCCGTAGTAAGAATAGTTTCAGTTCTAAACTTGATGGCGTGGAGGGGTTAGGACCTAAGCGCAAACAAAAACTCCTCAAACACTTCAAGTCTATGACAGCTATCCAAAAAGCTACTGTTGAGGATATCCATTCCCTTGGCATTCCAGAAAAAGTAGCAGAGGCTCTGTTAGATAAATTAAATGATAACAATTAAGTTAGACTTTTCAAGTAACTCAGAAAAACTTGGTAGGGTGATTGATAATTCAATGATTTCCTAGGAATTCTATTTCTTGAGAGTGGGACAGAAATCGGTAATTCGTTAGAATTCGATTTCGTCGTCCCACCTCCGCACAGTTGAGTAGGGCAGTAAAAGCTGATGAAATCAGCGTAGTAGAGCCCACTCAACCACTGCGTCTTGCTCGACAATCCAAAAACAATAAAGAGGCTAGGACTTTTGTCCCAGCCTCATAATTTTGAGAAATATTAGTAAAATCCATTTGATGTCGAGAAAGAGAATGACAAACAAGTGATTGTCTTGCCTGAAGAGACGAAGGAACGGATAACGGGTGATTTGTTTGAGGGACTTTATCGGAAACGACAGATTGGATTTGGAAAACTCTTCAAGACTATCAAGAAAGAATTAGACTTAGATGATGTCGAAGATGGTAATCTTGTTCAGACTGGAGAGGATAGTCAAGAAGTATCGCGAGGTCAGGAAATTGTAGCCGTTTGGAATTGGCAGAGAAAGAATTATTTTTTACAGTTACTAAGAAATATGTTAGTCAGTTTTATTATTAGGTGTATTTAATTTGCTGTAGTAATTGACAATTACGGCTGATAAGCATCCAAAAAAAATAAGTCCATATACAGTTAAAAAGACGCTAGTAATACGTCCGATTAGAGTAGTAGCTAGTATATCTCCGTAACCTACTGTTGTTGATGTGACAAAAGCATACCATAGTCCATCCCAGTAATTACTTATTTGAGGTTCAACTAATAAAAGTATTCCTCCTGAAATAAAAATAAAACTTACAAAACTTGTCAAAAATTGATTAAAACCTGTAACTTTTATAATATGAAATAGAGTATTTAAACGTTTCATTTGGTTCTCCTTTGTTATAGTGTTAATGAAAATTATAGCATACAAAAAGTGTCTAAATATGTATTTTAGAAACTTTTTATATTAATTTTTATTATGTTTTCTTGATAGTAAGCCTCTATCGTTACAAGCTCGTTTGTGGTAAGATGAGTATAGGTCATTTATCTTAGTTCCTTTCAGACAAATGTGGTGTTTATCTGAGCCTAACATAGATGGCTTTTTCTGTCTAGCTTCGTTTTACAAATTGGGTTATTTATTCTTCATAAGATTTGAAGGGTTGATCTTTTTTAGGGTATCGTGTCGGTGTGATTGACAGTCCCATCTTGTCTTTTTCGTGTAGCAATTCAATGACTAGGGAAACCATGATCAGTACCATGATGAGTGAAAATGGAAAGGCTACGATAATCAGCGTATTTTGCAAGGCTACTAAGCCCCCTGAAAGAAGTAAGACGATGGCAATAGTCGCAAGGAGTACGCCCCAGAAGATTTTAAGGTTATTCTTTGGTTTGAGATTCCCATCATCAGAGAGCATAGCTAGCACATAGGTCGCAGAGTCTGCTGACGTGATAAAGAAGGTAATGATCAAGATGATGGCAACAACGGAGGCAATAAAACCAAATGGCAGTTGACTGAAGGTTGCAAACAAGGTCTGCTCACTTGGAAACTGTGTTAAATCTACATTTCCAAGTGATTGAACATGCGTTGAAAGTGTTCCAAAGGTAGAAAACCATAAAAAGCTTAATACAGTCGGTGCTAATAAGACGATGGATAGAAATTGTCTGATACTACGTCCTTTAGAAATTCTGGCAATAAAAACTCCCACGAATGGTGACCAAGAAATCCACCAAGCCCAATAGAAAATCGTCCAAGTATTGATCCAGTCACGATTGTATTGACCAAAGGAACCAGCACTGAAACTCATACGGAAGAAATTGGAAATATACAGTCCGATACTATCGGTCAAGGTATTAAAAATCTGGACTGTGGGACCGATGATTATGGTGATGGCGAGTAGTCCAATCGCTAAAATAAGATTGGTGTTTGATAAGATTTTTACCCCTTTTCCAAGACCAGAAAGGGCTGAAATGGTAAAGAGGATGGTTGTGATAATGATGATAATAACTTGCACAAGGGCATTGTTTGGAATACCAAAGAGGTAGTTGAGTCCCCCATTGATTTGGGCTGCCCCAAAACCAAGAGTGGTTGCCACCCCGATAACAGTAGCGACCACTGTAATCGTATCTACGATCTTACCAAGGATACCGTTTGTTTTTTTACCAAACAAGGGCTTTAAGGTAACCGATAAAAGATATTTCTCTTTTTTTCGGAAACCAAAGTAGGCGAGGGCCAGGGCGATTAAAGCATATATTGCCCAGGCATGGATGCCCCAGTGAAAGAAAGTGTAACGGAAAGCATCGGCTAAGGCTTCCTGCGACCCTGGGGTAGCTCGTACCGTTGAAATGGCATAATGGGATAAGGGCTCTGCGGCACCGTAGAAGACAAGGCCGATTCCCATTCCAGCAGAAAATATCATGGCAATCCAAGAGATAGTAGAGTGTTCAGGCACCGAATTGGGTTCCCCCAGTTTGATTTGCCCAACGGGACTAACCAGGAAAAAGCCACAAAGTAGAACGATTGACGTGACCAGTAATAAGTAAAACCAGCCAAGTTTATCTGAAATAACTTCCCTTAGTTGTTCTGACCAAACTTGGTAGCCGTCAGGCATAACAATACCAAGAAGGACGAGGATAGCCAGTAGCACAAAAGAGGTTTTTAAGACCGGCGTTAAATTTTTAGTTGACATAAAGTCTCCTTTCATTCTCTACCATTATATCAAAAATGATAAAAACTTAAAAATGAGGGGAGATTAGATAACACCCAGCTAGTTATAATTTTTAGTTGATTAACTAGAGACGTTTAAGAACCTAAATTGTCAAATTAAGTTAGACTTTTCAAGTAACTCAGAAAAACTTGGTAGGGTGATTGATAATTCAATGATTTCCTAGGAATTCTATTTCTTGAGAGTGGGACAGAAATCGGTAATTCGTTAGAATTCGATTTCGTCGTCCCACCTCCGCACAGTTGAGTAGGGCTGTAAAAGCTGATGAAATCAGTGTAGTAGAGCCCACTCAACCACTGCGTCTTTCTCGACAATCCAAAGACAAATTGAGAGGCTAGGACTTTTGTCCCAGCCTCATAATTTTGAGAAACATTCGTAAAATCCATTTGTTTCGGTAATCCATTTCGTCCTATATGTTAGTTCTTTTCAGATAAATGTGGTGTTTATCTGAGCCTAACATAGATGGCTTTTTCTGTCTAGCTTAATTTTACAAATTTGGTTATAATAAGATTAATTAAAAAGGGAAAGGAGTCATGCTATCAAAAACGAAGCTAAAATTGAACGTCTTTATGATAAGAGTCGTCGCGGATTTCTTCGTGGAATCTTTAGTCGTGCTACGATTATCTTCTTAATCATCTTACTGCAGCTTGTTGTTGTGGCCATGTCTTACCTCTGGTTGCATCAATATAGGATACACCTGCAAGTTACAGAAGTAGTCCTTCGTATTCTGGCCATTATTTATCTCTTTCAAAGTGATATGGAGTCGACGGCTGTTAATACGTGGCTGCTGATAGTCTTGCCTTTTCCAATTATCGGAACCTTGCTCTTGGCTTATACGAAACTTGATATAGGTTACACAGGGATGAAGCGTGCTATTCAGAGCAATATTGACCGCAGTTCTGGTATTCTGAAACAAGATAATCAGGCCCTCGAAGAGCTTAAACAGCGTCACACCAGCAACTATAACTTGGTCCAATATCTTGAAAATGTGAACGGTTCCTTTCCAGTTTATCGTCACACGAAGACGACCTATTTCCCAAGTGGTGAAGCCAAGTTTGAGGAAATGAAGAAACAGCTCCTTAAAGCAGAGAAGTACATTTTCTTGGAATATTTCATCATTGGTGAAGGTGAAATGTGGGGTGAAATCCTAGCAATCTTGAAACAAAAGGTTCAAGAAGGGGTGGAAGTTCGAGTCCTGTATGACGGTATGAATGAATTTTCAACTTTGAGTTTTGACTATAAGAAACGATTGGAAAAAATTGGCATTCAATCTCGAGTTTTTGCCTCGGTAACCCCTTTCCTGTCAACCTATTACAATTACCGTGACCATAGAAAAATCTTGCTGATTGATGGTAAGGTTGCTTTCACAGGCGGGGTTAATTTAGCTGACGAGTATATCAACAAGATTGAGCGTTTCGGTCATTGGAAAGATACTGCCTTGATGCTGGAGGGCCCAGCGGTTGATACTTTTTTAGTTCTCTTTCTTCAGATGTGGACCTATTCTAACGAAACCTTAGATGTTACGCCGTATATGGTTGAACATAAGGTCTTTGATACCCCTGGCTTTGTTGTTCCTTATGGAGATATTCCATTGGACAAGGATAAAGTTGGTGAGAATGTCTATATTGACATCCTTAACCATGCGCGTGATTTTGTTCACATCATGACGCCTTATCTTATTTTAGATGGTGAGTTACTACATGCTTTGAAATTTGCGGCCGAGCGTGGGGTAGACGTCAGTATCATCATGCCTGGTATTCCTGATAAAAAGTCAGCTTACTACCTCGCTAAGACTTACTACCCAACACTTTTGGCATCCGGCGTAAAAATCTATGAGTACACTCCTGGATTTGTTCATGCAAAGGTATTTGTGAGTGACAATAGTAGGGCTGTTGTCGGAACGATTAATTTGGATTACCGCAGTCTTTATCACCACTTTGAGTGTGCGACCTATCTTTACAGGACGTCATCAGTGGTTGGTATTGAGGAAGATTTCCAAGCGACAATGGCCAAGTGTCATCGAGTCAGCATGACTGATGTTAAAAATCGACCATTTCACCAGAAGTGCTTGGGCTTATTGACCAGATTAGTTGCGCCATTGATGTAGTGACAAGACTTGTTATAAGAGGGTTGAGCCCTCTTTTTTTATAGTTTAAAATAAAGATAATGAAGTCGAAGGAGAAAATGATGTTAACCATTCGTCCAGCCAGCTTGTCAGATGCACAAGCTATCCAGGCCATCTATACACCCTATGTCGAGAAGACAGCTTTTACCTTTGAATATGAGGTTCCCAGTGTTCAAGAGTTTGAAAAACGCATTTGCAAGACGCTTGAAAAATACCCCTATTTAGTAGCGGAAGAGAATGGCCAAGTGCTAGGCTATGCTTATGCCTCAACCTATTATGCTCGTACAGCCTATGATTGGACCACTGAATTGTCTATTTATGTAGCCAAAGAGGCGCGTGGACAAGGGATTGGATCGGCCCTTTATACGGCCTTAGAAGAGGAGTTGCAAGCACGAGGCTACTTACGCTTTCTGGCTTGTATCGCTGTTCCGAACGAAGCGAGCATTTCCATGCATGAAAAGCGGGGCTATGTTCAAGTGGCTCATTTCCCAAAGATTGGCTATAAGTTTAACAAATGGCATGATATCGTCTGGATGCAAAAGACCATAGATGGCCCTGTCAGGAAAATACAGTAGAAACCACGCCAATTCTAAATTGCAATAGCTAATTATTCCTGCCTTTTTCATAGGCTAAAACGATACTAATAAAATTACTGAAGGAGACCGGAAAGTTGTAATGGTCTCCCCTACACGAAAGGAGCCTATATGACTCAAGAACAAAGTGCTAGACTGTTACCCCAAAAGCCCTCCAGATGGGGCAAAATTCTACTTAACCGAAAGGTTCCCATCCTCCTGTTCTTCTTACTGGAATTGGCCTTTCTTGTCTTTTCATATCTCAGCCTACAAGAGCATTTCCCATCCATTATCTTATGGGAACACTTGTTGAGTGTCTTTACCTTCTTTTACTTGCTCAATCGTTCCATGGATTCTCGTTCCAAACTGTCCTGGATGATTATCATTGCCCTCTTTCCAATTTTTGGGACGGCTCTGCTTTACTTTTCACTGGCTGATTTGGGTGTCAGACGCTTGAAGAAACGGCTTGAGGATGCTACAGTGCAGGCATCCGACCATTTAAGCACCAATCCAGAAGTTGCTGATTATTTATCCCAAAGTGATCGCCAATTACAGAAATTAGCTTATTTTTTGGAGCATAGTCCAGCACAGTTTCCTATCTACAGAAACACAGAGGTTACCTATTTTCCACTTGGAGATGACATGCTTCCAGCCTTGTTGGAGGATTTGAAAAAGGCGGAGAGTTATATCTTCATGGAATATTTCATCATTGACGAAGGAATCATGTGGGGCGAGATTTTAACAATTTTAGAGGAGAAGGCCAAGGCAGGTCTGGACGTTCGTGTCATGTTTGATGGGATGAATGAGATGACTACCTTGTCCTACGATTATATTGAGCGACTACACAAGGTTGGCATTAAAGCCCAGGCCTTCTCACCAGTCAAACCCGTTCTATCAACCTATTACAATTACCGAGACCATCGAAAGATTACAGTGATTGATGGTCAAGTTGCTTATACTGGTGGCGTTAATATCGCTGACGAGTATGTTAATAAACGAGAACGCTTTGGTCATTGGAAGGACACAGCCCTTCGTTTAGATGGTTCAGCAGTTCAAACGCTAAAAGCTCTCTTTTTGACCATGTGGACAGTGACTGGAATAGAGGATAAAACGGATGTGGAGTACTATCTACAAGAAAAACCTCAACAAAGAAAGAGTCAAGGCTTTGTACTCCCTTATGGCAATTCACCGCTGACCTACCACAAGGTTGCCGAAAATGTTTATTTACATCTTCTAAATACATCAACTAATTATGTCTATATCATGACGCCTTATCTGATTTTGGATGACGAATTGGTTCGAGCCATGACCTTTGCGGCCAGACGAGGTGTTGATGTTCGTATCATTATGCCAGGAATTCCGGATAAACAGTATGCCTTTGATATTGCGACTACCTATTTTAAAGCCCTCTTGGAGGCTGGCGTCCGTATTTTCCGTTATACCCCAGGCTTTGTCCATGCAAAAGTTTATGTTTCTGATGCCAAACAAGCTGTGGTAGGCACTATTAACACAGACTACCGAAGCCTCTATCAAAATTTTGAAGATGGTATTTATCTTTATAAAAATCTGGAAGTGATTAAGATTGAACAAGATTTTGAGAAAACCCAGGCTCTCTCAGAGGAAGTTACTCTGGAAAGTTTGTCGAAAATGCCTATGGCTCATCGTCTAGGTGGCTATCTCTTTTCTCTGATTGGACCATTGATGTAAAAAAGAAGAAATCATATGGATACAAACATTCTTTTGAAATTGTTAGAAGACCAAGCTGATTCAACGAAAGTCCCAGCAATGGAAGCTTATATGAAAAATAAATTCAGCTTTCTTGGCGTTCAAAAACCAATTCTCAAAAAGATTGAAAGAGAGTTTTTTAAGCCTTTCATAAAAAATCCAATTGATTGGACTTTTGTGGAAGAGTGTTGGCAGCAACCTTACCGTGAGTTTCAATATATTGCTATGGATTATCTGGATAAAAAGAAGAAGGAGCTTAGACCTGAAGATTTTCCAAAGCTAAAGGAATTGGCTCAAACCAAATCATGGTGGGACAGTATAGATCAATTGGACCTTATCATCGGAGAGGTTACTTTTCACTATCCAGAAACCAAGAATATCATGCGCCAATGGAGTCTTGATGAGGATTTTTGGTTGAGACGTATTGCCATTGACCACCAGCTTATGCGTAAAGATTTGACAGATACTGCTCTCCTAGCAGAGGTTATCTGTAACAACTTTGGGCAGACAGAGTTTTTCATTAATAAGGCTATCGGTTGGAGTTTGCGCAATTACTCAAAGGTAAATCCTGATTGGGTTCGGGCTTTTATTGATCAACATGCTAGTCAAATGGCATCTCTTAGCATTCGTGAGGCAAGTAAGTATTTATAGAAATCAAGAGCTTGACTCTGTCGTTCAATATGCTAGAATAGAAACATGCGATGAGTCGATTGGCTCTTTGGAGCCTTTTGCGCTGAGGAGGTCTACATTAGATTGTAACGCAGGAGCGGACCTTGAGTAGTTGTGTGAACCTGCTACTCTCATCGAAAGATGCCTCCTATCCCTTACCATTTGGTAGGGGCTTTTCTTTATTCTTGGCCTTTTAACCCTTTTCAACTGGGCTTAAACGTAGTATAATAGATTCACTAAACTAAATTGATAGAAAATTCCGAAAGAGGTTTTACTATGGGATACACAGTTGCTGTTGTCGGTGCTACAGGTGCCGTCGGTGCTCAAATGATTAAAATGTTGGAAGAATCAACACTTCCAATCGATAACATTCGCTACCTTGCGTCTGCTCGTTCTGCAGGCAAAGTCTTGCAATTTAAAGGCCAAGACGTGACCATCGAAGAAACGACTGAAGACGCATTTGAAGGTGTAGATATTGCACTTTTCTCAGCTGGTGGATCTACCTCTGCTAAATATGCACCATACGCCGTTAAAGCTGGTGCAGTAGTCGTTGATAATACATCATACTTCCGTCAAAACCCAGATGTACCATTGGTTGTACCTGAGGTCAATGCACATGCGCTTGATGCTCACAACGGTATTATTGCTTGCCCTAACTGTTCAACTATTCAAATGATGGTTGCCCTTGAGCCAGTTCGTCAAAAATGGGGCCTGGACCGTATCATCGTGTCAACTTACCAAGCCGTATCAGGTGCTGGTATGGGAGCAATCCTTGAAACACAACGTGAGTTGAAAGAAGTTTTGAATGATGGCGTTAACCCACGTGATGTCAAAGCTGAAATCTTGCCATGTGGTGGTGATAAGAAACACTATCCAATCGCCTTTAACGCCTTGGCTCAAATCGACGTCTTCACTGAAAATGACTACACTTACGAAGAAATGAAGATGACAAACGAAACTAAGAAAATCATGGAAGACGATAGCATTGCTGTATCAGCAACATGTGTGCGTATTCCAGTCTTGTCAGCTCACTCAGAGTCAGTCTACATTGAAACAAAAGAAGTGGCACCAATTGACGAAGTGAAAGCTGCTATTGCAGAATTCCCAGGTGCAGTCCTTGAAGACGACGTTGCTAACCAAGTCTACCCACAAGCCGTTAATGCTGTAGGTTCACGTGATACATTCGTCGGACGTATCCGTAAAGACTTGGATGCTGAAAAAGGTATCCACATGTGGGTTGTTTCAGATAACCTCCTTAAAGGTGCCGCTTGGAACTCAGTCCAAATCGCAGAAACACTTCACGAACGTGGTTTGGTTCGCTCAACTTCAGAATTGAAATTTGAATTGAAATAGGGAGCGAAACAGAAATCAGTAAGGATTTAGTGTTGTACTTGAATACTAAAATCATGCTGAATCCTATAAAGCAGAGAGACTTCTCTCTGTTTTTTGTTTATTGGCCATCAATTGAAACAGTCAGTCCTCATGTTTTCAGAAAATTGTCAACTTATCTGTCTGTCTGGTCAAAATTATGGTAAAATGGAAAGGATTAGAAAACGGTTGAAGGAGAATATTATGTCAATTGATCAATTAAGAGATGTCAAACTGATCACAGCCCTTATTACACCTTTCCACGAAGATGGATCAATCAATTATGATGTCCTTCCAGAATTGATTGAGCATCTTTTGGCTCACCATACAGAAGCTCTTCTTTTGGCGGGAACAACGGCTGAAAGTCCAACACTTACTCACGATGAGGAGTTGGAACTCTTTGCGGCTGTTCAGAAAATTGTTAATGGACGTGTGCCATTGATTGCTGGTGTCGGTACCAACGATACACGCGACTCAATCGAGTTTGCTAAAGAAGTTGCCAAATTTGGTGGTTTCGCAGCTGGTCTTGCTATCGTGCCTTACTACAACAAGCCATCACAAGAAGGTATGTACCAACACTTCAAAGCCATTGCGGATGCTTCTGATTTGCCAATTATCATCTACAACATCCCTGGTCGTGTGGTTGTTGAAATGGCTCCTGATACCATGCTTCGTTTGGCTGAACATCCAAATATCATTGGTGTTAAAGAATGTACCAGCCTTGCTAATATGGCCTACCTTATCGAGCACAAACCTGAAGATTTCTTGGTTTATACCGGTGAAGATGGGGATGCCTTCCACGCTATGAACCTTGGTGCTAACGGTGTCATCTCAGTAGCCTCTCATACAAACGGTGATGAGATGCATGCCATGCTTGAAGCTATTGAAAATAGTGACCTCAAGACAGCAGCAGCTATCCAACGTAAATTCATTCCTAAAGTTAACGCTCTCTTCTCAGTACCAAGCCCTGCACCTGTTAAGGCTGTTCTTAACCATCTTGGTTTCGAAGTTGGACCACTTCGTTTGCCATTGGTTGCATGTACTTCAGAAGAAGCCAAGCGTATCATCAAGGTTGTCCTTGAAGAAGATGTCGAAGCAACACGTGAGACAGTTACAGGTGTTGTTCGTCCAGATTATTAAGAAAATGAAGTTGAGCAGCTTGCTCAGCTTTTTTTAGTCGAATAGGTTAAATCTCACAAAAATCAGGGATATAGGCTCTAAAAGCAGTTTTCTATCATGAAAATTTGCTTTTTTTGATATAATTAGAGTTAGTGTGCTTAAAAAGAAAGGAAGTTTTATGAATCAACTTGAACAAAAACTTGAGCAGGATTTTGGTATTGTTTTTAGCCAAAAAGAGCTCTTAGAAACAGCATTTACCCATACCTCATATGCCAATGAGCACCGCCTCCTAAACATTTCACATAATGAACGTTTGGAATTTTTAGGAGACGCGGCTCTGCAATTAGTCATTTCTGTTTATCTTTACAAACGCTACCCTAACAAGCCAGAGGGGGAAATGTCTAAGATGCGCAGTACTATCGTTCGTGAAGAGAGCTTGGCAGGTTTTACCAAGGCCTGTGGTTTCGAGCAGTATATCCGTCTTGGTAAAGGGGAAGAAAAATCTGGTGGACGTGAACGTGCCACTATCCTTGGTGACCTCTGGGAGGCCTTCCTCGGTGCTCTTTATTTGGATCAAGGTTTGCCTGCAGTTGAGAAATTCTTGAATCAGGTCATGATTCCTCAGGTTGAAAAGGGGAACTTTGACCGCGTAACAGACTATAAGACAGCCTTGCAAGAGCGTCTTCAGGTCAATGGTACGGTTGATATTACTTATACCGTTATTGATGAGTCTGGACCAGCTCATGCCAAAGAATTTACTATGCAGGTAGCTGTTGATGGTAAGGAGCTCAGCACAGGTCTTGGAAAATCTAAGAAATTAGCTGAACAGGCAGCGGCTAAGGCTGCCCTTGAACAACTAGGAAATTAAGCATGTATTTGAAATCAATTGAAATGCAGGGCTTTAAATCCTTTGCGGACAAGACGCAAGTCGTCTTTGACAAGGGAGTGACAGCCGTTGTAGGTCCAAATGGATCGGGAAAATCAAATATTACAGAAAGTCTACGCTGGGCATTGGGTGAATCATCTGCCAAGAGTTTGCGTGGAGGCAAGATGCCTGACGTTATTTTTGCAGGGACAGAGGTTCGTAAGGCTCTCAACTATGCGGAAGTGGCAGTCACTCTTGATAACAGTGATGGCTTTATCGCGGGTGCTGGTGAAACCATTCGTGTGGAGCGTCACATTTATCGAAACGGTGACAATGATTACTTGATTGATGGTCGTAAGGTTCGTCTGCGTGATATTCATGACCTCTTTATGGATACAGGCCTGGGGCGTGATTCTTTTTCCATTATTTCCCAAGGTCGTGTTGAGGCTATTTTTAATGCCAAACCTGAAGAACGCCGCGCTATTTTCGAAGAAGCAGCAGGGGTTCTCAAATATAAGACACGTAAGAAAGAAACGGAAAGCAAGCTTAATCAAACTCAGGATAATCTTGATCGTTTGGAAGATATCATCTACGAGCTGGACGGTCAGGTTAAACCGCTTGAAAAGCAAGCTGCGACTGCCAAACGTTACTTGGAATTAGATGAAGAGCGTAGACAGACTCAGCTTAACCTTTTGGTCCACGATATTGAAGTTGGTAAATCTGAGTTGAGCCAGACCCAAGAGGATTTGGCAGCGGTCAAGGAAAAATTAACCAGCTATTATGAGGAACGTCATCGTCTAGAGACTGAGAACCAGGAGCTCAAACAGAAACGACATCAAATTTCAGAACAAATTTCTTCTGACCAACAAACCTTGGTGGATGTCACACGTCTTATTAGTGACTTTGAGCGTCAAATTGATCTTTATACTATGGAGAGTCAGCAGCGTTCAGAGAAAAAAGAAGAAACTGAAGCTCGTCTCAGTGAGTTAGAGCATTTGAAAGAAGAAGCTCAGACAGCACTCAATAAGGTTAATCAAGGCCAAGTTGAATTGAATGCTGAGTTGGATAGCCTTGCCCAGGAGCTGATTGCTATTCAAAAAGAACTAGAGCAATTTTCTGATGACCCAGATACGCTTATTGAACGTTTACGTGAGGACTATGTTGGTCTGATGCAGGAGGAAGCCAAGGTTTCTAACAGTTTGACTCAGGTCACTCACGACATGGACAGTCAGACACAAGCATTAGAAGCTCAAGCTGAAGAATATAAACAAGCTCAGGCAGATTTGCTTTCCGCTCAGGAAGTGGCTAGCGAAACCCAAAAAGCTTATCAAGCAGCCAAAGAGAGTCTTCAAAGCCTCTTAGCTAGCTACAAAGAAAAGGCCCAGGCTTATCAGGCTCTTGATAAGGACTATCAAGAGGCTCAAAAGCAGATGTTTGACCTCATGGATCACCTTAAGAGTAAAGATGCTCGTCGTCAAAGTTTAGAGTCTATCCAAAAAAATCATAGTAATTTCTATGCAGGGGTTAAGGCTGTCCTTCAAAATGCCCAATCCATTCAAGGAATTATTGGTGCAGTTAGTGAACACTTGACCTTTGATACGCGCTATCAGACGGCTCTTGAAATCGCAATGGGAGCTAGTGGGCAAAATATTATTGTGGAGGACGAAGCGGCTGCTAAGCGTTCGATTGACTACTTGAAGCGCAATCGTCAGGGTCGTGCGACATTCTTGCCGTTGACCACTATTAAACCACGTCAACTTAACGGACAATTTGCCCAAAGTCTAGCCAATGCACCTGGCTTTATTGGTATGGCTTCCGATTTGGTTACCTATGAGGACCGCTTATCTAACATTTTCCAAAACCTCCTAGGGGTAACGGCAATCTTTGATACCATTGACAATGCTAATAAGGCAGCTCGAGCGGTTCGTTTCCAAGTTCGTATGGTTACTCTTGACGGGTCTGAGATTCGTCCCGGTGGTGCCTTCGCTGGTGGTACCAACAAACAAAACAATAATCTCTTTATCAAGCCTGAACTGGATGCATTAACTACTGAAATTAACCAGATTAAGGCTCAATTAAGTGATAGTGAAGCTAAAGTTGAAGCCCTCAAGATCAAACGTAAGGCTCTACAGAAAGAGTTAGAAGACCTTAAGGTAGATGGTGAAAATGCTCGTCTTCAGGAGCAAAAACTAGACTTAGAACACCAACAAGCCTTGTCAGAGGTGGAGAAAAATCAAACCCTAGTGGATAGTTTCAAACAGGATTCTCAGGGAACTGATGGAGCAAATCTTCAAGACAAGGCTGAACAACTTAAAGCAGAGTTAGCACAAATTGCATCCAAGCGTGAGGTCATTAACGACCGTATTGAAGCTATTAAGGAAGACAAAGATGCACTTGGCCAACAAAAACAGGTGCTCCTAGACAAGCAATCTGAACTTCAGTTGAAGGAACGTGACTTGCAGGCAGAATTGCGTTTTGCGAAGACAGAGAGCAATCGTCTTCAAGCTGACTTATCTGAGTTAATGCAAGAATCGGATAGTCTTAAGGCACTCCTTAACAACCAGGTTGATGAAGACCAAACTGACCGCCTTCCCCATCTGCAAGCACAGCATAAAGAGGCTGTTCAACGTAAAGACGATTTGGAACAAGCTCTTGTCCGTGCCAAGATTCAGGTGCAAGATTACGAAGGTCAGTTGGAGGATTTGGAGGAGCGTTTGGCAAAAGCTGGCAATCGTAACGAGGATTTGATTCGTCAACAGACTCGCCTGGAAGAGCGTGAAAGTCAGATTAGTCAATCACTTCGTAAGTTTGCGACTCAGTTGGCTGAAGATTATCAGATGACGCTCGAAGCAGCCAAAGGTCAGGCTAGCCCTCTTGACAATGTCGAACAAACCCGCCAGAATCTGCAAGGTCTTGAGCGTTCGATTAAAGCTTTGGGGCCAGTCAATGTGGATGCTATTGCCCAATTTGAAGAGGTTAAGCAACGTCTAGATTTCTTGAACGGCCAAAAGGATGATTTGCTCGAAGCCAAGAGTCTCCTTCTAAATACCATTAATGACATGGATGATGAAGTGAAATCACGCTTTAAAGCAACCTTTGAGGCTATCCGAGAAAGCTTTAAACAAACCTTTACGCAGATGTTCGGTGGAGGTTCAGCTGACTTGATTTTGACCTCAGACAATCTCCTAGAGGCTGGAGTAGAAATTTCAGTTCAGCCACCAGGTAAGAAAATTCAATCGCTTAACCTTATGTCTGGTGGTGAAAAGGCTTTGTCAGCTCTGGCCCTCCTCTTTGCCATCATTCGTGTAAAGACTATTCCATTTGTTATCCTAGACGAAGTAGAAGCGGCTTTGGATGAAGCCAATGTTAAACGCTTCGGTGACTACCTCAATCGTTTTGACAAGTCTAGTCAGTTTATCGTAGTTACCCACCGTAAAGGAACCATGTCCGCGGCAGACTCTATTTATGGGGTAACTATGCAGGAATCAGGTGTCTCGAAAATCGTTTCGGTCAAACTAAAAGACCTTGATTTAGACTAAAAATAGATTATATTTTCATGAAAGATAGTTGATAGCTTTATCACTATCTTTTTTCATAGTCTCAAAAAATTTGCAAGGACTTTCAGAAAATCATTAAGTTTGCGCTTTCAAAATTACGCAATCGATTGCGTAAAATGGCTTAACAAAGGCTATGATTAGGATTTTAGGGTTTATGAGAGAGAGGGTGACTTGTCATTTTGCACTGACATGTTACAATATTTAAGGAAATGTCATATGGGGATATGGTGTTTTTTGAAGTTAGTTATAGTGTATGTGTTAAGATACGATTTTCTGGACACATTTAGGCTTCGCGTATACAAGTCTAAGAAGTCTTCTTTCGAGCGAAAAATCCAGGCTGGGAAACCTGGATTTTTCTTTGTCTTTTTAGTTTATTGGTCACCTTTCTCAGCTTGAGATTTGGCTTGTTTGATACCAGCATTGACCAAGCCCTGCATGATAGCCCCAAAAAGGATAGCTTCAAAAATGCCTGATAGCATATTATGGATTGAGAATAATTCTGTCAAATAGTCTTTATTGTCAACTAAGAAGTGAACTAGGGGCATGCCTAAGAACATGCTAATCCCAAAGTATAAACCTGACTTAAGCCCCACGTGCTTAAGTTGTTTTTTCTCTTTCTCAGTCAGTTCTTCCTCGTCAAAAGCATTAACAGCACTTATCTTTAACTTATAAGTAAGGATGCTGCTAACTAACAGAATGATAATCAAGAGGAGGATAGGATAAATACGGGCCACAAGTTCAGGGTACTTAAAGCCTATAAGAAAGGCAATACAATTACCACAAAGTAAGGTAAAGAAAAGAACTACGAAAGCTATGCTACCCATTCGATCAACCCGTTGGCGCTTTTGTTCATCTAAAGGACCTGTGATACCATAAAAACGTTTAATGAGTTTGTCAGTGAAAGTTTCTTTAATCATGATTTACCTCTTTCTATCTTATATCTCTATTCGGATTTTCATCTCAAAAGAGACTGTTAAGATCTGTGTTTAGTGCCTTAGCTAGATTTAGACAGAGCTCCAGTGTTGGGTTATATTTGTTATTTTCGATCATATTAATGGTCTGTCGGGAAACGCCAATAGACTTTGCGAGTTCTAATTGCGAAAGCCCCATATTTTTTCTAAATTCCCTGACCTGATTCATAATGGGCCTCCTTCTGAAAGACAAGCTAATGTGTTGCTGTAAGTCGCAGTTAAATATGTCAACTTTATCTGACATAATTGTAGCAAGTTCCTATGGATATGTCAATTATCTTAGACATAATTTTAATTTGGTATTAACTAAAGGATTCTTTGTCAGCTCTTGAAAGCTTTTTGCTTTTTTGGTAAAATAAATGGTAATTGAATAGAAGTCGTAGAGACTAGTAACCTTATGGAAATTGACAGGGATTGGGGGCCATGGACTGGAAGCCTCCTCAAGGGAAGTTTGGTGAATTCACTCATGAAGACGACTGACGAATCAAGGTCTGGGTAACCAGATAAAAAACGGATGGTACCGCGTGTCAACGCTCCGGGTTGGAGTTTTGGCATGTGGTTTTTTGTTTGCGATTCGAAATTGTTACATCAGAAAGGAATCTCATGGATTTACAAACACAATTGCAAGAGTTGAAAACATCAACGCAGGCTAAATTGGCTGAAATGCGTGGTGAGCACTCTAAAGAATTACAAGAATTGCGTGTTGCAGTTTTGGGTAAAAAGGGCTCTTTAACGGACCTTTTGAAGGGACTTAAGGACCTTCCTAATGAAGAACGCCCTAAAGTTGGTAAAATGGTCAACGAAGTTCGTGACGTTTTGACTGAAGCTTTTGACGAAGCCGCAAAAATTGTCGAAGCCGCAAAAATTCAAGCACAACTTGACTCTGAAAGTCTTGACGTAACTCTTCCAGGACGCCAAGTCAAACTTGGTAACCGTCATATTCTTAGCCAAACAGCTGAGGAAATCGAAGACATTTTCTTGGGGATGGGCTTCCAAATCGTTGATGGTTTTGAAGTTGAAACAGATTACTATAACTTTGAGCGTATGAACTTGCCTAAGGACCATCCAGCGCGTGACATGCAAGATACTTTCTATATTACGGAAGAAATTTTACTTCGTACTCACACAAGTCCTGTTCAAGCTCGTACACTTGATAAACACGATTTTTCTAAGGGTCCTCTTAAGATGATCTCACCAGGACGTGTTTTCCGTCGTGATACCGATGATGCGACTCACAGCCACCAGTTCCACCAAATCGAAGGTTTGGTCGTTGGTAAAAACATCTCAATGGGTGATCTTAAGGGAACGCTTGAGATGATTATTCAAAAAATGTTTGGTGCAGAACGTCAAATCCGTTTGCGTCCTTCTTACTTCCCATTCACTGAACCTTCCGTTGAGGTTGACGTGTCATGCTTCAAGTGTGGAGGTAAAGGATGTAACGTATGTAAAAAGACAGGTTGGATTGAGATCCTTGGTGCTGGTATGGTTCACCCACAAGTGCTTGAGATGTCAGGTGTTGATTCTGAAGAATATTCAGGTTTCGCCTTTGGTCTTGGTCAAGAACGTATTGCCATGCTTCGCTATGGTATCAACGACATCCGTGGTTTCTATCAAGGGGATGTTCGTTTCTCAGAACAGTTTAAATAAGGTTTAGGAGATTGTCATGTCAGTAGTTATTCGTAAGGTTCTTCCGGAAGAAGTAGCAGAATTAAAAGTTATCTCCGAAGATACCTTTAGAGAGACTTTTGCTCATGATAATACCGAGGCCCAGTTGCAAGGTTACTTCGACACCGCACTTTCTGAAGAAGTTCTTTTAGATGAAATCACTCATGAAGAATCGCGCTACTTTTTCATTCTCGTTGATGGTGAAAGGGCTGGTTTTCTAAAAACTAATGTCGGATCTGCTCAAACAGAGCAACACCTAGACAATGCCTTTGAAATTCAGCGTATTTATATCAGTCAGGCCTTCCAAGGCATGGGCTTGGGTAAGCAACTCTTTGAATTTGCATTGCAGGAAGCCCGTGATCTAGGTTGTGATTGGGCCTGGTTGGGTGTTTGGGAAAGAAATTTCAAAGCACAGATTTTTTATGATAAATATGGCTTTGAAAAATTTGCAGAACACAATTTTCCGGTCGGTGATGGTAAAGTGGATTGCGATTGGTTACTAAAATTGAAATTATAAACCTATTATTAAGTTGATAGAGAGGAGTTTATAGGGCGATTAAACGTGTCAGTTCGTCTTCCTCTTATATTAGCTATACATATTCCTAAATTACAGAAAGGATTTGAACCCGCCCTAAGCTCTGGGCGAAAAAGATAAAGTCACCTAGGTGCTGATGCACCAACGTTGCCTTTTCTATTTTTGCTGAGAGCTATTAACGGGCTTGGTATCATAATTATGCTAGTTAGTTATAAATGGTTAAAAGAGTTGGTTGATGTGGATGTTACCACTGCTGAACTCGCTGAAAAAATGTCGACGACAGGTATTGAAGTGGAAGGTGTTGAAACACCTGCTGAGGGCTTGTCAAAATTGGTTGTTGGTCATGTCTTGTCATGTGAAGATGTGCCTGACACACACTTGCACTTGTGTCAAGTAGATACAGGAGATGCTGAAGGTCCACGTCAAATTGTTTGTGGTGCTCCAAATGTCACTGCTGGAATCAAGGTAATTGTTGCCATTCCTGGTGCCCGCATTGCGGACAACTACAAAATCAAAAAAGGTAAGATTCGCGGCATGGAATCACTCGGGATGATCTGTTCTTTGGCAGAGCTTGGACTTCCAGATAGCATTATTCCTAAGGAATTTGCGGATGGTATCCAAATTTTGCCAGAAGATGCCGTTCCTGGAGATAGCATTTTCTCATATCTCGACCTTGATGATGAAATCATCGAATTGTCAATCACACCTAACCGTGCTGATGCTCTTTCTATGCGTGGTGTGGCCCATGAAGTCGCTGCAATCTATGGTAAATCTGTTCACTTCCCAGAAAAAACAGTCACAGAAGACAGCAAGCCAGCTTCTGATAAGATTTCAGTAGCTATCGAAAGCGATAAAGTGGCTACTTATGCTAGCCGTGTGGTTGAGAATGTTACTGTTCAACCAAGTCCACAATGGTTACAAAATCTTCTTATGAATGCTGGTATCCGTCCAATCAACAACGTGGTTGACGTGACAAACTATGTTCTTCTTTACTTTGGACAACCAATGCACGCCTTCGATTTGGATAAATTTGAAGATTCACGTATCGTTGCTCGTGATGCCCGTGATGGGGAAAAATTAGTCACTCTCGATGGTGAAGAACGTGAATTGACTGCTGAAGATATTGTTATTACAGTTGCTGACAAACCAGTTGCCCTCGCAGGTGTTATGGGTGGCGCTTCAACTGAAATTGACAACAATTCTAAAAATGTCGTTCTCGAAGCTGCTGTTTTTGATGGTAAATCAGTTCGTAAGACAAGTAGCCGTCTCAACCTTCGTTCAGAATCATCATCACGTTTTGAAAAAGGTATCAATAACGATACTGTCCTTGAGGCACTTGATTTTGCTGCAGCCATGTTGCAAGAATTGGCAAATGGAACGGTGCTTGCAGGCCGTGTTCAAGCGGGATCTGTTGACATAGAGCCAGTTCAAGTTTCTACAAGCCTTGACTACGTGAATGTTCGCCTTGGTACAGAATTGACTTTTGCGGATATTGAAGATGTGTTTGCGAAACTTGGTTTTGGATTGACTGGTGATGCTGATAAATTCACAGTATCTGTACCACGTCGTCGTTGGGATATCAGCATCCAAGCAGACTTGGTTGAAGAAATTGCACGTATCTACGGTTATGAAAAATTGCCTACGACACTTCCAGAGGCAGCAGGAACAGCTGGTGAGTTGACTGAAACACAAGCGCTTCGTCGTAAGGTTCGTACCATTGCTGAAGGTGCTGGATTGACGGAAATCATCTCATATGCTTTGACTACACCTGAAAAAGCCGTTGAATTTGCTGCGACACCAAGTAATTTGACTGAGTTGATGTGGCCAATGACTGTTGACCGTTCAGCTCTCCGTCAGAATATGGTTTCTGGCATGCTTGATACTGTTGCTTACAATGTTAACCGTAAGAATAGTAACGTTGCTATTTACGAAATCGGTAAGGTCTTTGAACAAAAGGGTAATCCAAAAGAGGAATTGCCAAATGAAATCAATACCTTTGCCTTCGCTATTTCTGGTCTTGTAGCTGAAAAAGATTTCCAAACCAAAGCAACGCCAGTTGATTTCTTCTATGCCAAAGGTATTGTTGAAGCACTCTTTGATAAACTTGAAGTTTCAGTTGACTATGTACCAACAAAAGACCTAGCAAGCATGCACCCAGGTCGTACAGCTGCTATTGTGCTTGATGGTCAAACGATTGGATTTCTTGGTCAAGTTCACCCACAAACTGCTAAAAACTATGGCATTCCTGAGACTTATGTGGCTGAAATTAACCTTAGTGCTGTAGAAGCTGCCTTGCAACCAGCTCAACCATTTGTTGAAATCACAAAATTCCCTGCAGTATCACGTGATATCGCCCTTCTTCTCAAGGCAGAAATCACTCATCAAGAAGTTCTTGATGCTATCTACTCTGCAGGAGTGAAACGTTTGGTTGCCGTTAAACTCTTCGACGTTTACGCAGGTGAAAAACTTGGTGCTGGGATGAAATCAATGGCTTATAGCCTTACTTTCCAAAATCCAAATGACAACCTCACAGATGAAGAAGTTGCTAAATACATGGAAAAAATTACTAAAGCTCTCACTGAAAAGGTTGAAGCAGAAGTACGTTAATCATTAGAAAATCCATCTGAGAAGATGGATTTTTAAGTGATTAGACGATATTACATAAAGGAGATAATTTGTTTTTAGAGTTCTTTGACGGGGTATGGGGACATTACACTTTTGAATCTGATAAAGTCAATGTACTTATTGATGGCTTACCCAGTTTTGCCTATCCCTTGGGGCAATTAACATTTTTAGTGTTAGTCTATAGGTTACTCGTTCATCAGTATGTTAAGAAGTTTTTAATCATGTCACCTCAAGATATCTGGGCTTGGCAGAAGGAAAAGTTTTGTCAAAGTAAATTATCTTTCATTGTCATCCCAATAGTTTATCTGTTTATTTTCGGAATGACCTATGTTTTGGTTGAGGATGTTTTAGCTACCGTCACTATTTACAAGGATTATGGAGGACCTATAGCTAAAACCATTGATGGCAAAGTTGAACAAATAGATATTAGTCATGTTGGGTCTAAAACGAGTAGTGCTAGGATTAATGCTCACTTTGAAAGTTCTGACGGGCAGACTTATGACATTCACCTGATAAACGGTGATAAAAGAATCGCTAATTATATGCGGCACCATGAGTCAGATTCCTATACTGCAACGCTTTCCTTTGATAAACATGGCAAACCAGTTTACATTTCTAAATTCTGGGAATAAGCAGTCTGGATAGCTCTTTCAGGGATTTGCACTTGACAAATATGTAAATTCTCTGCATAATAAAAGAAAAAGCCATGAAAAGAGGGTAGCCATGCAAATTATTAAACGTAATGGTCAAGTTGCTGAATTTGATCCTGATAAAATTTACCAAGCCATCTTAAAAGCAGCACAGACTGTGTATGTTCTTGATGATACTTGGCGCCAAAACCTTGCTCAAGTGACGAAAAAAGTAGTGCTTGATCTTCAAGATGCTCAGGTGGAACGCCCAACCATTAATATGATTCAGTCATTGGTTGAAAATCGTCTCATGGAAGCAGGCTTTATCAATATTGCTGAGCATTATATTTCATACCGTTTGCAACGAGATTTGGAGCGTAACGGTTATGGTGACAAAGTAATTGTACACCTACGCTTTGAGCAGACTAAATAAACAAAAGCCATCGCTTGATGGCTTTTGTTGTGTCTAATTCTCACTTTGTCTTTTTTAAAATTTTTATGAAGGATTCCAGTTCCTGTCCATGACCTATCTGCAGATAAGTTTCAGAAGTTGGTCTAATAAAGGATGATTCTAAAAAGCGAATCTGTTTGTGGGCTTTGAATTTTTCAAGTGAAAACTTTTTAGGAAGTTGCCAGGTCACATGTCTAGGGGAAATCTGATAAGGAATGCTAACCTTAGATTTGTCAATGATTGCTTGACTTTTAGCCATGTTTTGTTGAAAAAGGTCACCAAGTTTCTTAATGTTTTTTTGAAACATGCCATTTTCGAGATAAACGGAAAGGGCTTTTTGCATGATGAGATTAGTATCATAGTCAATAAGTCCTTTGTGGCTCAAAAAGGTAGACTTAAGATTAGGAGGTAAGACAAGGCTACCTAGGCGCAAACCTGGAAAAAGGGTCATGGAGAAGGATTTGATATAGATGGTCTGATTTTGAGTATCATAGTAGTGAATAGGGAGATTTTTACTATCACTAAAGTCTCCCATATAGTCATCCTCGACGATATAAACATTATACTGATTGGCAAGTTGGGCTAGCTTTTCTTTTTCGCTAGCATTATAGCTTAATCCTAGAGGATTGGAGTAACGACTGATAGTATAGAAGAACTTAATCTGTCCAGATTTAAAGTACTCTTCCAAGCGGTCAAAATCCAAACCATCAAAACCACGGTTAATCGTCTCGTAAGCTAGATTTTGACGGTTAACAAGCTGGTTCATGCGATGATAGGTAGGTTGTTCTAAAAGAATTTTGTGGCCCCCATTACCAAAATCCATCTGTGAAAGGATATAGAGAGCCTGTTGACTTCCTGAGGTTATGACAATCTGATCTGAATTGACATAAATATCGTCAGCAATTAATCGACTCTTTAAGGCTTCAAGCAAATCTTTGAGTCCAGCTTGTTCATGATAATAGTTGAAGAGGTAGTCCTGATGACCTGCCAAACTTTCATCCAAACAAAGTTTAAAATCCTCGTAGGCTAATTGATTGTAATCGTTAAGGTTAAGAAGGACCTTATTATCGACTTCATTGCGTCCTTCGAGAACATAATAGCCACTTTTGGGTACGGCGTAAATATAGTTTTGATATTTGAGTTCCAAGAGTGCTCTTTGAGCTGTATCCTTACTACAGGCATAAGTCTGGCTAAGTTGACGAATAGAGGGGAGCTTACTCCCTTTTTTTAAAGTACCATTTTGGATATCTTTTATAATGGTCTCGACAATATCTTGATAAATACTCATAACTGACCCCTTACAGATTTTTCCTTATTTTACCTTACTTCCCTTCTCAGAGCAATAGGCCCAGAGAAATTTGACAAGATTATTAGATTTTGACATAATAAGAAGGTTGTAAGGTAAAACTAAATTCCCCTTCCAAATAAGTTTAAGGAGATTATAAGAATGACTTTTAAGAAAATCTTAGGACTTCTCGCTCTTGCATGCTTGACTATTATCGGTTTGTCAGCTTGTACACCCGAGAAAGAGCCTACTTGGACCTACGATAAAAACAAAATGCTATTTACAGGACAAGATGCTAGTGTACAAGTTCTTTCTGCAACTAAAATCGAATCACCAGAAGGTCAAAAAGCTGTACGCGTTTACTATAAACTTAGCAACTCAAGTAAAGAAACCATGAATGCTTACACTCTTTTGATGAAGGTAGTCCTTGATGTGAAACAAGAGAAGGAAGAAGTGAAGGTGGCAACAATGGTCTTTTCTAAAGATGATGACCGAGATAAGATTGCAAATAAAACCCAGATTGCTCCTAAGGAAGTTAAAGAAATCGTTGTTGACTATGCCGTTGCGGATTTTGATCATGATCTTAACATTGATTTCTCTGATTATGGTACTGAGGCAAACGCGACAGCCAAGCTTTCACTACAAAATCTTGAAAAGGCACCTGTCAAATATTTTGATAAAAAAGCTCAATAAGTTTGATCACCACACGTTCGTGTGGTTTTTTTATTGCTCAAAATCTGTACCCATACAGTAATAAAAATACTATCTTGTTTAATCGTCAGAATTTTCATAAACTTATACTATATTTATTGACTAAGGAGTTTTAGGTATGTCAGCAAAACGTTTAACCATTTCTGCATTTTTCATGGCACTTGTCATTATTTTGAGTTCGAGTCTCTTATCTATCCCTGTGCCAGGTGGTCATTTCTATTTTAACGGGATTGTTATTTTCCTAGTTGGTTTAATTTTCCCACCTACAGAAGCAGTTATTATTGCGGGAGTAGGTTCCTTTATTGGAGATTTTCTTTTTTACCCTCTTCCTATGTGGGTAACTCTAGTAACACACAGCCTTCAGGTTCTTGCTATTGCACTCATTGTTGGAGGGCGTTTAGGAGAATTGAGCAAATCTAGGGCATCTTTAGGTCTCTTGCTTGGGGCTATTATTGATCTAGTAGGTTATGGCTTAGGAAGAGCCTTTATCTATGGTACGCCAGCTTATGCTATTATGAAGATTCCATTTGACCTTGTAGCTGCTATTCTTGGTTTAGGAGTGGCCTATTACATTTATTTCCACACAAGCTTTGTTAAACAGTTTAAAAAGACTTGGGAAGGGAAATAGATGACCAAAGTAATTGTTGCCAATGACCTCGTTGGTCTAGGTAAGGTTGCTATGACTAGTAGCCTCCCTATCATGTCAGCCTGTCAAACTGAAGTCCTTCCCTTGCCAACGGTTCTTTTATCTTCGCATACAGGGGACTTTAATAATATTTATGTACGGGACCTTACAGATGACCTAAAAGGGTTTTGTAAGCAGTGGGAGCACTTGGATTTTAAAGTAGATGGCCTTGTGAGTGGTTATTTTAAGTCAGAAGAAGAACTAAAACTTGTAGGTCAATTAGCTCGCGATAAAGAGATACCTCTATTTGTTGATCCTATTATGGCTGACAATGGCCGTCTCTATCAAGGTTTTGATAGACACTATGTAGAAGCCATGAAAGATTTCTGTCAACAAGCAGATGTCATCATTCCCAATCTGACAGAAGCTGCCTTGTTGACGGATACTCCATATCTTGAAACAGGTTCCTATGATAAAGTCACTGTTGAAAAGCTTTTGAGAGATTTGACCAAGCTTGGCCCTCGGAAAGTTATTGTGACAGGTATCTCTTTTGAGACAGAAAAAATGGGTTTGGCTTATTTTGATAAAGAGACCAATGAAACGGTTTTTCGCATGCAAAAACGTTATGGGAATCATTTTTATGGAAGTGGCGATTTACTAACGGCAATCTTATCAGCTGGTTACTTTTATAACCTAGATTTACTAAAGGTTTGTGATTTGGCCTTGGATGTCATGGATAGAGTTCTTTCATCAACACTGTCCGATGGTCGTCCTTTAAAATACGGCCTATGCTATGAGCCTCATATTGGTTTATTATTTAGTGGTTTTAATGCCCTATTGGAGGAGAAAAATGAAAAGTGATAAAACACGTGAATTAGTTATCCTAAGTTTGTATGCAGCTTTAATTATTGTGAGCGTACAGTTTATTCGTATTCCTTTTGGACCTCAATTTGTCCATTTGGGAAATGCCCTAGTTGTGATTGCAGTTTTGATTTTTGGAGCCAGAAAAGGTGCGCTAGTCGCAACAGTAGGGTTAGGGCTATTTGATATTATCAATGGTTATGCTGCCGAGGTCTGGATTACTATTTTAGAATCCTTGATTGTCTGTCTGGTGCTCTATCTTGTTTTTGAAAAGCTACTAAAATCAAATGACAAAATGGTAAATATCATAATCATTGGAGTTATAGCTGCAGTAACCAAAATTATTTTGAATTTTATTAAGTATACGATTATTAATAGTATCGTTGCGGCTCTACCAGTAAATGCTGCCATGGTATTGGCACTTACTAAAATAGGAGGGACCTTTGGAACATCAGTAGTGACTATTATTGCAGTTCCTCTCCTATATCCTGTCTTTAAACGTATTTTACAGAGAAACTAAAGAGTTAGCAGGTTGATCCTGCTTTTTCTTTTTAATTTTCCAGAAGCATAGGTGCAAATTTTCACTAAAAAATGGTAAAATAGTAGAGTTAATGTCAAGAAAGGAAAGGGCTGAAGACTGTTTTAGCCCAGATATGCTATGTCTATTTTAGAAGTCAAAAATCTTAGTCACGGATTTGGTGACCGTGCTATTTTTGAAAATGTCTCATTCCGTTTGCTCAAAGGTGAGCATATCGGTCTTGTCGGTGCTAACGGTGAAGGGAAATCAACCTTCATGTCTATCGTTACTGGAAAATTGCAGCCAGATGAAGGTAAGGTAGAGTGGTCTAAGTACGTTACAGCGGGTTACTTGGATCAGCATGCTGTTCTTGAAAAGGGGATGACCGTTCGTGATGTCCTTCGTACGGCTTTTGATGAGCTCTTTAAAACTGAAGAACGCATCAACGAGATTTACATGTCTATGGCTGACGAAGGAGCCGACGTTGATGCTCTGATGGAAGAAGTAGGTGAGCTTCAGGATCGTTTGGAAACGCGTGATTTCTATACACTAGATGCTAAGATTGATGAGGTTGCCCGTGCACTAGGTGTCATGGATTTTGGTATGGATACAGATGTAACGGACCTTTCAGGTGGTCAACGTACCAAGATTCTCTTGGCTAAGTTATTGCTTGAAAAACCAGATATCTTGCTTCTTGATGAGCCAACTAACTATTTGGATGCTGAACACATTGCCTGGCTCAAACGCTATCTTCAAGAATATGAAAATGCCTTTGTCCTCATTTCGCACGATATTCCGTTCCTAAACGATGTGATTAACATTGTCTACCATGTTGAAAATCAAGATCTGGTTCGCTATGCAGGTGATTATGACAATTTCCAATCTGTCTATGCAATGAAGAAAGCTCAATTGGAAGCAGCCTATGAACGTCAGCAAAAGGAAATTGCAGACCTTCAAGATTTTGTTAACCGTAACAAGGCGCGTGTTGCTACTCGAAATATGGCCATGTCGCGTCAGAAAAAATTGGATAAGATGGAAATTATCGAGTTGCAGGCAGAGAAGCCAAAACCAGAATTCCATTTCAAGGAAAGTCGTACACCTGGACGCTTTATTTTCCAAACCAAAGATCTCGTTATTGGTTACGACCGTCCGTTGACCAAGGCTCCATTGAATCTTACATTCGAACGTAATCAAAAGGTAGCTATTGTCGGTGCCAATGGTATCGGTAAGACCACTTTGCTTAAGAGCCTGCTTGGTATTATTCAACCACTCGAAGGAGAAGTTGAAACAGGTGATTTTATTGACCTAGGTTATTTTGAACAAGAAGCAGAAGGCTCACGTCAGACGCCTCTTGAAGCGGTTTGGGACGCTTTCCCAGCTCTAAATCAAGCTGAGGTTCGTGCAGCTCTAGCCAAATGCGGATTAACCTCTAAGCATATTGAAAGTCAAATTCAGGTGCTTTCAGGTGGAGAACAGGCTAAGGTTCGTTTCTGTCTCCTTATGAATCGTGAAAATAATGTCCTTGTTCTGGACGAACCGACCAACCACTTGGATGTTGACGCTAAGGATGAATTGAAGCGTGCCCTTCAGGCCTTTAAAGGTAGTGTTCTCATGGTATGTCACGAACCCGAATTTTATGAAGGTTGGACAGATGTTT
Source organism: Streptococcus sp. SS4 (assembly GCF_030440125.1). NCBI lineage: Bacteria > Bacillati > Bacillota > Bacilli > Lactobacillales > Streptococcaceae > Streptococcus > Streptococcus sp. SS4. The sequence continues at coordinate 149,575 of NZ_JAQFJM010000006.1, read as the reverse complement.
GGGATTTTAATGAGTTAGTATAGTGATAAAAGAGTGTTGGCATTCTCTAAAGAGAGAGTTGCTCACTCTTTTTTTATGTTAAAGAGACGAGTAGACTTACTAAGACTTGATAAGATGGAGATGGTGTAGAGGAAGGTCGTCATCATCATAAAGTGTTTTTCTACAGATTTCGTCGTGACCTATTTGGGTTTTGAGCATACAAATTTAATTTGTTCAAAAAGTAACAAAGTCTGAGCATAAAAGGTGTAACCGTTTTCCGATTATGGTAGAATAAATTAGTAAACTATTATCAAAAGAAAGTTGGATAAACTTATGTCAAAAATCGTAGTTGTTGGTGCTAACCACGCTGGTACTTTTAGTATTAATACTATTCTCGATAATTACGGAGACCAAAATGAAGTAGTTGTTTTCGACCAAAACTCTAACATTTCATTCTTGGGTTGTGGTATGGCCCTTTGGATCGGTAATCAAATCTCAGGTTCTGATGGTCTTTTCTATGCCAACAAAGAAGGACTTGAAAGCAAGGGCGCTAAAGTTTATATGAACTCACCAGTTGAGTCTATTGACTTTGATGGTAAAACTGTTACAGCCCTCGTAGATGGTAAAGAGCATGTTGAATCATATGACAAATTGATTTTGGCTACAGGTTCTCAACCAATCTTGCCTCCAATTGAAGGTGCCGAAATTAAAGAAGGTAGCCGTACTTTCGAAGCTACGCTTGAAAACCTTCAATTCGTTAAACTTTTCCAAAACGCTCAAGAAGTTATTGATAAGTTGAACGACAAATCTCAAGATATCAAACGTGTAGCGGTTGTAGGTGCTGGTTACATTGGTGTTGAATTGGCTGAAGCTTTCCAACGTCATGGAAAAGAAGTTATCCTTATTGACGTTGTTGATACATGTTTGGCAGGTTATTACGACCATGACTTGACTGACCTTATGGCTAAAAATATGGAAAGCCACGGTATCAAATTGGCATTTGGTGAAACTGTTAAAGCAGTAGAAGGTGAAACTAAGGTAGAACGCATCGTTACAGATAAAAATGCTTACGATGTCGATATGGTTGTTCTTGCTGTTGGTTTCCGTCCTAACACAGTTCTCGGTGCTAGTAAGTTGGAAACATTCCGTAATGGCGCTTACCTTGTTAATAAGAAACAAGAAACATCAATCGAAGATGTTTATGCAGTTGGTGACTGTGCTACTGTTTATGACAATGCCCTTGATGATGTGAACTACATTGCCTTGGCTTCAAACGCTGTTCGTTCAGGTATTGTCGGTGGTCATAATGCCGGTGGTGGAGATGTTGAATCAAACGGTGTTCAAGGATCAAATGGTATCTCAATCTATGGTTTGAACATGGTATCAACTGGTTTGACAGAAGAAAAAGCAAAACGCTTTGGTTTCAATCCAGCAGTAGTATCTTCAACAGATCTTCAAAAAGCTGCCTTTATGGAAGATGAAAATGCAGACGTTACAATCAAAATCGTCTATGACAAAGATACACGCAAAGTTCTTGGTGCTCAAATGGTATCACGCATGGACATCTCTATGGGAATCCACATGTTCTCATTGGCTATCCAAGAAGGTGTAACTATTGACCGTCTTCAATTGCTTGATTTGTTCTTCTTGCCACACTTTAACCAACCGCTTAGCTATATTGCTAAAGCAGCTATCTCAGCTAAATAATCTTAAACAGCTAATTCTACTGAATTAGCTGTTTTTTCTTTTTTTAATACGAAAAAAGCCTCCTACTGGAGACTTTTATTTAACTAATGTTAGATTAGTTTTTTGAAGCTTCTTGGAAATCAGGGTTTTTCCATGCTTCATCAATGATAGCTTGCAATTCGTCAGCAGAAGCTTTCATTTTTTGTTGTTCAGCATCGTTCAATGGGATGTTAACTGGACGTACGATACCGTGTGCACCTACGATAGCAGGTTGACCGATAAAAACGTTGCTTACACCATATTGACCTTCTTGGAATACAGACAATGGAAGTACTGCATTTTCATCGTCAAGAATAGCTTTAGTGATACGAGCAAGGGCAACGGCGATACCATAGTAAGTAGCACCTTTTTTGTTGATGATTGTGTAAGCGGCATCACGAACACCTTCGAACAATTCAACTAATTCAGATTCTTGAACGTTTTGAGTGTCTTTAAGGAATTCTTCAAGGTTTACACCGGCGATGTTAGCGTGTGACCAAACGGCAAATTCTGAGTCACCGTGTTCACCCATGATGTAGGCGTGAACTGAACGAGCATCAACGTCAAGTTTTTCAGCAAGTGCTTGACGGAAACGAGCTGAGTCAAGTGAAGTACCTGAACCGATAACGCGTTCTTTAGGGAATCCTGAGAATTTCCATGTTGAGTAAGTCAATACGTCAACTGGGTTAGCTGCTACAAGGAAGATTCCTTTGAAGCCTGATTCAACAACTTGAGTAACGATAGATTTGTTGATAGCAAGGTTTTTACCAACAAGATCAAGACGAGTTTCACCTGGTTTTTGTGGAGCACCAGCAGTGATAACTACAAGGTCAGCATCCGCACAGTCTTCGTATTTAGCTGCGTAGATTTTTTTAGGTGAAGTGAAAGCAAGCGCGTGGCTAAGGTCAAGCGCATCACCAACAGCTTTTTCGAACAATTGTGGAATTTCGATAATACCAAGTTCTTGAGCGATACCTTGGTTTACAAGTGCGAAAGCGTAAGATGAACCTACGGCACCGTCACCAACGAGGATGACTTTTTTGTGTTGTTTAGTTGCAGTCATGGGTCTAAACATCTCCTTATTTTTTAATTGGGTTACCCCATACATTGCTTATTCTACCACTTTAAGTGATGGATGTCACGAAATAATAAGGAAATAATAGATGAAAGCGTTTACACAACTGAAAATTAAAGCGGTTTATGGTATAATATTATAGAAATTTTCTATACTCTTTTATTAGAGTTTTGAATGATTTGAATGAAAGAAAAGAGGCATTTTTAGAGTGCAAGATAATAATTTAATTGACGTTAATTTGACGTCTGAGATGAAGACGAGCTTTATCGATTATGCCATGAGTGTTATCGTGTCTCGTGCTCTCCCAGATGTTCGAGACGGTTTAAAACCTGTACAACGTCGTATTCTATATGGAATGAATGAGCTTGGGGTGACACCTGATAAGCCACATAAAAAATCTGCCCGTATTACCGGGGATGTCATGGGTAAATATCACCCACACGGAGACTCATCTATCTATGAAGCCATGGTTCGTATGGCGCAATGGTGGAGCTACCGTTACATGTTGGTTGACGGTCACGGGAACTTTGGTTCTATGGATGGTGATGGGGCTGCCGCTCAGCGTTATACTGAGGCGCGTATGTCTAAAATCGCCTTGGAAATGCTTCGTGATCTCAATAAGAATACCGTTGATTTTCAAGATAACTACGATGGATCGGAACGTGAGCCAATCGTTCTTCCGTCACGTATTCCAAACCTTCTTGTCAATGGTGCGACAGGGATTGCCGTTGGTATGGCGACTAACATCCCACCACACAATTTGGCTGAAACAATTGATGCTGTCAAATTGATGATGGATAATCCTGAAGTCACAACACGTGAACTTATGGAAGTTCTTCCTGGACCAGACTTTCCAACTGGTGGCTTGGTCATGGGGAAATCTGGTATTCACCGTGCTTATGAAACTGGTAAGGGCTCTATTGTCCTTCGTTCGCGTACTGAAATTGAAACAACTAAATCAGGTCGTGAGCGCATCGTAGTCACTGAGTTTCCTTATATGGTCAATAAGACTAAGGTCCATGAACACATTGTTCGTTTGGCCCAGGAAAAACGTATCGAGGGGATTACAGCAGTTCGTGACGAGTCTTCTCGTGAGGGGGTACGTTTTGTCATCGAAGTGCGTCGTGATGCATCTGCCAACGTAATCTTGAACAATTTGTTCAAATTAACCCAACTTCAGACAAACTTTAGTTTCAATATGTTGGCCATTGAAAAGGGTGTTCCAAAAATCCTTTCCTTGCGTCAAATTTTGGCTGACTACATTGCTCACCAACAAGAGGTTGTGGTACGTCGTACACAGTTTGATAAGGATAAGGCTGAAGCACGTGCCCATATTTTAGAAGGCTTGCTGATTGCGCTTGATCATTTGGATGAAGTGATTACGATTATTCGTAACAGTCAAACTGATGCAGAGGCTCAAGCCGAGTTGATGGCTCGCTTTGAACTTACTGAACGTCAAAGCCAAGCCATTCTTGATATGCGTTTGCGTCGTTTGACAGGTTTGGAACGTGATAAGATTCAAAATGAGTACAATGATCTCCTTGCCTTGATTGCTGATTTAGCTGATATTTTGGCAAAACCAGAGCGTGTCATTGCTATCATCAAGGAAGAGTTGGATGAAAGTAAGCGTAAATTCGCAGACGCCCGTCGTACAGAGCTGATGGTCGGCGAAGTTGTCTCACTTGAAGATGAAGACCTAATCGAAGAAGAAGATGTTGTTATCACTCTTTCTAACAAGGGATATATCAAACGCTTGGCTCAAGACGAATTCCGTTCTCAGAAACGTGGAGGTCGTGGAGTTCAAGGGACAGGTGTTAACGATGATGACTTTGTTCGTGATATTGTCTCAACAAGCACTCATGATCATCTTTACTTCATGACTAATAAGGGGCGTGTATACCGTCTTAAGGGGTATGAAATCCCAGAATACGGTCGCACAGCCAAAGGTTTACCTATCGTTAATCTCTTGAAGTTGGACGAAGGTGAGACCATTCAAACAGTCATTAATGCCAAGAGTGAAGAAGCTTCTGAAAATAATCACCTAGTCTTTGTAACTCGTCAAGGTTTGGTTAAACGAACTAAGGAAGCCGAGTTCAAAAACATTCGCCAAAATGGTTTGATTGCCTTAAAACTTAGAGAAGGTGACGAGCTAATCAACGTCTTCTTGACTACTGGTAATGAAGAAATTGTCATTGGTACTAAATTTGGTTACAGTGTTCGCTTCAAAGAGGACACTATTCGAAGCATGAGTCGTATGGCTGCTGGTGTTAAAGGGGTAACTCTTCGTGATGGTGACCAAGTTGTTGGTGCAGCTGCCATTACAGAAAACCAAGAAGTCTTGATTATCACTGAAAAAGGTTACGGTAAGCGTACCTCAGCTACTGAATACCCAACGAAGGGTCGTGGTGGTAAAGGTATCAAGACTGCCAATATCACAGAGAAGAATGGTAACCTAGCAGGTATTGTAACAGTGTCTGGTGATGAGGATATCATGGTCATCACCGATACAGGTGTTATCATACGTACTGCCGTTGCTAATATTTCACAAACTGGTCGTGCCACTCAAGGGGTTAAGGTCATGCGTTTGGATGACTCTGCTCGTATTGTAACCTTTGCTTTAGTTGAGCCAGAAGAAGTTGAACAAGCTTCCGAAAATCAAGAAAGTGGTGACAACTAATGAGCAAAGATAAGAAAAATAACGTAACAAAAAAACGTCGTAAGTGGCTTGATATTCTTCGCTGGGTGTTGATTGTTGTTCTCTTGGTTGTTGGTTTAGCCTTGATTTTCAATAAGTCTATTCGAAACACAGTGATTGCTTGGAATACAAATAAGTATCAAGTGAGCAAGGTTTCTAAAAAAACTATTGAGAAAAACAAGGAAGCTAAGACTAGCTTTGACTTTGATACCGTTAAATCAATTAGTACAGAGTCTGTCTTGCAGGCACAGATGGATGCTCAAGAGCTTCCTGTCGTTGGTGGTATTGCTATTCCAGAGGTAGGTATCAATCTCCCTATTTTCAAAGGACTTGGCAATACAGAGTTGACTTACGGTGCAGGAACGATGAAAGAAGATCAAGTCATGGGTGGTGAAAACAACTACTCATTGGCTAGTCACCATATTTTCGGTATCGCTGGGGCTTCTGACATGCTCTTCTCACCATTAGATAGGGCTAAAGAAGGCATGAAGATCTACCTTACGGATAAAAATAAGGTCTACACCTATGTTATCAGTGAGGTAAAAATTGTCCAACCAACTGAAGTAGCAGTGATTGATGATACTCCTGGCAAGTCTGAAGTTACCCTTGTAACTTGTACGGATGCCGAAGCAACTCAGCGTACAATCGTCAAAGGTGAATTGAAATCACAGGTAGATTTTGACAAGGCAAGTTCAGATATTATTGAAGCGTTTAATAAGTCATACAATCAATTTCAAAATTAAGAAAGGGCCTTCGGGCCTTTTTCAATGGAGGAAAATATGTTTTTAAATACAGTGCACCATGTTGCTATTATTGTTTCTGATTATGACTTGTCTCGAGATTTTTATGTCAATAAACTTGGTTTTGAGATTATTCGGGAAAATCACCGTCCGGAACGTCATGATTATAAGTTAGACCTACGCTGTGGAGGTATAGAACTTGAAATCTTCGGCAATAAGACCAGTGATCCGAACTATGTGGAGCCCCCAAAACGTCCGTCTTATCCTGAGGCATGTGGCTTACGTCATTTAGCTTTCAGAGTGACTAATATTGAAGAGGTCGTCAAAGAGTTAGAACAAAAGGGTATCTCCTGCCAACCTATTCGCAAGGACACTTTTACCGGTGAAAAGATGACTTTCTTTGCTGATCCAGATGGTCTTCCCTTGGAGTTGCACGAGTAGTTTTTTTGACCTTAATTTTTTAAGTCATGGTATAATAGGTGAACGGCTGAGCCTAGAGTCAGTCGTCCTTTAGGAGATTATGGAATACTATTCTATTTTCGAAAGGAAACACACATGAAATTGAAAAAACTTCTTGTTACTGGGATGGCTATATTGGCTTCAGTAACAGCCTTTACTTCGGTTGCTCAAGCAGCAACATCTTCACAAGTCCAAAAGGTTATTGATGAATCTTATGTTCAACCAGACTATGTGATGGGATATTCGTTGTCGGAAGAGCAACGAAATGAAACCTTGAATTTATTAGGGTATGATAGTAGTAAGGATACTAATGTCAAGACCTTGACGACATCTGCTTACGCTAATATCATGAATGTGGCTGACGATTCTAGTCTTCAGCTATATTCTTCGGTTAAGATTGCTAAGCTGGGTGCTAAGGAAACCTTGAGTGTAGAGATTGTGACACCGCAAAATATCACGAAAATCACTCCAGATATGTACCGTAATGCTGCCACGACACTTGGTATTGAACATGCTAAGATTACGGTAGCAGCACCAATTGCAGTTACAGGAGAAAGTGCCTTGGCTGGTATTTACTATTCCCTTGAGCAAAATGGGGCTAAAGTTTCAGATGAAAGTAAAGAGCTTGCGCAAGAGGAACTTAAAACCCTTTCTCAAATCAATGAGGAAAATTCTGGTAAGACTGACTATGATGCAGACAAGCTTAATGTAGCTATGACTGATATTAAGTCAGCTGTTGCTGATAAAGGGGATAAGTTAACAGAAGACCAAGCTAAAACGATTGTTCAGCAAACGGTCAATAACTATAACTTGGATCTTTCAGATACGCAAATTAATCTTCTGGTGAATTTTGCTTTGAATTTGTCTAAGTCTTCAATCATTGATAGTGCTAGTTTCAAGTCGAGCTTGAGTTCACTTAAGGATTCTATCGTTTCGAAAGCTGGTAATACCTTCTCTGGAATCAACTTAAACTTTAATGCCAACAAAACACTTGAGAATAGCAAAAATATTTTTGCACAAATTTGGCAAGCTATTGTAGATTTCTTTACTGGATTTTCTAAATAGTAAAAGAGCTATCCATTTGGATGGCTCTTTTCTATTTTTCAGAAAATATGTGAAATGCTATTGAAATTATTCCAACAATTGTGTACAATGGTAAGCATCAATTCAGATTATTCTGAAAATTTGTTTTAGGAGATTCTCTTATGTCACAAACAAGTATATTTAGTCAGTCTACCTGGCGTAGTAAAATAAAAGCAATGGGACCCGGTATCCTAATGGCTTCGGCAGCCGTAGGTGGTTCCCACATCGTTTCATCTACCCAAGCGGGTGGTTCTTATGGATGGGCCTTGTTAGGCTTGGTTATTCTGGCTAACCTCTTCAAATACCCATTCTTCCGTTTTGGTGCTGAGTATACCGCAGATACAGGTAAAACCCTTGTTGAAGGTTATGCTGAGAAAGGTAAGTTCTATCTTTGGGTATTCTTCATTTTGAATGTCTTTTCAGCCTTGGTTAATACTGCAGGTGTTTCTATTCTTTGTTCAGCTATCATTGCTAGTGCCTTTCCAATGCTTGGTTTAAGTATTACCACTTGGTCAATCATTTTGGTTGCAATCATTTGGGGTATGTTACTCTTTGGTGGTTACAAACTTCTTGATGGCATGGCTAAATGGATTATGTCAGCTTTGACTATTGCAACAGTAGCAGCAGTTATTATTGCGGCAATCAAACATCCAGAGTACAGTGCTGACTTCGTTGAAAAAACACCATGGCAGCTCGCAGCCCTTCCATTTATCGTTTCACTTCTTGGATGGATGCCAGCACCAATTGAAATTTCAGCCATTAACTCACTTTGGTCAGCTGAGAAAAAGAAAACTGTTGATTTCAACACTGATGATGCCCTCTTTGACTTTAACGTTGGTTACATCGGAACAGCTATTCTTGCGGTATTCTTTGTAGCTCTAGGTGCGCTTATCCAGTACCCAACTGGTAAACCAGTAGAAGCAGCATCAGCTAAGTATATTGCACAGTTTGTTGGTATGTACGCATCAGTACTTGGTGAGTGGTCACGATATTTGATTACCTTTATCGCTTTCTTGTGTATCTTTGGTACTGTAATTACCGTTATTGATGGTTACTCACGTGTTAACGAAATTTCTCTTCGTCTTTTGTTTAACCAAAAAGAAAAAAATCAAACACCTTTGAATGTTTGGATGACCTTGACAGCTATTCTTGGTCTCATTATTATTTTCTTCTTCCAAGGTCAAGTAGCAACCATGCTTCGTTTCGCCATGATTGGTTCATTCCTTACAACACCTTTCTTTGCGCTTTTGAATTACGTACTTGTTACAAAAGAGAAGAAAGACCTTCCAACTTGGTTGAAAGGACTTGCCATTGCAGGTTTGATCTTCTTGTTCGGATTTGCCCTCTTCTTTATCTGGGCTTTGGCTATTGGTAAAGCAGGTTAATAGGAATAAACGGTTTCCATATGGAAGCTGTTTTTTTATTTTATAAATATGGGAGTAGGAGAGCTTATACCCAAGAGCACACAAAAAAACCATTCCAATCGGAATGGCTTAACAACAAGATGTTGCTTATTTGAGACCGTATTTTTTGTTGAAACGATCCACGCGTCCGTCTGCTTGTGTGAATTTTTGACGGCCAGTGTAGAATGGGTGTGAATCTGATGAAATTTCTACACGGATAAGTGGGTAAGTTTCACCTTCGAATTCAACTGTTTCGTTTGAGTGTTTAGTTGAACCGCTAAGGAATTGGTAACCAGTAGTTGTGTCCATGAATACTACTTGACGGTAATCTGGATGGATATCTTTTTTCATGTTAAAATATTTCCTTTCTGCCATGGTACTTTCCGCACCATAGTTTTTTTTAACTATTTTAGTTTATCAAAAGGTGGTCTACTTGACAAGTCTTTTTTACTATTTTTTAGGAAATTCGCATTTTGTAAATGCCACCGGTCTGGAAGCAGTGATTATCTTTATCAACGATGATTGCTTCAAGCTCAGCTTGTGAACTAACTTCCTGGAAAATATGTTCGAGACTAGAGCCAAATAAGCGGGTTGTCCAAATTTCACCATCGACTGAGAGGGATGAAATAATGGTAAGGCTGGCTAGGTCACTGGAGACTGGATAACCAGTTTGGCTATCAAAAATATGATGGTAGGTTTTGCCATCAATCTCAAAAGTACGTTCATAGATTCCCGAAGTGACAACAGACTGGTCTCTTATAGCAAGCACCATAAGATTTGTATTTCTAGTCTCCTTAGGATTTTGAATACCAATTCGCCATTTTTGGTCAGGATTATGGAGGGCTGGTCCAAAGGTTAGGACATTACCTCCGAGATTGATTAGGGCGCTGGTTACTTTTTCAGCTTTAAGAAAATCTGCAATACGATCTGCAATATATCCTTTTGCTAGAGCACCAAGATCAATTTTCATCCCTTTTTCTTTGAGAAAAACGCTTTGATTTTCCTCGGATAGAAGAATGGCATTGGGATTGATGATGTCCAGGAGCGGACGAATTTCTTCAGGAAGAGGCAGCTTAGCATCAGAAAAACCAATCCGCCAAGTCTGAATGAGAGGTCCAATAGCAATATTAAGGTGACTTCCAGGTTGGCAGCTGTGCCATTTTCCAAGAGAAATAAGTTCAAAAAGCTCTGGGTGAACTTTCACCGGATGTAAGCCTGCTGCCTTGTTAATTTTCATGAGTTCGGAACTGTCGTCATTGGCTGAGAAGCGCTTGTTGTAGGTATGCAAAAGTGCTTCAACTTGGTCTAGCAGGGATTCTGGTTCTTCATGATAGATAGAGACGTCAATCACAGTTCCCATGAGACGTACACGACGATTAGTGAGTTGCATGGGCAACAGTATCCTTGATTTCTTGGTAGATTTGGTCGTTTTCTTCTAAGCTGTAGGAATTGGCACCACTAGCTAGTGGGTGGCCGCCACCATCATGACGTTTGGCAATCTCGTTGATGACAATGCTTTTACTGCGTAGACGGACACGGTAATGCCCTTCAGGTTGCTCTACGAAAATAGCCCAAGATTCGACGCAATCAATACGGCCTGGAGTGCCAACAATGGCAGAACTTTCAGCATCAGTGACATTGAATTCATCCAAAATCTTTCGTGTCAAGACAACTCGAGCTGCACCATTTTCATCGACTTCTAGATTATCGAAAACATAACCTTGTAGTTTAGCAATTTTGAAAGGGAAACTGTCCATACGACGAGCCATTGCTGCAAAATCAAAGTCGTATTCACGAAGTTTAGCCGCGATTTGAAGTGTTTTAGGGGTAGTAGATGGAAATAGGAAGCGGCCTGTATCGCCAACAATACCATTGTAAAGAACACGAGCAGCGGCATCTGACAAGGAAAGGTCAAGGCTGAGGGCCCAGTCTGTCACAATTTCGCTGGCACTTGAAGCAGTCGTATCAACTAAGAGGAGGTCGCCGTAGGCATCGTCGTTAGGATGATGGTCAATTTTGATAAGAAAGTCCCCCTTATCAAAACGGTCGTCGTCGATACGAGGAGTGTTGGCTGTATCGGTAACAATAACAAGCGCTCCTTCATAGTCTTGGTCAGTTACCTTATCCATTTCAGCAATCCAAGATAAGGTAGGTTCATTGACACCTGTCGCAAGAACCTTTTTATCTGGAAAGTTTGTTTTTAAAATTTCCTTCAGTCCTACCTGACTACCAATGGCATCAGGGTCAGGTCTTTGGTGGCGGTGAATAATAATAGTGTCATGGGCTTTAATTTTTTCTAAAATAGCTTGAAATACAGTCATGAATGTCTCCTTGTGATTTTGTTTCTATTATATCATGAAACAATAGAAAAACGGTTAGCCTAGGCAAACCGTTGTAAAATTAGATATCTTTATAGTCGACTTCAAGTCCACGTTTAACCGCTGGACGGTTGGCAATTTTTTCAGTCCATGCTTGAAGGTGCTTGTATTCTTTAACATCAAGGAAAATACCAGCCTTGTCCCAAATCTTATCTTGAGCAAGACGGCCATACCAAGACCAGATTGCGATATCAGCGATAGTGTATTCATCACCAGCAATATAAGGTTTGGTTGCTAATTCTTTATCTAGCAAATCAAGTTGGCGTTTGGCTTCCATGGCAAAACGGTTGATGGCATATTCGATTTTTTCAGGTGCATAGTGGAAGAAGTGCCCAAAGCCACCACCTAAGAAGGGAGCAGCACCTGTTTGCCAAAAGAGCCAGTTGAGAACTTCCGTACGTTTTGCGTGATCAGTTGGAATGAGTTTTCCGAATTTTTCAGCCAAGTAAAGCAGGATGTTAGCTGATTCAAAGACACGAACTGGTTGGTCTTCAGAGTAATCCATCATGGCTGGAATCTTTGAGTTTGGATTGATCGAAACAAAGTCGGATCCGAATTGGTCACCGTCACCAATCTTAATACGATAAGCGTCATAGCCCGCTTGAGTCACACCGAGTTCTTTCAGTTCTTCAAGCATGATAGTTGCCTTGATACCATTAGGTGTCGGAAGAGTATAGAGTTGGAAAGGTTGGTCACCTTTAGGTAAAGTTTGTTCAAAACGTGCACCAGCTGTATGTTGATTGAGGCCGCCCCAGGCACCTCCCATAGAGGTTGGATTTTGCCAAACTTTTGGTAAAATATAGTCAGACATAAAGTTTCTCCTTGTATTCTTGATAGTTACATCCTAACAAAATGCTAATGGCATTTCAAGAATCTACTACGTCCTATTAGTGCGCCACCTTGACTTTTTCTATAAGAATGATAAGATAGTAAAAATTAATTTTTATCTGATAAAAACATATTGTTTAGAGAGGAAGAAAAGAATGACTGCTATTGATTTTCATAAGTTGGCTAAAACAGAACTACACTGCCATTTGGATGGTTCTCTATCATTGGAAACTATTCGTCACCTAGCTGACTTAGCAAAGATTGAGTTACCTACGGATGATGCGGAGCTCAAACACCATGTGACAGCCCCGGCTACCTGTGAGAGTCTCCTAGATTATCTAGAGGCTTTTGATTATATTCGTCCTTTGCTTCAAACAAAGGAAGCTTTGACAATTGCGGCTTATGATGTCGCTAAACAGGCTGCTCTTGAAAATGTTATCTATATTGAAGTGCGTTTTGCTCCCGAATTGTCAATGGATAAGGGGTTGACTGTCGCTGAAATCATTGATGCCGTTTGTCAAGGCTTACGTCAAGCTCAAGAAGAATTTGGAATTGTAGCTAAGGCCCTAGTTTGTGGCATGCGTCAATCAAATCAAGATTTAACGGCTCGTATTCTTGATGAAGCAAATAAGGTTGAAGATAGTGACTTTGTTGGTTTTGATTTTGCTGGAGATGAGCATCATTATGGACCTAAAGCGATTAAACCTTTGATTGAACAAGTTCAAAGTTACAACCGTCCGATGACTTTTCATGCTGGTGAGTGTGGTTGCCCTGCCTTTTTGGCTGAGTCGATTGCCATGGGAATTAAGCGTAATGGCCATGCAACGATTTTGGCTCAAGAGCCTAAGCTTTTGGAAGAGTTTGTCAAAAATGGTGTCACAGGAGAGTTATGTTTAACAAGTAATCTCCAGACCAAGGCAGCCGTTACAGTTGATGATTTTCCTTATCTAAAAATGAAAGCGGCAGGTGCTAATATTACTATTAATACGGACAATCGTACCGTTTCTGATACAAACCTGACCAAAGAGTACGAACTCTATCACAAGCATTTTGATAGCTCAGTTCAAGACTTCTATGCTCATAATAAGACAGCAATCGAAGCTTCATTTGCTAGTGATGAGGAGAAAGAAGAACTCCTTGAAAAATTGGCTAAAGCCTATTCATAAGAAGTTATTAGACTGGTAAAACTATATTAGAGTGATAAGATTGAGCCGTTTGAAACACAAGTTAAACCTATCATAAAAATAAGGGAGTGAGGCGAACTTTTTTCAAAAATTGTTCAGTCTCCCTCCCTTTTACGCTTGGAATTATGATAAAATAAGTACAATACATATTTTAGAGGAGACTGGTTTGGCACAACTTTATTTTCGCTACGGCACCATGAATTCTGGGAAATCCATTGAGATTCTTAAGGTTGCCTATAATTACGAAGAACAAGGAAAACCAGTGGTACTGTTGACCAGTCGTTTGGATAATCGAGATGGGGTCGGCTATATCTCTAGTCGTATTGGCATGAAGAGGAAGGCCTATCCTATTGGTGATGATACGGATATTTTTGGTTACATTGCTCATATGGATCCACGACCTTACTGTGTTTTAGTTGATGAGGCTCAGTTTTTGACCCGTGCGAATGTCTATGATTTGGCACGAATTGTTGATGAGTTAGATATCCCAGTGATGGCTTTTGGTCTCAAAAATGATTTTCAGAACAATCTCTTTGAAGGGTCCAAGTATCTCTTGCTTTTGTCTGATAAGATTGATGAAATCAAGACTATTTGTCATTATTGCTCGAGAAAGGCAACCATGGTTCTTCGTATGGAAGATGGTAAGCCAGTTTATGAGGGAGCACAAGTTCAAATTGGAGGACACGAGAGTTATATCTCCGTTTGCCGAAAACACTGGTTTAATCCACCTCAAGAAAACATAATCCCTTTGAATAAGGCCTAAATACGACTATTAGTTATATAAGGAGTAAAGATAACAAATGAACATTTATGATCAGTTACAAGCGGTTGAAGACCGTTATGAGGAATTGGGTGAATTGCTTAGTGACCCTGAAGTCGTTTCAGACACTAAACGTTTCATGGAGTTGTCGCGTGAAGAGGCAAATACTCGTGAGACGGTGACAGCTTACCGTGAGTACAAGCAAGTCATCCAAAGTATCTCAGATGCTGAAGAGATGATTAAGGAAGCAAGCGGTGATCCTGACTTGGAAGAAATGGCTAAGGAAGAACTTAAAGAATCCAAAGCTGCTAAAGAAGAGTACGAAGAACGCTTGAAAATTCTTCTCTTGCCAAAAGACCCTAATGATGATAAGAATATCATCCTCGAAATCCGTGGGGCTGCAGGTGGTGATGAAGCAGCCTTGTTTGCAGGTGACCTTTTAGCTATGTACCAAAAATACGCAGAAACACAAGGTTGGCGCTTCGAGGTCATGGAAGCCTCTTACAATGGTGTCGGTGGTATCAAAGAAGTGGTTGCCATGGTTTCAGGACAATCAGTCTACTCTAAACTCAAATATGAATCTGGAGCACACCGTGTGCAACGTGTGCCTGTGACTGAGAGCCAAGGTCGTGTTCATACCTCGACAGCAACTGTTTTGGTTATGCCAGAAGTTGAAGAAGTAGAGTACGAAATTGATCCTAAGGACCTTCGTGTCGATATCTATCACGCATCTGGTGCCGGTGGTCAGAACGTCAATAAGGTTGCGACTGCGGTTCGTATGGTTCACATTCCTACTGGAATCAAAGTAGAGATGCAAGAAGAACGTACGCAACAGAAGAACCGTGATAAAGCCATGAAGATTATCCGTGCGCGTGTTGCGGACCACTTTGCACAGATTGCTCAAGATGAACAAGATGCTGAGCGTAAATCTACTGTTGGTACAGGGGATCGTTCAGAGCGTATCCGTACTTACAACTTCCCACAAAACCGTGTAACGGATCACCGTATTGGTTTGACCCTTCAAAAATTAGATACGATTTTGGCTGGGAAAATGGATGAAGTCATTGATGCTCTTGTTCTTTACGATCAAACTCAAAAATTGGAAGAGCTTAACAAATGATTTTAGCGGATGTTCTGGCTGACTATGAAAAGCAGCTTGAGGCTGTTGGAGAAGAGCCAGAGGCCCTTTCCTTTGTTTATCGTGGTTTGAAGCAATGGGACTTGACCCATTTTGTTCTTCAATTGCGTCAGGAAGTTTCAGAGGAAGATGCTGAGCTATTAGCTCATGCATTTAGCCAACTAAAGAATCACCAGCCTGCTCAGTATATCTTGGGCTATGAAGACTTTCATGGCTTACGTTTTCAGGTTGATGAGCGTGTCTTGATTCCACGTCCTGAAACTGAGGAATTAGTGGACTTGATTTTAGCGGAAAACCCAAGCACAGAGCTTAAGGTTCTTGATATTGGAACTGGGAGTGGTGCTATTTCGGTATCCCTGAAAAAGAGTCGTCCCCTTTGGCAAGTAACAGCTAGTGACTTGTCAGCTGATGCCTTAGTACTTGCTAAGGAGAATGCCAAGCAAAATCAGGTAGCCATCAGCTTTGTTCGATCAGATGTTTTCGAAAATATTTCTGGTAGTTTTGATATCATTGTGTCAAATCCTCCCTATATTTCTGAAAATGATAAGGATGAAGTTGGGGTCAATGTCTTGGCTAGCGAGCCCAAGATGGCCTTGTTTGCTGATGAAGAAGGGCTTGCCATTTATAGACAAATTATTGAGGAGGCGAATAAGTATTTGACTCCTAGTGGAAAGCTCTACTTTGAAATTGGCTATAAGCAGGGCCAGGATTTGAAGGGACTCTTGTCTCTACATTTTCCAGATAAGCGAGTGCGTGTCCATAAGGACCAATTTGGACAAGATAGAATGGTCGTGATGGATGATGAAAAGTAAGAAAGTGTTAAGAGAAATCTTGGCTGACGGTGGCGCAGTCGTTCTTCCTACAGAGACTGTCTATGGTTTATTTGCTAAGGCTATGGATGAGAGTGCTGTGAACCATGTTTATGAGCTAAAAAATCGTCCTAGAGATAAAGCCATGAATTTGAATGTTGCTTCTTATGAAGATATCCTGTCTTATTCGAAAGAGCAGCCCAAATATTTAAAACAATTGTATGATGCTTTTTTGCCTGGACCTCTGACCATCATCTTAAAAGCTAATGATCAAGTACCTAGATGGATTAATTCAGGTTTGGCGACAGTTGGCTTCCGTTTGCCAAATCATCCTGTCACTAGAGAACTGATTCAAGCAGAAGGGCCCTTAATTGGCCCCTCAGCCAATAAGTCTGGAAAGGCTAGTGGTCGTTATTTTGACCAAATAAGAGCGCAATTTGATTTTCAGGTGACAGGCTATCAAGATGATGATGCCTTGTTAGGTGTAGATTCGACAATATTGGATTTGTCGGTCTCACCTGCTAAGATTCTCAGACAAGGAAAAATTACAAAAGAAGACCTATTGGCGGCTCTACCCGAGTTGACCATAGAATAAATGACTAACAGAGACCTATGGAAGTGTGAGATAATTTCCGATTGTATGTGGGTGAGTTGATTGAACCCCATTAGACCTCAAAGGAGACCTCTATGATTTTTGATAAAGAAGATTACAAAGCATTTGACCCTGAACTATGGAACGCCATCGATGCTGAGGCAGAACGTCAGCAAAACAATATTGAGTTGATTGCCTCTGAGAACGTGGTATCTAAAGCAGTAATGGCTGCTCAAGGAACTCTCTTGACTAACAAGTACGCAGAAGGCTATCCAGGTAAACGTTACTATGGTGGTACAGACGTGATTGATGTAGTTGAGTCTCTTGCTATTGAGCGTGCCAAAGAACTTTTTGGAGCAAAATTTGCCAACGTGCAACCTCACTCAGGTAGTCAAGCCAATGCAGCAGTTTACATGTCTTTGATCCAACCAGGTGATACGGTTATGGGAATGGATTTGTCAGCGGGTGGTCACTTGACACATGGTGCACCAGTTAGCTTCTCTGGTAAGACCTATAACTTTGTGGCTTACAACGTTGATAAAGAAACTGAACTTCTTGATTACGATGCTATTCTGGCTCAAGCTAAAGAAGTACAACCAAAACTCATCGTGGCTGGGGCTTCAGCTTACTCACGTATCATTGATTTTGCTAAATTCCGTGAAATTGCTGATGCTGTAGGTGCTTACCTCATGGTAGATATGGCTCACATTGCTGGTCTTGTAGCCTCTGGTCATCATCCAAGTCCAGTTCCTTATGCACATGTGACCACTACAACAACTCACAAGACACTTCGTGGTCCTCGTGGTGGTTTGATTTTGACTGATGATGAAGATATCGCTAAGAAATTGAATTCTGCGGTCTTCCCTGGTTTGCAAGGTGGTCCATTGGAACACGTTATTGCTGCTAAGGCTGTTGCTCTTAAAGAAGCACTTGACCCTGCCTTTAAGGAATATGGGGAAAATGTTATCAAGAACGCAGCTGCCATGGCTGACGTTTTCAATCAACATCCAGATTTCCGTGTTATCTCAGGTGGAACTAACAATCACCTCTTCTTGGTTGATGTGACTAAGGTTGTTGAAAATGGTAAGGTTGCGCAAAATGTTCTTGAAGAAGTTAATATTACTTTGAACAAGAATGGTATTCCATATGAGCAATTGTCTCCATTCAAGACATCTGGTATCCGTGTTGGTAGTCCAGCTATTACGAGTCGTGGTATGGGTGAAGCTGAGAGCCGTAAAATTGCTGAATTGATGGTTCAAGCTTTGGAAAATCACGATAAACCTGAAGTTTTGGAAGAGATTCGTGGAGAAGTTAAAGCTCTTACAGATGCCTTCCCACTCTATTAAAAACTATGTTAGATTTATATATTAAACGCATTGTCATTCACCAGTTTTCGCCAAATGATACGGAGCTGGTTTTAGCAGAAGGGCCTCTTGAAATAACGCCTCGCTTAGATGAGTATTTTCGAAAGAAACTCACTAAGGTTTTCTCTGATGAGGCTAAACGTGGCTATTTCGATGCGGAAAATGTTTTTATCAGTCATCTAGGAGATGATTTGATGGAAAGTTCTGTTAAAATTTCCCAACTTTGGAAGGAAGAATTTGTCATTTCTGAAGATCAAAAGACCAATGATTTGGTCTTTATTCAGTTTGATAAAGAAGGGCAAGAATATTTTGCTTTCTTGCGTATTGCTCTCAAGGACAGTTTGATTCATTCTTTGGGAGATAGTCAGCATCCTATTCAATTGTCACAAAATAATTTGCCATCTGCGGCCCAGACACCTGATGAAGCTTTGGTAATCAATCGTAGTAGTAAGCAGTATTATTTGATTGAAAAGCGAATCAAGCATAATGGAAGCTTTGCCAATTATTTCTCTGAAAATTTGTTACAGGTTCAGCCTGAACAATCTGTCAAAAAATCGATTAAGATGGTTGAAGATACTGCCCAGAAGATTGCCGAGAATTTTAATCAGGATGACTTTAACTTCCAAGGAAAAATGAAATCTGCTATTTTCAATAATTTGGAAGAAGACCAAGAGTTATCACCTGAAAAATTGGCAGACCAGCTCTTTGATAATAATTTGACAGCTCGTTTGACTTTCGTTGATGAGCTCAAAGAGGCTATACCTGAGCCTATTTCGGTATCAGATATTGACCATTCACGTCAAATTAAGAAATTGGAGAATCAAAAATTATCGTTATCGAACGGAATTGAGTTAATCGTGCCTAATAATGTGTATCAGGATGCTGATAGTGTTGAATTTATTCAAAATCCTGATGGCACCTACTCTATTCTCATCAAAAATATCGAGGATATCATCAATAAATAATATGTTTAAATGGATAAGACGTCTGGCGGTTTTTGTCGTAGTCCTCATCATAGGTATCCAATGTTATCGAATCCATGCCAATATTCAACATGTCTTAACCTATGAATCCATGGTTAAGGAGGTTTTGGCTGAAGACGACATCGATAATACAACCAATGTCGATTTGGTGTTGGCTATGATCTACACAGAAACCAAGGGGAAGACAGATGACGTGATGCAGTCCAGTGAAAGTTCTACAGGGGTGACTAACTCCATCACAGATCGAAAAGAAAGTATTCGTCAAGGGGTGACGGTGCTGTCAGAAAATCTGGAAGAAGCTGCCCACCATAAGGTGGATCCTTGGACAGCAGTACAAGCTTATAATTTTGGTAAGGCCTATATCGATTATGTGGCTGATAATGGTGGAGTTAACACCGTCGAATTAGCAAAAGCTTATTCAAAAAATGTCGTTGCTCCAAGTCTAGGAAACACTAGTGAGGAAACCTATACTTATTATCAACCTGTTGCCATGTATTATGGTGGGGGTAAGCTTTATACAAATGGCGGAAATATTTATTACGCCAAAGAAGTGCAGTTTAACCTCTTTTTGATGCGTATGTTCTCTCGTCTCTAAGAGGATACACTTCATTCTTAAGGAAAGACAAATGAAAGCATTATTAGTTTATTTTAAAGGATATGTCAAAGACAGTATCCTGGGACCCGTTTTTAAATTAATCGAAGCCAGTTTCGAACTTTTGGTCCCACTAGTCATTGCTGGAATTGTCGACACAACTATTCCAAATAAAGACAAAAATCATCTCTTTTTGATGATTTTTGTCTTATTTGGACTTGCCGTTATTGGTGTTGTCGTTGCTATTTCAGCACAGTATTTTTCATCAAGAGCAGCAGTTGGTTATGCGCGAGTGTTGACTAATGACCTCTATGCGAAAATCATGCGTTTATCAAAGGAAAAGCGGGATGAGATTGGAACTTCAAGTTTGGTAACACGCCTGACTGGTGATACCTTTCAAATCCAAACGGGGATAAATCAATTTTTGAGGCTCTTTTTGAGGGCACCAATTATTGTGACAGGAGCCATTATTATGGCATTCCGAATCAGTCCACGCTTGACCCTCTGGTTTCTTGGTATGGTCTTGGTATTGACCCTTATTATTGTACTAGCTAGTCGCATCGTCAATCCTTTATATGCCAAGATTCGAGTGATTAATGAGTCAATTGTTACTAATACGCGCCAACAACTTGAAGGTATGAGGGTTATTCGTGCCTTTGGTCAGAGTGAGCGTGAATTAGATAACTTCACGACTGTTAATAAAGACCTGAAGAAGTGGCAACTAAAAACAGGTGTGATAGCAAGTCTCATTAGTCCTTTGACTTTCTTAGTTGTTAATATGACTTTGATTGCTGTCCTTTGGCAAGGAAATCTGCAAATTCAAGGTGGGCTCTTGTCTCAAGGGATGCTGATTGCTCTGGTCAATTATCTCTTACAAATTTTGACGGAGCTTCTTAAATTGGCTATGATGTTGACCAATCTTAACCAGAGCTTTATTTCGGCGAAAAGGGTACAAGCTATTTTTGAACTCCAAGATGAGGATATTGAGGCACCTTTAACACTCAGGAAGCCAGATTGGTCGGAAACAGGACTTGCTATTGACCACATGACCTTTACCTATCCTACGGCTAGTTCGCCATCACTCCAAGAGATTCATGTCAGTCTTACTCAAGGTCAGTCACTAGGTATTATTGGTGGTACAGGTTCGGGTAAATCGACATTGGTGAACTTAATCATGAACTTATATCAGCCTCAGATTGGTTCTTTAGCTATTTTCAAAGATCAAAAATCACCAAAAAACCTTAAAGAGTGGCGTTCTTGGGTTGCCTATGTCCCGCAAAAAGCCGAGTTATTTAGGGGAACCATTCGTTCAAACTTGTCATTAGGGCTTGATCACGAACCTAGTGAGCAAGAACTGTGGCATGCTCTTGACATGGCTCAGGCTGCTGATTTTGTAAGGGATAAGGACCTTGGTTTAGATGAGCCAGTTGAGTCATTTGGCCGTAATTTTTCGGGGGGTCAACGTCAACGTTTGACTATTGCGCGTGCGTTGATGAGACCAGCACCATTCTTGATTTTGGATGACTCCACCTCAGCCCTAGATTACTTGACTGAAAGTCGCCTACTAGCGGCTATCAGAGACAATCTTAAATCAACGAGTTTGATTATTATTTCGCAAAGAACAAATAGCCTAAAAGCAGTTGATCAAATTTTGGTGCTTGATAAGGGGCATCAAGTTGGCTTGGGAAATCATGAAGCATTGCTTAACACTAATAAACTCTATCAAGACATTCATTATTCTCAACACCAAAAGGAGGTCGCTGATGAAGGCTAGAAATAATAAATCGACGCTTAAACGTTTAAGCAGAGATATCTTAAGCCAGCGTTACCTCTTTTCCTTAGCAACTATTGGGACCATTGTTCAAGTTGCCTTAACGGTTTACTTACCTATCTTAATTGGTGATGCAGTTGATGCTGTTCTTAAGATGAATGCTGTTCTTTTGATGTCACGATTAATATGGCAGATGCTTGTAGTTATCATAGCCAATAGTGCGATCCAGTGGCTAAATCCTTTAATTTATAACCGTTTGATTTACTCTTATAGTGAAAGTTTACGTGAGAGAGTAATGCTGAAAATTCATGCCATGCCTCTCAGTTACCTTGACCGTCAAGGAACTGGAGATATGGTTAGCCGTGTGACTACAGATAGTGACCAATTAAATAACGGACTTCTCATGGTCTTTAACCAATTTTTCGTCGGGCTTTTGACCATATTTGTTATTATCATTACCATGGCTCGTTTGGACTGGTTCATGATGCTCTTAGTTCTAGTGATGACGCCTCTGTCAATGCTTGTGGCACGTTTTATCGCAAAGAAGAGCTATCAACTCTATCGCAATCAAACTAAATGGCGAGGTGTGCAGACTCAGTTGATTGAGGAAAGTCTGACTCAAGAAGCTTTAGTACAGAGTCTAAATGCTCAAGACCAGATGGTTAGGAGTTTTAAAGACGTCAATGGTAAGTATGCTGATTATTCACAGGGTGCTATCTTTTATTCGTCAGCGGTTAACCCAGCTACACGTTTTGTTAATAGTCTAATCTATGCTCTCATTGCAGGTGTTGGTGCTTATCGAATCATGTCGGGTGGCGCTTTTACAGTGGGACAATTGACTACCTTCCTAAATTATGTCACCCAGTATACCAAACCTTTTAATGATATCTCATCTGTTCTATCTGAACTTCAAAGTGCTTTGGCCTGTGCTGATCGCCTTTATATGATATTGGATGAAGAGGAAATAACAGAAACAGGTAAGGCGGTCTTGGAAGAAGCAGATGTGCAGGGACGTTTTCAATTTGACCATGTCCAATTTGGCTATTTGCCTAATAAACCTCTTATCAAGGATTTGAGCATTGATATCCCTGCCGCAAGTACTGTTGCCATTGTTGGTCCAACAGGAGCGGGGAAATCTACCTTGATTAACCTACTTATGCGTTTCTATGATTTGGATAAGGGGAACATTCTACTGGACGGTAGACCTATTACAGATTATACTCGTGAGAGTCTTCGGAAACAGATTGGGATGGTTTTGCAGGAAACTTGGCTTGAGGTCGGCACTATTCATGATAATATTGCCTATGGAAATCCAGAAGCCAGTCGTGAAGAAGTCATAGCAGCGGCCAAGGCTGCCAATGCTGATTTCTTTATTCAGCAGTTGCCTCAAGGCTACGACACCTACTTGAATGATGCGGGGCAATCCCTTTCTCAGGGACAACGTCAGCTTTTGACCATTGCTCGCATATTTGTCAATGTGCCTAAAATCTTAATTTTGGATGAAGCCACTTCTAGTATCGATACTCGTACAGAGCTTCTCATTCAAGAGGCCTTCGCTAAATTAATGAAATGTCGAACAAGTTTCATCATTGCCCATCGATTATCTACCATAGAGAATGCGGACCTTATTTTGGTCATGAATAATGGAGATATCGTTGAACACGGAACCCATGAACAACTGATGCAAGCTAAGGGAATGTACTATCGTATGCAGACGGCCCAAAAGACACAAAATAGTTAAATCCGACAGAGCTTTTAAGCTCTGTTTTTTATGATTTTAGCCAATCATTTATCACGGAAGCTTATTAATGAAAAAGAAATGAAATTTAGTTATTTTTTCTTTTTTATTGGAAAAAATACTGATAAGATGGTAAACTAAAGAGGATATTATATAAAAAAAGGTATCGAAAATTAGAATGTTAAAACATAAAAACGTCCTAGTGTTTTTAGGACAAACCTTGCTTTATTTCGCCATTTTTATGGCCCTAATTTATCTCTACAATTACCTAGGACAAGGTCAAGGTAATTTTATCTATAACGAATTTTAGGAAGAATAATGACGAATACAAAAATTAAAGATATGATCGAAACGATTGAGCAGTTTGCTCAATCACAACCTGACTTTCCTGTTTACAATATTTTAGGGGAAGTTCACACTTACGGTGACTTAAAAGCTGACTCGGATAGCCTAGCTGCCAAGATTGATAGTCTTGATATTCCAGAAAAATCACCTGTTGTGGTTTATGGCGGTCAAGAGTATGAAATGTTGGCAACTTTTGTCGCTTTGACTAAATCTGGTCACGCTTATATTCCAATTGATAGTCACTCAGCTCTTGAGCGCGTGACGGCTATCGTTGAAGTAGCAGAGCCTAGTCTGATTATTGCTATCAATGACTTCCCACTTGAGGAAGTCCAAGCTCCAATTCTAACATTGGATCAAGTGACAACAGCTTTTGAAAGCAAGACTAGCTACGAAGTGACTCATCCTGTTAAGGGGGATGATACTTATTACATCATCTTCACATCAGGAACTACAGGTAAGCCTAAAGGGGTCCAAATTTCACACAATAATCTCCTTAGTTTCACCAACTGGATGATTACGGATAAGGAATTTGCGACTCCAAAACGTCCACAAATGCTGGCTCAACCGCCTTATTCATTTGACCTATCGGTAATGTACTGGGCACCTACATTGGCACTTGGAGGAACACTTTATGCTCTTCCTTCAGCTATTACACAGGACTTCAAGAAGCTCTTTGAAACGATCTTCTCACTTCCAATTGCCATTTGGACATCAACACCATCTTTTGCAGATATGGCAATGTTGTCTGAAGACTTCAATTCAGAGAAGATGCCAGAAATTACGCATTTCTATTTTGACGGAGAAGAGTTGACTGTCAAGACTGCTCAAAAGCTTCGCCAACGTTTCCCAGAAGCACGTATTATCAATGCTTACGGACCAACTGAAGCAACTGTCGCCTTATCAGCAGTAGCAGTAACTGATGAGATGCTGGCTAACCTTAAGCGTTTGCCGATTGGTTATACCAAGGAAGATTCACCGACTTATATTATCGATGAGGATGGCAATATCCTTCCAAATGGTCAACAGGGTGAAATCATCGTATCAGGACCAGCAGTTTCAAAAGGATATATGAACAATCCTGAAAAGACTGCGGAAGCCTTCTTCGAGTTTAATGGCCTTCCTGCTTACCATACTGGTGATGTAGGAACGATGACTGATGAAGGTCTCCTTCTTTACGGTGGTCGTATGGACTTCCAGATTAAATTTAATGGTTTCCGTATTGAGCTAGAGGATGTTTCACAAAACCTTAATAAGTCTAAGTATATTGATTCAGCAGTAGCTGTGCCACGTTACAATAAAGACCATAAGGTTCAGAACCTCTTGGCTTATGTGATTCTTAAGGATGGTGTTCGTGAGCAGTTTGAACGTGAAATTGATATCACCAAGGCGATTAAGGCAGACTTAGAAGATATCATGATGTCTTACATGATGCCTACTAAGTTCCTCTATCGTGAGAGCTTGCCTTTAACACCAAATGGGAAAATCGATATCAAGGGTCTTATCAGTGAGGTTAACAACCGATGATTGACTTCTTGAAACAGCTCCCCCATTTAGAAGCCTACGGTAATCCCTTCTATTTTATCTATCTTGGATTAGCTCTATTGCCAATCTTTGTGGGTCTCTTCTTTAAAAAGCGTTTTGCAATTTATGAGTGTTTGGTCAGTCTAGCCTTTATTGTTCTTGCTCTGACAGGAACACATGCTAGCCAATTACTAGCCTTACTCTTCTATATCGTTTGGCAAATCATCTGGGTTTATTCCTACAAACATTACCGCAGTAAAAAGGACAATAAATGGGTTTTCTATTTACACTCATTTCTTGTAGTCCTTCCCTTGATTTTTGTTAAGGTAGAGCCTGCGATAAATGGTACTCAGTCCCTTTTAAACTTTCTTGGTATTTCTTACTTGACCTTCCGATCAGTTGGTATGATTATCGAGATGCGGGATGGTGTCCTTAAAGAGTTTACACTTGGAGAATTCCTCCGATTCATGCTCTTTATGCCAACCTTTACGAGTGGTCCTATTGATCGCTTCAAACGCTTTAACGAAGATTACCAAGCGATTCCTGAGAGAGATGAGTTGATGAATATGTTGGAGCAAGCTGTCAAGTATATTATGCTCGGTTTTCTCTATAAATTTGTCTTGGCTCAAATTTTTGGAAGTATGCTTTTACCTTCACTGAAAACACAAGCTTTAGCTCAAGGTGGTATCTTTAATTTACCAACACTTGGTGTTATGTATGTTTTCGGTTTTGATCTTTTCTTTGACTTTGCAGGCTACTCGATGTTTGCCCTAGCAGCATCTAACCTTATGGGGATTAAGAGCCCAATCAACTTTGACAAACCTTTCATCTCACGAGACTTGAAAGAATTTTGGAATCGTTGGCATATGAGCTTGTCTTTCTGGTTCCGTGACTTTGTCTTTATGCGTTTGGTTATGGTTTTGATGCGTAACAAGGTTTTCAAAAACCGTAACACGACATCAAATGTTGCCTATGTCATTAATATGATGGTTATGGGATTCTGGCATGGAGTTACCTGGTACTACATTGCTTATGGTATTTTCCATGGTATTGGTCTAGGAATTAATGATGCATGGTTACGTAAGAAGAAGACCATTAATAAAGAACGTAAGAAAGCTGGTCTTGAGCCACTTCCTGAAAATAAATGGACGAAGGCTTTGGGAATCTTTATTACATTTAACACTGTTATGTTGTCATTCTTGATTTTCTCTGGATTCTTGAATGACCTTTGGTTCACTAAAAAATAAGTAAAGGAATTATAAAAATGGATGTAAAATCAGAAGTTATTGAAATTATTGATGAACTCTTCATGGAAGATGTTTCAGACATGATGGATGAAGACCTTTTCGATGCTGGTGTTCTCGACTCTATGGGAACAGTTGAGCTTATCGTTGAATTGGAATCACGTTTCGATATTCGTGTGCCAGTTTCAGAATTTGGTCGTGATGACTGGAACACAGCTAATAAGATTGTTGAAGGGGTAACGGAGCTTCGCAATGCTTAAGCGTTTATGGCAAATTTTTGGCCCTATAATCTGTGCCTTAGTCTTGGTAGTAGTAGTTATTTTTTCCTACCCTCAAGGCAGAAAACATAATTATGAGGTTGAAAAACGTAACGCAGTAACCTTGACAACTGAGAACTTTAAGAGCCGTATTAATAAGACGACAGCTCTTTCTGATAAGAATCATCGATTTGTCCCTTTCTTTGGGTCTAGTGAGTGGTTGCGTTTTGATGCCCTTCATCCAGCTGTTTTAGCTGAAAAATACGACCGTAACTATCGCCCATATTTTATTGGACAACGTGGGGCTGCCTCTCTAAACCAATATTTGGGAATGCAACAAATGCTTCCCGAATTGAAAAATGGGACAGCAGTCTATGTCTTGTCACCACAGTGGTTTACTAAAAAAGGTTACAATTCTGCGGCTTTCCAGCAGTTCTACAATAACGACCAACTTAGTAGTTTCTTAAGTCAAAATCAGACGGATGCAAATTCTCAGTATGCAGCTCAGCGCATCTTAGAGATGAAACCTGAGATTACTATGAAATCTCAACTTTCTAAAGTGGCTAATGGGCAAGATTTAAATTCTCTTGATAAGACTTATATTCAATTTATGGCAGAGCTTAATAAGCGAGAAGATGCCTTGTTCAGTCCTTTTGCAGCATCAAATAATGCAAATTACGACAAGAAGGTTCTTCCTTATCTTAAAGAGTTGCCAGACAAGTTCTCTTACGAGGCACTTGACCAGGTTGCCGTAAGAGATGCAGAAGCTCATACCAAGTCAAACGACTTTGGTATCGATGACCGTTTCTATAAGAAACGTTTGGCTAAAAAGATTGGTAAACTTAAAGGTTTCCAAAAGAATCTTTCGTATGAAGTTTCACAAGAATATGGTGACCTACAGTTGGTGTTAAATCAATTTGCTAAGTCAAATACTAATGTTATCTTTGTTATCCCACCTGTTAATAGCAAGTGGATGGCTTATACGGGACTAAGTCAGGAAATGTATGATGCTACGGTTTCTAAAATCCGTTATCAATTGGAAAGTCAAGGCTTCACCAATATTGCTGACTTCTCAAAAGATGGAGATCAACCTTACTTCATGCAAGATACCATTCATATGGGATGGAAAGGTTGGGTGGCCTTTGACAAGGCTGTTGATCCATTTGTAAGTAATCCAACACCCGCACCTAACTATAACTTGAACGACCGCTTTTATAGTAAGGATTGGGCAGGTTATACAGGGGCTCCTAGTCAGTTTAAGTAGCATTACTTAATAAATCAAAAAGGCTTGTTAAAGCCTTTTTATGTTATGATCTTTCCACGGTATTACCTTCGGAAATTATTAAAAAAGGTTTGGGAGTTATCCCAATCCTTTTTATCCTTTTAAGTTTTATAATACGTTAAACAGATAGTTATTTGTTTTTAGTTAGAGCTTTTCGAATTAAATCTGCAGGGATGATCAAAACCGCGATAAGAAGTGCAACGATATAGTGTTGAACGTCCATTGGAACGGTACTAAATACTTTACCACCGAATTGAATAATCAAGGTTTGAACGACAGCAATAGAAATCATTACAATTGAGAATTTCTTGTTTTCGCCGATATGTTCAAAAACATTGAATCCATTACTACGTGTATTAAGTGAGTTGAAAATGACAGCATAGATAAATACTGTAAA
Source organism: Streptococcus sp. SS4 (assembly GCF_030440125.1). Lineage (NCBI taxonomy): Bacteria > Bacillati > Bacillota > Bacilli > Lactobacillales > Streptococcaceae > Streptococcus > Streptococcus sp. SS4. The sequence goes on along the minus strand of NZ_JAQFJM010000006.1, from coordinate 121,233 downwards.
GGTGAATGTTGTTACCATTTCAAAGTTGCCAGTTCCATTTGTGATAAAGCCTTGGATACCACCAACATTTTTAAGAATAGCTAAACATACAAGAGTAATGAAGACGCTAGCTACACCAATAGCAGATTTCATATAGCCAGTAAGAATATTTGCCTTCTTAGCAACTGGCTTTTCATTCATGTAACGATCTAGGGTAGGCTCTTCACCAAAGGCAAGGGCAGCAAGTGTGTCCATGATAAGGTTAATCCAGAGAATTTGGATAATTGTAAATGGTTCTTTGAGGCCCAAAAGTGGTGAGAGAAGTGACATAGCAATTGTAGTCACGTTAACGGTTAATTGGAAGATAATGAATTTACTTACTGACTTACTCATAGTACGTCCATAGAGGACAGCTTTCTCAATAGAAGTCAATGAGTTATTCAAGATAACGATATCTGAGGCTTCACGTGCGACTTCAGTACCATCACCCATTGAGAATCCGACATCAGCTGATTTGAGGGCAGGTGAGTCATTGACCCCATCACCCGTCATACCAGCGACCATATCGAGGTCTTGAGCTGCCTCAATAAGACGTTTTTTATCCATTGGAAGGGCACGACTGACCACTTTTAAGTGAGGCAATTGTTGTTTAAGTTCTTGATCTGAAAGGGCAGAAAGTTCATCGTGAGTAAGAACAAGGTCATTTTGACCAGTAACGATACCGGCTTCTTTAGCGATAGCAACAGCGGTTTCTTTACGGTCACCAGTTACCATAACTACTTGAACACCTGCACGGTTCATTGTTTCAACAGTTTGTTTGATTGAAGAACGAACGTTATCACGGATACATACGATACCAATCAAGACTTTATCATTACCATCTGTATTGAGGATAGCAAGTAAACGCATTGAACGGTTAGCTTGTTCCAATGATAATTCTTGGAAACGAGCTTTAATATCATCTGTAAAGTTTTGTTTATTACCATCTTTATCAAGATAGTAGTAGCAGTCATTTAGGATGAATTCTGGAGCACCTTTGATGTAGGTTTTTCCATCGTTGGTCGTTACACTTGCGAATTTTGTTGCTGAGTTGAATTGTTGCTTCTCAGTAATTGTATTTGTATCAAAATCAAGTTGAGAACGACCAATAAGGAAATCAAGAAGTGCACGGTCAGTGGCGTTACTACCAACAGCACTGCCATCAGCTACCATGGCGTCGTTATTAAGACCGATACCATTAATCATTTCAGCTTTAAGGCTATCTGACATTGTGTCAAAATCAGGAGCGTCAGTTTCACCAGTAGCTGCATAAAGTGTTCCATCAGCAAGGAAGAAGTCAACTACAGATAGTTTACCTTCAGTGATAGTACCAGTCTTATCACTGAAGAGGATATTCATGTATCCGGCTGTTTCAATGGTATCAGGATGGCGAACCAGGATATTTTGAGCTAAAAGTCGTCCTGAGTTCATTGAAGAAACGAGTGCCAACATCATCGGAAGACCTTCTGGAACGGCCATGATGATGATTGTAACCGCAAAGAGAATCGTTTCAATGATAAGAAGGAAGATTGAACCACCATTGAGGTTATTAGCCTTATTGAGGGCAATAAAGCCTAAAACAAGGTTGATTACTGAATATGCAGCACCTGCACTATAACCGAGGACACCGATGTTTCCAGCAAGCTTGTTGAGTTTTTCTTTGGATGGTGAATCTTTACTATCTTCTTGAAGAGAAGTATTGATGCTTCCTAGAACAGTATTATCACCAATTTGTGTAGCTTCCATAACGGCTTCACCTGAAGTAACAACTGTACCACGGAAGACTTTGAGCTCTGTAAAGAGGTCGGAAGAGTCTGGTTCTGCTTGATCACCAAGAGGAAGTTTCTTAGCATCTTCACTTTCACCATTAAGGACAGCTTGGTTTACTTTTAACTCACCTTCCAGTATGATACCGTCAACTGGAATCTTGTCCCCTGATTGAAGGAGAATTTGATCACCTTTTACAATATCATCAACAAGAACTTCTTTAAGTTTACCATCACGATAAACCTTAGCATTAGTTTTTGAAGCCTCTTCTTGAAGAGTGTTGAATTTTTGCTCATTTCGGTATTGTGAGACTGCTGAGAATCCTGTAGACATCAAAATGGCGAAAATTAGTGAGATAGCCTCATACCAGTTGGCTTCACCAATAGCAGGGAAAATCATTCCAACAAAGTTGAAGATGATTTTTAATCCTAAGGCAGCCAAGAGGATAAGAATCCATTGATCTTGGAAGGCTTCGATAAAGATTGAGAGGAGCGAGTTAGCCTCTTTACTAGAGAGCCTATTATCGCCATGGGCGTTTTTACTTGCTTGAACTTCAGCAGAAGTCAAGCCTTTAAATTTTTTCATTTAAGGTTTGTATCCTTTCTAAATTATTACTGAATTTTAAGGCTAGTAAATTATAAGCCAAAAAGCTTATCATTACAGTCACGATAACTGAATAACTATCAGTAAGTATTATACTTTATTTTACTATTAAATTGTTGATTTTTTACCAATAGAATATTGAAGTTTCTTTTGTCTTTAGCAAGAGTAGGGGAGAACAAAAAACTTGTATTTTTTCGTTAAATATAATTATATCCTTCCACCTTCAATTCATACAAGCCTCTCACCGCATTGCATCCGTAGATGGCCTGAGCCTGTTCCATATCTTTTACGGTCAAGACTTTTTCTTTAAGCTTATTATCAGCAATTAGGCTTTGTCTGTAGATGCCATTTAAGAGGCCGAGGTGAACGGGTGGTGTGTAGAGTTGGTCCTCGATTTTAAGCACAATGTTACCGATAGAGGTTTCTAGGAGTTGCCCCTCATGATTATAATAGATTTGTTCGTGAGGTTCGATACTAAGGTGAGGACGGTAACTTGTTTTGAAGAAGGTATAGGGGCTATCCAACGTATGCCTTTGCTCAACTAACCTTGCTTGGCAGAAGTCATTGGATAAGTTTGTTAATTGGGTATGTTCAAACTTCAGTTCACCATCTTTTGCAAGTGACATTTTAAGACGGTAATCTTTGTCAAAGTCTAGTGATTGGCACAGAGCTTCGACTTGATAGTGAGCTTTTTCTGCATTGAAAGGATAGTCAAAGTAGCGACTACTCTCTTGCAAGCGTTTCATATGCTCCTCAAGAAATAGCAGTTTTCCTTGGTGGACACGAGCAGTTGAAATGAGATCGAATTTGGGGTTCTGACGGTATAGAACAGCAGCTTTTTGCTTTGTTTCTTCATATTCAGCTTCCCAGTTGCTGTCCCAGGTAATACCTCCTCCGACACCATAGATAGCCTTGGTTCCTTCCATTTGTAGTGTCCGAATGGCCACGTTAAAAATACTAGGTCCCTGTGGCACCAAGATACCAATAGCTCCACAATAAACACCTCGAGGCTGTTTTTCAACCTTCTTAATAATCTCCATGGTTGCTATTTTTGGGGCACCTGTAATCGATCCGCATGGAAAAAGGGCTTGGAAGACATCATTTAAACGACTATTTGGTAGGAGTTGCGTCTCAATAGTTGAAGTCATTTGCCAAACCGTAGAGTATTGTTCAACTTGGCAAAGGCTCTTGACATCTTCACTTCCTATTTTTGAAATACGATTCATGTCATTTCTAAGTAGATCGACAATCATCATATTTTCAGAGCGATTTTTCTGATCCTGAGCTAGCCAATGGGCTTGTTTGAGGTCAGTTTCAGTTGTTAAACCACGATTGGTGGTACCTTTCATTGGACGAGTGGTCAGTCTATCACCATCTTTTTTAAAGAAGAGTTCTGGACTTATGGAAATGATAGAAACATCATCGTGCTGAATAAAGGCATTGTAATGTGCATTTTGCTCAACAACCAATCGGTTATAGATGGCAAAGGGATCAGCTGTCAGCTTCTGTTGAAGTTGAACAGTATAATTAACCTGATAAGTATCACCTTGTCGAATATGGTGGTGTATTTGCTCAATAGCAGCCTTGTATTCCTCTGCAGAAGTTAGCTCTTGCCAAGATTCTGGTAGGGAAATTGGCTCATAAGTAAGTGGAATAGGCTCTGTTTGAACAGTTTCATGAATAGTGAAGTAGAGGAGATACTCTGACATTAATGGACCATCAATAACCTGAAATTTTGTCTCGAAGGCAGGGGCAGCTTCATAGGAAACATAACCTACTGCATAATAGCCCTTATTTTGATAGGCTTCGACTTCAGCTAAGAGATGCTTAACTTCCTTAATGTTCTTTGTTTTTAGTTCTTTAATGGCGTCTGTAAAAATTTGTCTGACACCAAGTTCTTTAAAATCAATAACAGTTTTCTTATGCATACTTAGAGTATAACATAAGAAGTTTCCCTCTGGTTCTTTTTCATGTTTTAATTCTCTTTCTCAAAATTCTAACCAAAAATGAACTTTTCAGATAGTTTTACATATGTTATAATGATAGGGACTAAAAGAAGATTTTAGAGGGAAATATGACTGAAAAAAATAACTTTGAGAAAGGCAACAGCAGTCTTTCAAACCATAAAATGAAAAAAGGCACTTCTAAGAATTCATGGAAGCATCAAATGTATGAGCTAGAAATTGCCATTGCTAAAGAGTCAAGTAACAAAAAAAGAAATGAACTCATTAAAATCCATAATGGCTATATGAGTGAGTATGATAGCTTAAAGAAACAAATCATCTGGTTAGCCGTATTAGGAATTTGTTTCTTATTAGTATTGGTAGTTTTTGGTTATTTTATCTGGAATAGTTACAATAGTGAGAATATGTCTTATACATCATCTTGGCTTCAAGAGAAAGTACTGAGCACTTATAGAGCTTAGTGTCCTAATCCTAGTAAATAATAGAGTCTCTAGACAAAAGTCTAGGGCTTTTTTGTTATAAAAAAGGATTTATCTGGTTGATATATAGTTATTAGCTATAACAATATCTAAACAAAAGGAGATAACGGTAGCTAGAAACCCTTTATTTTATAGGTTATAGTCAAAAACTATATATAGAGAAAACTAATAGCAATTATACAGCCACCCGTTTCTTTGGTAAGATAAGTTCAACAACAAAGAGGAGGACACAAGATGTCAACTACTATCATTGGTTTCCCACGTTTGGGTGAATTCCGCGAATTAAAATTTACAACAGAAAAATACTTTAGAAATGAAATTACTGAAGATGAACTTTTAACAGCAGCCAAAGACTTGCGTGCAAAACACTGGAATATTGTTAAAGAGAAGGGTATCAGTGAAATTCCTTCAAATGATTTCTCACATTACGATAACTTCCTTGATGCAGCTTTCCTTTTCAACGTCGTACCTGAATCTGTTCAAAACTTGGATTTGACAGATCTTGAACGTTACTTTGCTTTGGCGCGTGGTTACCAAGGTGAAAAAGGGGATGTACGTGCCCTTCCTATGAAAAAATGGTTTAACACTAACTACCATTACATCGTTCCTAAATTTGAAAAAACAACAGAAGTTAAACTTGCTGGTCACAAGATTTTTGATGAGTACCAAGAAGCTAAAGAATTGGGACTTAACACACGTCCAGTTGTCGTTGGACCATTCACTTTCCTTCAATTATCTGACTTTGAAGATGGTGTGAAAGCAGAAGACTTTGTAGACAGCTTTGTGGCAGCTTACCAAGAAGTCTTTGCAAAATTGGCAGAGCTTGGTGCTACACGTATTCAACTCGATGAGCCAGCCCTTGTTAAAGATTTGACAGCTGAAGAAAAAGCTCTCTTCTTGAATCTCTACAACAAACTCTTGGCTGATAAAAAAGGTCTTGAAGTCTTGATTCAAACTTACTTTGGTGATGTTCGTGATGTCTACAACGATCTTGTGAACTTGCCAGTTGATGGTATTGGTCTTGACTTTGTTGAAGGTAAGAAAACACTTGAATTGGTTAAAGGTGGTTTCCCAGCTGATAAGACTCTTTATGCAGGGATTGTCAATGGTAAAAACATCTGGCGTAACAACTACGAGAAGAGTCTTGCAATTCTTGAACAAGTGCCAGCTGAAAATGTTGTTTTGACAACCTCTTGCTCACTTCTTCACGTACCATTTACAACCGCTAATGAAGAATTTGAACCAGCTATCTTGAACCACTTTGCTTTTGCGGTTGAAAAATTGGACGAATTGCGTGATTTGGATGCTATCCGCAATGGTCAAGGTGCAGAAGCCCTTGCTGCCAACAAAGAACTCTTTGCGACTGAGCGTGTTGGTGAAAATGCTGAACTTCGTGCCCGTATTGCAGGCTTGACTGAAGCTGATTACACTCGTTTGCCAGCATTTGCAGAACGTGAAGCGATTCAAAAAGATGCTTTCAAACTTCCATTGCTTCCAACAACAACTATCGGTTCATTCCCTCAAACTAAGGAAGTTCGTGCGAAACGTTTGGCTTTCCGTAAGAATGAATTGTCACAAGAAGAATACGATGCTTTCCTTGCTGAAATCACTGATGAATGGATTAAATGGCAAGAAGAAGTTGGATTTGACGTACTTGTACACGGTGAATTCGAACGTAACGACATGGTTGAATACTTCGGTCAAAACTTGTCAGGTTACCTCTTCTCTAAAAACGGTTGGGTGCAATCATATGGTATGCGTGGGGTTAAACCACCAATCATTTGGGGTGATGTGACTCGTCTTAACCCAATCACTGTGAAATGGTCTAGCTACGCACAAAGCCGTACTGACAAACCTGTTAAAGGTATGTTGACTGGACCTGTTACTATCCTTAACTGGTCATTCCCACGTGAGGACATCTCTATCAAGGATTCAACTCTTCAAATTGCTCTTGCAATCAAAGATGAAGTACTTGACCTTGAAGCTGCAGGCGTGAAAATTATCCAAATTGACGAAGCTGCTCTTCGCGAAAAATTGCCGCTCCGTCGTAGTGACTGGTATGAAGACTACCTCGACTGGGCAATTCCAGCCTTCCGTTTGGTACACTCAACTGTAGCACCAGACACACAAATCCACACTCACATGTGTTACTCAGAATTTACAGATATCATCCCAGCTATCGATAACTTAGATGCTGACGTTATCTCATTTGAAGCTAGCCGTTCAAATCTTGAAATCTTGGATGAACTTAAAGCTCAAAACTTCCAAACAGAAGTTGGACCTGGGGTTTACGATATCCACTCACCACGTGTCCCACAAGACGGTGAAATTGACCACACTATCGAAGCAATCTTGGCAAAAGTACCAAGCGGTAAAGTATGGATCAACCCTGACTGTGGTTTGAAGACTCGCGGAATCAAAGAAACTAAAGAAAGCTTGATTAAGCTTGTAGAAGCTGCAAAAGCAGCTCGCGAAAACTTGTAAGCGGAAGTTATCATATGTTGAAGACCTTCTTCCTTAAGTGTAGAAGGTTTTCAATAGCGAATAATGTTCTAAAGATTTTTGCAAGCAGGCTATGATTAACAATTGTTTAACTGTACTCATGAAGTCAGTAGGCACTTAAAACAGCTTTCGTCTTAACAAAAATCTAAAAAGAAGAAGGTATAAAATATGACAAGCCAAACACCATCACTCTCTTTTGAAGTCTTTCCACCTAACCCAGCAGTAGGTAACGAAAAAATCCTACGTGCCCTTGAGGATATGCAAGGATTGGCTCCACACTTTATCAGTGTTACAGCTAGTAATAACAAATATAATATCAAAGAGACGACGGTTCCTTTGGCGGATCATATTCAAAATGACCTAGCTATCCCAACGATTGCCCACCTTCCAGCTATCTATTTGAGTAAAGAAAAGGTTGCTGATACCTTACGTGACTTGGATGCCGTTGGAGTACACCGTATCTTAGCCCTACGTGGCGATATCATTCCTGGTGTGGAACCTCTTAAAGACTTTAAATATGCCACTGATTTGATTGAATTTATCAAGGAAGAAGCTCCTCAATTTGATATCATCGGTGCCTGCTATCCTGAAGGGCATCCAGATTCGCCAAATCAAATCTCTGATATCCAAAACCTTAAGAAAAAGGTTGATGCAGGTTGTTCTGGTCTTTTAACCCAACTCTTCTTTGACAATGAACGTTTCTATGATTTTCAAGATAAATGTACCTTGGCTGGAATTGATGTACCAATTCATGCAGGAATTATGCCTATCTTGAATCGTAACCAAGCTCTACGTTTGCTTAAGACTTGTGAGAATATTCATTTGCCACGTAAGTTCCGTGCCATTTTGGATAAGTATGAGCATGATCCTGAGTCACTTAGAGCAGCCGGTCTTGCTTATGCGATTGACCAGATTGTCGACCTTGTTACTCAAGATGTTGCAGGCGTTCACCTCTACACCATGAATAATGCAGAAACTGCTCGTCATATTCACGAAGCGACTCATTCCTTATTTAAGCATCATTCACAAGTTAGTGCTCTATAATTGAATCATAAAATTACCACCTATAGTTTAATCTATAGGTGGTTTATTGGTTCTAGTAGCAAAAAAGATAGCTTGCTTCCGTAATCCAAGTTTTGTCGGTATAAAAAAGACTTAGAGCTTAGCTCTAAGTCTTAAATATTATTCGCCTACGAAAGCATTGATTTCTGCTTCGATATTCGCAATTTTTTCTTTAGCATCTGCTTCAGATTCACCAACTGTAGCGATGTAGAATTTGATTTTTGGTTCTGTACCTGAAGGACGAACGGCAAACCATGAATCATCAGCCAAGATGTATTTAAGCACGTTACTTGGAGGAGTTGTCAATTTTTCAACGCCGTCAGCAGTAGTAGCTGTTTGTTCCAAGAAGTCTTCTGTCTTAGCAATGTCTGTGTTGTTGAATTGTTTAGGAGCATTGCCACGGAATTTATCCATGATTTTCTTGATTTCAGCAGCTCCGTCAACACCTGAAAGGGTAACAGAGATTGTTTTTTCTGCGAAGTAGCCGTATTGTTTGTAGATTTCTTCGATACCGTCTGCCAAAGTCATACCACGTGAACGGTAGTAAGCAGCAATTTCAGCTACGATAAGAACGGCTTGGATAGCATCTTTGTCACGTACGAATGGTTTGATTAGATAACCGAAGCTTTCTTCGAAACCAAGCATGTAAGTGTGGTTGTGTTGTGTTTCAAATTCATGAATTTTTTCACCGATAAATTTGAAACCAGTCAAGACGTTAAACATAGTCGCGCCGTAGCTTTCTGCAATCTTAGTTACCAACTCAGTTGATACGATTGATTTACAGAGGGCAGCATTTTCAGGAAGCGTACCAGCTGTTTTGTGAGCTTCAAGAATATATTTAGCAATGATAGCTCCGATTTGGTTACCAGAAAGGTTGAGGTAAGAACCGTCTGGTTGGCGGATTTCAACACCAAGACGGTCGGCATCTGGGTCAGTTGCAACCAATACATCAGCGTCTACTTTGCGGCCAAGTTCTTCAGCAAGAGCAAAAGCAGCTTGGTTTTCAGGGTTTGGAGATTTAACAGTTGAGAAGTCAGCATCTGGAACAGCTTGAGCTTCAACAACTTGAACTGCTTCAAATCCAGCTTGCGCAAGAGCACGACGAGCCAACATTTCACCAGTACCATGAAGTGGAGTGTAGACAATCTTCATGTCGCGACCATATTCATTGATCAAGTCTTGGTTGATGTTAACGCCTTTCACTTCTTTCAAATATTCAGCGTCGACGTTTTCACCGATAACTTCAATCAAGCCACTGGCTTTGCTTTCTTCAAGGTCAGCCAATTGAACAGTGAATGGATTTTCGATAGCACGGATGTAATCTGTCAATGCATCCGCATCTGCAGGTGGCATTTGTCCACCATCTTCACCGTATACTTTGTAACCATTAAATGGAGCAGGGTTATGGCTAGCTGTTACCATGATACCTGCAAATGTGTGGAGGTGACGAACAGCAAATGACAATTCAGGTGTTGGACGTAGGCTTTCAAATACATAAGATTTGATACCATGAGCAGCCAAAACTTGAGCAGATTCAAAAGCAAACTCAGGAGAGAAGTGACGGCTATCGTAAGCGATAGCAACACCACGTTTTTTAGCTTCTTCCCCTTTTGAGTCGATCAATTGAGCCAAACCTTCAGTTGCTTGGCGAACAACGTAAATGTTAATGCGGTTAGTACCAGCACCAATCAAACCACGCATACCTGCAGTACCGAATTCAAGGTTGGTATAGAAGGCATCTTCTTTCGTTTTTTCATCCATTGCGACCAACTCATCACGAAGGTAAGCAGGCAATTCAGCGAAATCGAGCCATTTTTGATAATTTTCAGTGTAAGACATAGCAATCTCCTTTATATTTTTAAACGCTTACATTATACCATAATTAAAAGAAAAAAACATGGTAATCACCATGTTTTTTCTTTATTTTTTCAATCTTAATAACACAGGTGTGATACTTAGGGTTAGCAGGCCAGCGATAATCATTTCAGCAATCGAATTTGTTGTGAAAATGGTTGCCATTAGTGTTTTTCCACCCACTGTGTAGAAGTTAGGGATTAAGAAGTAGATGCCAATAAGTACGAAAAATGTATTTGTGAAAGCACCTAAAACCCCAGATAGAGTCAATCCTAGACGGTTTTGAAGTAACTTGTAGACAAAGTAGGGGAAAATACCGATTAGGATGCGAGGGACGATGGCAATGACTGCAGATGCCCAAGTTCCCCCTTCAACAAAGGGACTAAAGAGGTAGCTACTAACCGTATAAATGATTGTGTTACGAACAATACTCATAATTCCCATGAAACCACCCAAATAGGCTCCAATTTTAGGACCATAGACGATACTAGCAATAATAACTGGGATGTGCGTTAGGGTTGGTTTAATTGGAAGTACAAAAGCGGCAAAGATGGTTTGACTAAGTACTTCGATAACAACCATAGTCGCTATCAAGAGCGCTAACTGCGCTGTTTGGTTTGCTTTATTTTTCTTATTCATCATAAACTCCTTTTTATTCTCTACAAGGCTATTTTGTTAAAGCATTGTCAATGGATTCAATAATGTCATCGATATCAGCTAAGGCACCGCGTCCCGTATCACCACAAGCCAGTAAACCTGATTTTGGAAGAATTTCTTGGTAGCCAAGGTCATGCAAAGTATCTAAATTTTTCCTAGTCAGTGGATTTTCATACATTTTTGTATTCATTGCAGGGGCAATTAGTTTTGGGGTAGTGCTAGGTAAAGCTAAAGCAGTAGCAGTAAGCATATTATCGGCCATACCATGTGCTAATTTGGCAATGGTATTTGCTGAAGCTGGAGCTACAACAAAGAGGTCAGCTTCTTTACCTAAGTCAATATGATTAATACGTTCAGCCAATTTTTCTTCCATGACATCAGTGTGAACAGGGTTCTTCGAAAGGACTTGAAGTGTCAGAGGGGTGATAAAGGCTTGAGCAGCTTCAGTCATAATGACGTGAACGTCATAACCTTTTTTCTTTAACCTACTTGTTAGATCAGCTGCTTTATAGGCAGATATTGATCCTGAAACAGCAAGGATAATACGTTTAGTCATGGCATATCCTTTCAAATAAGGCTCGAGCAATCGCAGACTTAGTCGTAACCTTCTCCTCGTTTTTTTCGTCAACTAGATAAGCAATATGTTGATCTGCAGTAATATCACTCAAGTCGTTGGCAACAATAATATCAGCTTGATTGCGTCTCAGACTTGCACGAGCAACCTCAAAAAGCTCTTCTTTACTTACATTAACCAAAAGTTTGAAGCCAATCAGTTGAATAGCAGGATTCCATTGTTTGACGAGGCTAATGATCTTCGGTGTCTTTTTAAGAAAGAGAACTTGATAATCTGAAGCTGATGATATCTTGCTTTCAGTATTAGACTTGTGCAAGAATTGAGTGAGATCTTCGGTGTCCTCCAATTCGGCGAAATCCGTCATATAAATAGGAGTATAATCAGAGACTGCCATACTATGTATAAGAACATCATGCTCTTTGACGAGTGGCTCCATTTTTTTGAGAAGACTTTCTACGTTCGTAATTTCTGTAATCTTTAGATTTTCTTTCGGTTCTGGTTTAACCGCTGTCTTGGTCGTTACTAAGGTTACTTGGTGACCCTTAGCCAAGAAAAGTTCAGCGATTTCCTTTCCTAGATAACCTGTTGAATGGTTTGTGATTCCACGTACAGCATCAATCTTTTCAGTGGTACCACCCGATGTAATCAAAATTTTCATAGTAGTATTGTACTAAAAATTGAGTCTTTAGTAAATATATAGTAGGTATTTTTGGGGTGTACCCCTATAAATTAAAGTTATAACGATTTATAACAAAACAAAAACCGAACATTGAAAAGTAATTAACCAAAAATAATGCGTTTTTTATCAAACTCTGATATAATAGATTCTAGAAAAATATAGAGGAGTGTCTCATGAAAACAGATATCGAAATTGCTCAAAGTGTAGAATTAAAACCAATCACAGAAGTAGTTGAAAAAGTTGGAATCGGCTTTGACGATTTGGAACTCTACGGAAAATATAAGGCAAAATTGTCATTTGATAAAATCAATGCAGTCAAAGACAATAAGCCAGGAAAATTGATTTTGGTGACAGCTATCAACCCAACACCAGCTGGTGAAGGGAAATCAACCATGTCAATTGGTCTTGCAGACGCTCTTAACAAAATTGGTAAGAAAACAATGATTGCCCTTCGTGAACCATCTCTTGGTCCGGTTATGGGAATCAAAGGTGGTGCTGCAGGTGGTGGTTACGCTCAAGTGCTTCCGATGGAAGATATCAACCTCCACTTCACAGGGGATATGCACGCTATTACTACAGCAAATAATGCTTTGTCAGCCCTTCTTGACAACCATATTCATCAAGGAAATGCTCTCGGCATTGACCAACGTCGTATCATTTGGAAACGTGTGGTTGACCTTAATGACCGTGCACTTCGTCATGTAAATGTTGGTCTTGGCGGACCACTTAATGGTATTCCACGTGAAGATGGTTTTGATATTACTGTTGCGTCTGAAATCATGGCGATTCTTTGCTTGGCTACTGATATTAATGACCTTAAAGAACGTTTGGCTAACATTGTAGTTGCCTACCGTTATGACCGTACACCAGTTTATGTACGTGATCTTGAAATTGAAGGTGCGCTTACCCTTATTCTTAAAGATGCCATCAAACCTAATTTGGTACAGACAATTTATGGAACACCAGCCTTGGTACACGGTGGTCCATTTGCCAATATCGCTCACGGATGTAACTCAGTTCTAGCTACAGCTACAGCTCTTCGTTTGGCTGATTATACGATTACTGAAGCAGGTTTCGGTGCTGACCTTGGTGCTGAAAAATTCCTTGATATCAAGACTCCAAACCTCCCAACAACTCCTGATGCCGTTGTTATTGTTGCGACACTTCGTGCCCTCAAAATGCACGGTGGGGTAGCCAAAACTGACCTCTCTGAAGAAAATGTTCAGGCCGTTCGTGATGGCTTCGCAAACTTGAAACGTCATGTGGAAAACGTTCGTAAATTTGGTCTTCCAGCAGTCGTTGCTATTAACGAATTTGTTGCTGATACTGAAGCTGAAATTGCAGCCCTTAAAGAACTTTGTGCAGAAATCGATGTTCCTGTTGAATTGGCTAGCGTTTGGGCTAATGGTGCTGATGGTGGTATTGACCTTGCCAACGCAGTAGTTGATGCTGTTGAAAATGGTAATGCCGACTATAAACGTCTTTATTCTGATGATGATAGCTTGGAAGAAAAAATCACTAAGATTGTTACTGAAATCTATGGTGGTAAATCAGTTGTCTTCGAGAAAAAAGCTAAGAACCAACTCAAACAATTTGCAGAATTCGGTTGGGATAAATTGCCAGTATGTATGGCTAAAACACAATATAGTTTCTCAGATAACCAATTCTTACTTGGAGCACCAGAAGGTTTTGATATCACTATCCGTGAATTTGTTCCTAAAACAGGTGCTGGATTTATCGTAGCTCTTACAGGTGACGTCATGACTATGCCTGGTCTTCCAAAAGCACCAGCAGCCCTCAAGATGGACGTAGCTGAAGACGGAACAGCTGTTGGTTTGTTCTAAGAAGAAATATCGATACAAAACAGTACCTATTGGTGCTGTTTTTTCGTTTCAGTTATGAAAAGCTTAAGGAAAGTTTAGTAGACTAAATCTAAATAAAAGAAGATCAAAGCACTAGATGATTATATGTATTTTAGATATAATGATAAAACTTAGTCAAAGTGTTATTTGTATCTTTGACACCTAACAAGGGGGATAACTATGATTAAAATACTACTAGTAGAAGATGATTTGAGTTTGTCGAACTCAGTTTTTGATTTTTTAGATGACTTTGCTGATGTGATGCAAGTCTTTGATGGAGATGAAGGTCTCTACGAAGCTGAAAGTGGCGTCTATGATTTGATTCTTTTAGACCTTATGTTACCTGAAAAAGATGGTTTCACGGTTCTTAGAGAATTACGTGAAAAAGGTGTAACAACCCCTGTACTTATCATGACGGCTAAGGAAAGTCTAGATGATAAGGGTCATGGCTTTGAACTGGGTGCAGACGACTATCTAACCAAACCTTTCTATTTAGAAGAGTTGAAGATGCGTATTCAAGCACTTTTGAAACGATCTGGTAAATTTGACCAAAACACACTTTCTTTTGGTGATGTTCGTGTCAATCTTGCTACAAATTCAACCTTTGTGGGGGATAAAGAAGTAGAACTTCTTGGTAAAGAGTTTGATTTATTAGTTTACTTCTTACAAAATCAAAATGTCATCTTGCCTAAGTCACAAATTTTTGACCGTCTTTGGGGATTTGATAGTGATACCACGGTATCAGTTGTCGAGGTTTATGTTTCTAAAATTCGTAAGAAACTAAAAGGAACAGACTTTGCTGCCAACCTCCAAACCTTGAGAAGTGTGGGGTATATTTTGAAGAATGCTGACTAAATTTTTCAATTATCTCTTTAGGAGAATTAAGTCAGACGGATTTAAGTCGTTCATTCATTTCTTTGCCACTTTTTCTGGCATTTTCCTTATCATGACTGTCATGATTTTGCAGATTCTGAGTTACGGTGTTTATTCCAATGTGGACTCTAGTCTGAAAATGGCAGCAACTAAGACCAATTCTTATTTAGAAATGGAAATGCTCAAACGGGAACTTTTTCTGACTTCTGAGGTAGATCAAAATAATACGACAACCATTTACCAAGCCTATGATACTAAAGAGTCGACAGCTGAAACACCTGACTCGAGTGGCTCTAAAAAAGAACCTAAGAAGAAATCAAAAATTGAAGATACCCCTCACGATTTATCTGTTGCGGCAAATACTAGTGTCTTGGTACTTGATAAGAATGGAAAAGTCCTTAATGTTGTTGATAAATTTTCAAGCTTATCCAATTTACCAATAGACAAAAATAACATTGATGTTATCAGCAAGGGAAGTGCTCAGAATTATTTCGATCAAACGGAAAAGTACCGTCTGATTACTGAAAAAGTAGACAATAGTCTCTATCCTGATGCTAAGTACCTTGTTATTGCGATTAATACAACTCAATTGGAAGAAGCTACTGAACGTTATGTTAAGCTCATTGTCATCATGATGAGTTTCTTCTGGCTCTTATCTGTTGCGGCTAGTATGTATTTGGCCAAGTGGTCAAGACGTCCTATCCAGGAAAGCTTGGAGAAGCAGAAGGCTTTTGTTGAAAATGCTAGTCATGAGTTACGCACGCCACTTGCAGTTATCCAAAACCGTTTAGAAGTTCTTTTCCGAAAACCTGAGAGCACCATTTTAGATAATTCTGAGAATATCGCATCAAGTCTTGATGAAGTACGTAATATGCGTCTTTTGACGACTAATCTCTTGAACTTGGCTCGTCGTGACGATGGTATTAAACCAGAAATCGAAACCTTAGAACCTGCTTTCTTTGATACAGTATTTACCAACTATGCCATGATTGCAGAAGAAAATGAGAAAGGTTTCACGGCTCAAAACCAAGTTGGTCGTCCAATCCAGACTGATAAAACGTTATTGAAACAGTTAATGACCATCTTATTTGATAATGCTATTAAATATACGGAGGATGACGGACATGTTACCTTTACTGTCCGCACTAATGACCGCCATCTTTATATTTGTGTAGCTGATAATGGTCCTGGAATATCAGATAGTGATAAGAAAAAAATCTTTGATCGATTTTATCGCGTAGATAAGGCTAGAACCAGACAAAAAGGTGGGTTTGGACTTGGCTTATCCCTAGCGCAACAAATTGTTTTAGCCCTTAAAGGAACAATTGTTGTTAAAGATAATCAACCAAAGGGAACGATTTTTGAAGTTAAGATCACCGGAGTTTAATTAATAAAGAAAACCTGCTAGACGATAATCTAGCAGGTTTTTTAGGTAATAAAAAAACTCCTAAATGGAGCTTTCAATTAGTTAGCCAATTTAGCTGCAAGACGTGATTTATCGCGGCTTGCTTTGTTTTTATGAATCAAACCTTTAGAAGCGGCTTTATCGATGCTAGCTGATGCAGCACGGTAAGCTTCTTCAGTTGGGTTAGCGTTGAATGCTTTAATAGCAGTACGCAAAGCTGATTTTTGAGCTGAGTTTTTTTCGTTTTGTTTAACGTTAAGTTCAGCGCGTTTGATAGCTGATTTAATATTTGCCAATGTTTTCACCTCCAAAATTTATCTAACTATGTCATTATACGTTATTTTAGGCCCCTTTGCAAGCTTTTTCTATTTTTTTAAGTGGATGAAGTCGATTTTATGATTGTCTCCCTTGTGAAGAATCAGTTCAGCTCGACTTCGTGTAGGTTCGATATAATTTTCCAGGTTAACCAAATTGATATCACGCCAGGTTTTTTGTGCTAAAGATAAAGCTTCATCCTTACTAAATTTAGTAAAACTATGGTAGTAGTTGTTTTCATCTTTTTTGGCAAGCTCAAGAAGGGTTTGAAAACGTTCAAGATACCAGGATTCGATATTATTAACTTCAGCGTCAATGTAGAGAGAAAAATCAAAATAGTCACTCATGTAAAGTCGTTGGTTAATAGGGTTCTGGAAAACATTAATCCCTTCGACAATTAGAAAATTGGGCTGTCTGATTTCTTGGGTAAGTCCTGGTACAATATCATAAATTTCATGAGAGTAAACAGGAATATTGACATCACCACCATTTTTTATAGTATCTAAAAAGTTGAGAAGAAGTGGCATATCGTAGGACTCAGGGAAGCCCTTACGATTAAGGATGCCTTTTTCTTTCAAGGTTTGGTTAGGATAGAGAAAGCCATCAGTTGTCACAAGTTCAACATTAGATTGGGGAAAGGTACGCTGCAACAAGAGTTGAAGCAAACGACTGGTAGTGGATTTGCCAACAGCAACTGAACCAGATACCCCAATAATAAATGGACGGTTAGTCTGTGATTTTTGTAAAAAGATACTTTTAGAAAAGGTCAGATCATTGGCAGTTTTCTGATAGATACGAATAAGATTGATAAGAGGAAGATAAATGTCACTAACTTCTTGCACATCGATCTTATCATTAAGGCTGCGAATGGAATCCAGTTCTTCTGCAGTCAATGGGGCATTGTCCTCTTTATGAAGGCGTTGCCATTCCTTGCGTGATATCGTTTCGAAATTGATAAATTCATTTAACATAAATAACATTATAGCAGAAAAAAAGGTCGAATGTAAGCCTTGTCATTTCACTAGCCTTACTTTGCTATTTATGATACGATAAAGAAAAAGTACTATCTAGAAGGAAAAAATAATGTCAAAAATGTATTATGCTGAGACGCCAGATGCGGCTCATGATATTCATGATTTAAAGGTTAATTTATTAGGAGAAAGTTTTCAGTTTTATACAGATGCTGGGGTTTTCTCTAAAAAAATGATTGATTTTGGGAGTCAAGTGCTTTTGAGTGCATTGGATTTGGAAGCTGGCAAAACGCTTTTAGATGTGGGTTGTGGCTATGGTCCTCTCGGTATCAGTTTAGCCAAGGTCCAAGGAGTTAAAGTCACTATGATCGACATCAATAGTAGGGCGATTGATTTAGCTAGACAAAATGCTCAACGAAATAAGGTTGAAGCTACTATCTTCCAATCAAATATCTATGAAAATGTCACTGGAAGTTTTGACTATATTATTTCTAATCCACCTATCCGTGCGGGCAAGAAGGTGGTTCATCAAGTTATCGAGGAGGCATATGATTATCTCAATCAAGGTGGTAACCTAACTATTGTTATTCAGAAAAAACAAGGTGCTCCGTCAGCTAAGGCTAAGATGGAGGATGTGTTTGGTAATGCTGAAGTCGTTAAAAAGGCTAAAGGATATTATATCCTTAGAAGTGAGAAATTATGAGAACAGTTGATTTAATTGAAAAGAAAAGAGATGGTGGCGAGTTAAGCACAGAGGAAATTTCATATCTCATTAATGGCTATGTGTCTGGGGAAATACCAGACTATCAGATAGCTGCTTTGGCGATGGCGATTTATTATCAAGGTATGTCTATTCGTGAAATCCATGATTTGACCACTGATATGGTTGCTTCAGGTGAACAATATGATTTGTCAGAAATTCCAGGTGTTAAGGTAGATAAACATTCGACCGGTGGTGTTGGCGATAAGGTAACCATCATCCTTATGCCACTTGTAGCTAGCTTTGGTGTTCCAGTAGCTAAGATGAGTGGTCGTGGTCTTGGACATACAGGTGGAACGATTGACAAATTAGAGTCTATCAAAGGCTATCAGGTTGAGCGTAGCAAGGAAGAGTTCATTCAGCAAGTTAAAGACATTGGAATTTCCCTCATTGGTCAGTCTGAGCATTTAGTTAAGGCTGATAAACTTCTTTATGCCTTGCGTGATGTCACTGCAACAGTAGATTCCATTCCTCTAATCGCAAGCTCTGTTATGTCCAAAAAAATTGCAGCAGGTGCTGATAAGATTTTACTAGATGTTACTGTTGGTCAAGGTGCTTTCATGAAAAACATGTCTGATGCTGAAAAATTGTCAGAGACCATGGTTGCATTAGGACATGAGGTTAATCGTGAAACAATTGCAGTTATAACAGATATGAGCCAGCCACTAGGTAAAGCTATTGGTAACCGCTTAGAAATCACTGAGGCTATTGAAATTATGCAAGGTAAGGGACGTGAAGATATCACTGACTTTATCTGTGAGTTAGCTGAGATACTATTAGATTTAGCTCAAGTTGAAGCTAGTCAGGAAGAGATTCGTCAGCACTTAGTGGGTGGAAAAGCCCTTGCTAAGTTTGAAGAACTCATTCAAGCTCAGGGTGGTGATTTGACTGATCTTTATCGTCATAGCAGTGCTCCTGTCGTTACAGATATTTATGCCCATAAAACAGGTTACATTAAAGAGTTGCCTGCTATGGCGTTTGGGAAATTTGCCATGCAATTGGGAGCAGGTCGAGCTACTAAGTCAGATAGTCTTAATTATGAAACGGGAATTGTATTTGAAAAGAAAGTTGGCGATGCAGTAGCTCAAGGAGACCTTATTGCCAGGGTCTATAGTCAAGAAATTTTATCTGAAAAAAAGCTGACTGAATTTGAAAAAAATGTTATTATTGATAGTGAATGTAAAGAAACGACAGAAATATTAAAGATAATTCGCTAATCCTTAATTTTATACTAATCAAGGAGTTTTGTTTATGTCTGTTAATAGCTATATTGACCATACCTTACTAAAAGCTGATGCTAATAAAGAACAGATTCTTTCCCTAATTGATGAGGCTAAGAAGTATGAGTTTGCCAGTGTCTGTGTTAATCCAACTTGGGTTAAAACGGCAGCTGAATTGCTTAAAGATAGTTCTGTTAAAGTTTGTACAGTTATTGGTTTCCCTTTGGGAGCATCGACCTCTGCAGTTAAGGCTTTTGAAGCCAAGGATGCTATTGCCAATGGTGCAGATGAAGTTGATATGGTAATCAATATCGGTGCTCTTAAATCTAGAAATCTTAAATTAGTCGAAGACGACATTAAAGCTGTTGTTGAAGCTAGTGGAAGAAAACTTGTAAAGGTTATTATTGAAACTTGTCTTCTGACCGATGAAGAAAAGGTCGAAGCTTGCCAATTAGCAAAACTGGCAGGTGTAGATTTTGTGAAGACCTCTACTGGTTTTTCTACTGGTGGCGCAACAATTGAAGATATTGAACTTATGCGAGAGGCTGTTGGTCCTACTATGGGAGTCAAGGCATCTGGTGGAGCACGCACACTTGAGGCGGCTCAAGCCTTTATCAAAGCTGGTGCAACCCGTATTGGTACTTCGTCAGGAGTTGCCATTATGAAAGGTCAAGAAAGCCATGATAGCTACTAAAAAAGAGCAAGTAATAAAAGCAGCACAAGAAGCAGCTGAAAATGCCTATGTTCCCTATTCTCGTTTTAGAGTTGGAGCAGCATTGCTTACAAAGGATGGGCAAATTTTTCAAGGGTGTAATATTGAGAATGCCTCATTCGGATTGACCAATTGTGCAGAAAGGACAGCCATTTTTAAGGCGGTATCCGAAGGGTACAGAGATTTTGAATGTCTTGCAGTCTACGGAGATACCAAAAATCCCATCTCACCATGTGGTGCTTGTCGCCAAGTAATGGTTGAATTTTTAAAATCTGATTCTAAAGTGATTCTTATCGCTGAAGATAACTCGACAGTCGAGATGACAGTCGGAGAGTTGTTACCATACTCTTTTACGGACTTACAATAGTCTAGTTGTTTTATTCTTTATTAAGCAAGTTTTCTTGCAAGTTATAGGAGGAGTGTTCAAGATGAAATTGAACAAGAAAATTATCGGACTTGGCCTTGTTGCTGTAGCAGCGCTTGGTCTTGCAGCATGTGCACGTGGCGGACGCGGTGGATCATCAGCTGATTCAAAAGTTAAAGCTGCTATCGTTACTGATACTGGTGGGGTTGATGATAAATCATTTAACCAATCAGCATGGGAAGGTCTTCAAGCTTGGGGTAAAGCTAACAAACTTGAAAAAGATTCTGGCTACAATTACTTCCAATCTGGTTCAGAGTCTGACTTTGCAACTAACTTGTCTTCAGCACAAAGTCAAGGCTACAATCTCATCTTTGGTGTTGGTTTTGCTCTTCATGATGCAGTAGCAGACGCAGCTAAAGAACACGAAGATGTGAACTATGTAATTATTGACGATGTTATTAAAGATCAAAAGAACGTTGAGAGTGTTTTGTTTGCCGATAATGAAGGGGCTTACCTTGCAGGTATCGCAGCAGCTATGCAATCAAAAACAAATAAAGTTGGTTTCATTGGTGGTCAAACATCAGATACAATTACACGTTTTGAAGCTGGTTTCACAGCAGGTGCTAAATCTGTAAAACCAGACATCGATGTACAAGTTCAATATGCTGAATCATTCTCAGACGCTGCTAAAGGTACAACAATTGCTTCAACTATGTACGCTTCAGGCGTTGACGTAATCTATCAAGCAGCTGGTGGTACTGGTACTGGTGTCTTCACAGCAGCTAAAGAAGTTAACGAAAAACTTGATGCTGACAGCGATAAGAAAGTTTGGGTAATCGGTGTTGACCGTGACCAAAATGCAGAAGGTAACTATACATCTTCAGACAAGAAAAAATCTAACTTTGTTTTGACTTCAACAATCAAACAAGTTGGTACAGTTGTTAAAGATATTGCTAACGGACAAGTCAAAGGCGATAAATTCGAAGGTGGTAAAACTAAGACTTACGGTATCAAAGACGGTGGTGTTGACATTGTAACGTCTAATCTTCCTTCAGATATCAAGGATGCAGTAGAAAAAGCTAAAGAACAAATCAAGAATGGTGAATTGAAACCAACTGATGGTCTTAGCAAATAATAGTTAAGTATAAGTCTTTATAGAACTTAAACTGAGACAAATTTTTGTCTCAGCAAAGGGAAGCAGTTAATGATCCCCTTTGCTGAAATAAAAATTATTCTTGGAAGGAGATTGTATGACGAAGCCAAATGTCATTGAGATGCACGATATTACCAAAAAATTTGGTGAATTCGTGGCAAATGACCATATCAATCTTGATGTGAGACAAGGAGAGATCCATGCCCTCCTCGGTGAAAATGGTGCAGGTAAGTCAACTTTAATGAATATGCTTTCAGGTCTTTTGCAACCTACGAGCGGTACCATTAAGGTTAAAGAACAAGAGGTGACGATTGATTCACCATCTAAAGCAACGAAACTGGGGATTGGGATGGTTCACCAACACTTTATGTTGGTTGAAGCTTTTACAGTTGCTGAAAATATCATCCTGGGTAGTGAGGTAACTAAAGCTGGTGGTGTCCTTGATATGAAGAAGGCTATCAAGGAAATTACTGAACTCTCTGAAAGATACGGTCTTGCGGTAGATCCAACTGCCAAAGTTGCAGATATCTCTGTTGGTGCTCAACAGCGTGTTGAAATCCTTAAGACTTTGTATCGTGGGGCTGATATTTTGATCTTCGATGAGCCGACTGCGGTATTGACTCCGTCTGAAATTACTGAACTTCTAAACATTATGAAGACCTTGGTTAAGGAAGGCAAGTCAATTATTCTGATTACCCATAAGTTGGATGAAATTCGAGCAGTTTCTGACCGTGTCACTGTCATTAGACGTGGTAAATCAATTGATACGGTAACGATTGAAGGGTCAACAAATGCTGACTTGGCCGAAATGATGGTTGGCCATCAGGTTTCCTTCAAGACAGAGAAAATTCCTTCAAATCCAAAAGAAGTTGTTCTTTCTATTAAAGATTTGGTGGTTAACGAGAACCGAGGAATTCCTGCTGTTAAAAATCTATCATTAGATGTTCGTGCTGGTGAGATCATCGGTATTGCCGGTATCGATGGCAATGGTCAGACAGAACTTGTCCAAGCGATTACAGGACTTCGTAAAGTTAAGTCAGGTGATATAACCATCAAGGGTGAATCGATTATTCATAAGACAACTCGTCAGATTACTGAAATGAGTGTTGGTCATATTCCTGAAGATCGTCACCGTGATGGTATGGTCCTTGAAATGACAGTTGCTGAAAATATCGCTCTTCAAACCTACTACAAAGAGCCAAATTCTAAGAATGGTATCTTGAACTATAATGTCATCAATGCTAAAGCGCGTGAATTGATGAAAGAGTTTGATGTTCGTGGTGCAGGAGAGTTAATTGCTGGTGGTGAATTGTCAGGTGGTAACCAACAAAAAGCTGTTATCGCTCGTGAGATTGACCGTGACCCAGGACTTCTTATTGTAAGTCAACCAACTCGAGGTCTTGACGTTGGTGCCATTGAGTACATCCGTAAACGTATTATCGCAGAACGTGATAAAGGTAAGGCTGTGATTGTTGTCAGCTTTGAATTGGATGAAATTCTTGATATGTCAGACAGAATTGCGGTTATCTATGATGGTGCAATTCAGGGAATTCTAGATCCTGCTGAAACGAATAAGCAAGATCTTGGTATTCTTATGGCTGGTGGACAATTGAATAAGGAGGAAGCAAATGTCTAAAAAAGTACAAAATTGGGCAGTTCCTTTAATTGCTGTCCTCTTGGGAATGCTGATTGGAGCCGTTTTGATGTTGATTTTCGGTTACGATCCATTCTGGGCTTACTATGATCTTTTCACAACGGCCTTCGGCTCATTGAAAAATATTGGTGAAATTCTTCGCGCCATGAGTCCGCTGATTCTGATTGCACTAGGATTCTCTGTTGCATCTAAGGCAGGTTTCTTTAACGTTGGTTTGCCAGGACAAGCCTTGGCAGGATGGGTTTCTGCCGTATGGTTTGCTTTGTCATTCCCTGACTTACCAAAGGTGATTTCAGTTATCTGTACAGTCATTATCGGTCTGGTTGCAGGTGGTATCGCTGGGGCTATTCCAGGTATTCTCCGTGCTTACTTGGGAACTAGTGAGGTCATTGTTACCATCATGATGAACTACATCATTTTGTATGTAGCAAACAATATTATTCGCTTTGGATTTACAGCTGATATGTTGCGTTCTTCAGAAGCTTCTAACAAGGTTGTAGCCTCAGCTAGTTATCAAACAGAGTATTTATCTCAAATAACTGGTGGTTCGCGTTTCAATATTGGTTTCTTCCTGGCTCTTGCAGCTGCCTTCTTAGTTTGGTTCTTGCTTAAGAAAACAACAACTGGTTTTGAAATCACATCTGTAGGTCTTAATCCTCATGCTTCAGAGTATGCAGGGATGTCATCTAAACGTGTTATTATCATGTCAATGATTATCTCAGGTGCTCTATGTGGTCTTGGAGGTACAGTAGAAGGACTTGGTACATTCCAAAATGTCTTCGTTCAAAACGCTTCATTGGCTATCGGTTGGAACGGTATGGCGGTTGCGCTTTTAGCGTCTAACTCACCTATCGGTATCCCATTTGCCGCCCTTCTTTATGGTGTTTTGTCTATTGGTAAGAGTGGTATGATTGGTGTTCCACCTGAAATTATCGATGTTGTTTCAGCCTTGATTATCTTCTTTGTTGGTGCTAATTACATCATTAGATATTGGGTTCGCCCTCGTCATAAATCAGTGAAAGCTAAAGGAGGACAAAACTAATATGGACTTTATTACAATTATAGCCTTAATTGTTGCCTCTATGTTGAAATATTCAGCACCATTGATTTTTACAAGTATCGGTGGAACTTTCTCTGAACGAGGCGGTATCGTAAATGTCGGCCTTGAAGGAATTATGGTAATTGGTGCTTTCGCAGGTGTTCTCTTTAACTTGACTTTTGCAGAAAGTTTTGGAGATGCGACACCTTGGATTGCTGCGATTGTAGCAGGTCTGGTTGGTGTTCTCTACTCATTGCTCCATGCTGTTGCGACAATTAACTTCCGAGCTGACCATGTTGTCTCTGGTACAGTGTTGAACCTTATCGCACCATCTTTGGCAGTGTTCTTGACACGTGTTATCTATGGTGCTGGTCAAACACCTGCTATCAGTCATAACTTTAAGACTGTATCCTTCCCAATCTTGGATCATGTCCCTTTCTTGGGTAAAGTTTTCTTCACTAATGTTTCTTTGGTAGCATATGTTGCTATCTTGGTTTCAGTAGCATCATGGTGGCTCATCTTTAAGACACGCTTTGGTTTGCGACTTCGCTCAGTTGGTGAACACCCACAGGCAGCAGATACACTTGGGATTAACGTCTATCGTATGCGTTACTATGGCGTCATGATTTCGGGCTTCCTTGGTGGTGTTGGTGGTGCGGTTTATGCACAATCAATCTCAAACAACTTTGCCGTTACAACAATTGCAGGTCCTGGTTTCATCGCCTTGGCTGCTATGATTTTCGGTCGTTGGAGCCCAATTGGAGCTATGCTCTCAAGTTTGTTCTTTGGATTGTCACAATCATTGGCAATCATTGGAAAACAGCTTCCACTCATTTCACATGTACCAAATGTGTATTTGCAAATTGCACCATATATCTTGACAATTATTGTCTTGGCTGCTTTCTTCGGTAAAGCCGTTGCACCTAAAGCAGATGGTGTTAACTATATCAAATCTAAATAGGCACTCTACAGTGTCTCAGATAAGAAGGTCTATCGACCTTCTTTTTTATTCGAGTAAAAAAGGGCTCTATAATTTCTGTAGTGGGTAAAACCACTGTAGAGATTATAGAGCTTTTTGAGTGTACACAAAAAGTCCCATAAGAACTATAATGAAAAGCGACCAAACCATCATTAGGAAGAACTCATGAGACTTATTAAGAATACCACAGAATTAATCGGAATTAAAGACCCTAACATCATTATTTCTCTTGTTTTGGAAACTAATACTCATATCGAGATTCATGCAAAACTTGATTATTCTGCACCACCATGCCCTCATTGTCAAGGAATAATGATCAAATATGACTTTCAAAAATCTTCTAAAATCCCTCTTCTCGAACAAGCTGGAACTCCAACACTACTACGTCTGAAGAAACGTCGCTTCCAGTGTAAAGTGTGTAAGAGAGTAACAGTGGCTGAAACCTCAATCGTTGAGAAAAACCACCAAATCTCCAACCTTGTCCGACAAAAGGTTGCACAACTTCTAACTGAGAAGGTATCACTAACGGATATTGCCAGAAGACTTCGTGTATCGACGTCCACTGTCTATCGTAAACTTGACCAGTTTACTTTCAAGGAACATTATGACAAACTCCCAGCTGTTATGTCCTGGGATGAGTTTGGGTTCAAGAAAGGTGAACTCGCTTTTGTGGCTCAAAACTATGAGACCAACAAACTCATAACCATCCTTGATAATCGCTACCAAACTACTATACGAAACTATTTTTTGAAGTATCCATTGAAAGTCCGACAACAGGTACAGTTTATCACGATGGATATGTCTGGAGCTTATATTCCACTGGCTCGCAAACTCTTCCCTAACGCCAAAATTGTTCTTGATCGATTTCACATTATCCAGCACCTTGGTCGAGCATTTTTAAAAACAAGAATTGCGATTATGAACCAGTTCGATAAGAAGTCTCTACCCTATCGAGCCTTGAAAAATCACTGGAAACTCTTTCAAAAGGACAGCCGTAAGTTATCTCTCAATTCTTTCTATTCAAAGACTTTCCGTCAAACCTTAAGTCCACATGAAGTTGTTGGGAAAACACTAGATTTTTCAGAAGAGCTTACCGACTACTATACACTTTATCAGCTCTTACTTTTTCACTTTCAGGAGAAGAGAGTAGATGAGTTTTTTGAGTTAATAGAGGAGAACATGAGCAAGGTCAATCATTACTTCAAAACTGTCTTTAGGACCTTCCTTAGACACAAACCATACATCAAAAACGCACTAGAAACAGACTATTCAAATGCAAAATTGGAGGGAACCAATAAGCTTATCAAAGATATTAAACGTCTGGGCTTCGGTTTTAAAAATTTTATCAACTTTAGGAAGCGTGTTTTCATCACTCTGAACATACAAAAAGAGAAAACCTATCAGGTTCTCTCTAGATGTTAGCTTTTCGTCACCCACTACAGTTGACAAAGAGCCTAAAAAAGCTTGTCATACCTACTTTAGTGAGTATTGACAAGCTTTTGTTTTTATGAAAAATGTGGGTTAAAGACCTTCTCGTGACCAATAGTGGTATCCCATCCATGTCCTGGGAAAACTTTGTAGTGGTTAGGAAGTGTAAAAAGTTGCTCTTGAATACTAGTGAGTAATTGTTCGTGGTTACCTGATGGAAGGTCCCAGCGTCCAATTGTTTCTTTAAAGAGGGCATCACCAGAAAATACAGTTTCTTCTCTATCAAAGATAAAAGAAACACCTCCAATAGAGTGTCCTGGAGTTGGAACAACTTTAAACTGAAAGTTCTTGATGTTATAATCTTCAGTAAAATCGAAGTAGTGTTCTGCAGGATTGACAATAACGTCTTCCATATCGTCGTGACGTGGGAGTCCAGATAAATTATCAATAGGACTCATCAACCAGTCTTTTTCAGCTTCAGTAACATAAACAGGAGGATTATAAGCCTGACGGACTGCCTCAACACTCATAATGTGGTCGTAGTGTGTATGTGTCAAAAGGATAGCAGCAACTGGTTTGTCGATTGCTTTAAGTTCAGCTAAGATAGCAGAAGTATCACTTCCTGGATCAATGACTAGACAGGCTGTATCGTTTTCTAAAATATAGGTGTTTTCCTGAGCAACAGGATTTAAAATTCGTCTTATTTTCATAGTTCTAGTGTAGCACGAATTTCAGGCTTTTTCCAATATCAGAATGATGGCTTTGTCTTTTTTTGGTGCTTTGTATATGCTATAATAAGGTCACTATGAGTGAAAAAAACACGAATAAATATGCCATTATTGATTTGGAAGCAACCTCCGCTTCGTCAACGGCTAGTATTATACAGGTGGGAATTGTTATCATGCAAAATGGTCAGGTGGTTGACGAATTTGCAAGTGATGTTAACCCACACCAAGAACTCGATGAGCACATTATTCATTTAACAGGAATTACTGATCAGCAGTTGGCCCAAGCACCAGATTTTTCAGAAATTGCCAGAACAATTTTTGAACTGATTGAGGACTGTATTTTTGTTGCCCATAATGTTAAATTTGATGCCAATTTGCTTGCAGAGGCACTTTTTATGGAGGGTTTCGAATTAAGGACGCCTCGTGTTGATACGGTCGAATTGGCTCAGGTCTTTTATCCAACGTTCGAACAATATAAGTTATCTCATTTATCCAAGGTTCTTAATCTTGACTTAGCTCAAGCCCATACCGCTATTGAAGATGCGAGAGCGACCGGACAGCTTTTGTTTCATTTGATGGATAAGATTGCCAGCTTACCTAGACAGACCATTGAGATGCTTTTGACTTTTTCAGATAATCTTCTTTTTGAGACAGAGTTGGTTATTCGTGATGCTATAAGAGGTCAAAATTTAGGTCTTTCAAAGGAATATGTCATGCTTGAAGAATCTGGAATTGTTCTTCGTAGACCTGTGGCTTATAAGGCGGAACGAAAACTGTCTCAAGATTTTGCTACCAATATTGCTCTCTTAGATTTAGAGTCAAGACCTAAACAAAGAGAGTTTGCTGAGGCAGTAAGGAAGGAGCTTGATAATACTGCTATTTCCATGATTCAGGCTCAGACTGGAATTGGGAAAACCTATGGCTATTTGCTTCCCTTGTTAGCACAATCTGATGTAGATAAAGTGGTGGTGGCTGTTCCAACCAAGCTTCTTCAAAATCAGATTATGAATCAGGAAGCTAAAGCATTATCGGATGTCTTTAATATTAACTTTCATAGTCTCAAAGGACCTCAGAATTATATCAAGTTGGATGCCTTCTACCAAACTTTACTTCGTCAGGATAGTAACCGTTTGATTAATCGTTACAAAATGCAACTCTTGGTTTGGTTGACTGAAACGGAGACAGGGGATCTTGATGAAATCAGACAAAAACAGCGCTATATGGCCTATTTTGATGAGATTAAGCACGATGGTAAGTTAAAGGTGGATAGTCTTTTTGCTGAATATGATTTTTGGCAACAGTCCTACCAAAAAGCCCAAGAAGCTAGGGTAGTTGTGACCAATCATGCTTATCTTTTGACGCGTATGGAAGATGATCATGATTTTGTTCGAGGAAAAACCCTTGTGATTGATGAGGGACAAAAGATGGTTCTGGCTTTGGAACAATTTTCACGTCATCAAGTCAATCTTACAGTCCTTTTGCAACATATCCATCGTATTCTTGATAGTGGTAATCAAACCTTACTTCAACAACGCTTGCTCGAAAATTTGCAGTTTGAAGTTAGCCATCTAATCCAAGAACATCAACAATTTCCTCAGAAGCAGTATAATCGCCAGCAATTAGATCGTTTGCTACAAACCATTTCTGAACTGGAAGGTGAAAGTGATTTGATGGAGATGTTGTCTCCACTGAAGACACCCCTTTACAGCCATTTTTGGCTTGAAACAGACTATTATCAGGAACATCGTGTAACTTATTTAAAGGCGTCACGTCAAGAACTCTTAGAACTTTCAGCTTATCTACCAAGTGCTCAAAAAGTGATAATTGTTTCAGCAACTATTGATGTAGGACCTGATGTTGATGTGGCCGATTTGTTGGGCTTAAAACAGGTACGCAAGGTTAGCCTTCCAATGGACACTTTACCCAATCAAGCTATTTGGATTGATCAAAGCATGCCTATGATTGGAGTTTCTTCTGAGGAGGAGTATGAAGTTGCTCTTGCAAAGCGTCTCCAGAAGCTATCTGAAATGGAATATCCAATTTTAGTACTATTCACGTCTCGAAATAGTATGATGGTTGTTTCGGATTTATTGGATCATAGGGAAGTTCGTCACCTAACTCAAGAGAAAAATGGGACAGCTTTTAATGTCAAAAAACGTTTTGATAGAGGTGAGACCAATCTCCTTCTTGGTATGGGGTCATTCTGGGAAGGTGTTGACTTTGCTCAACAAGATAGGGTAATTGAGGTTATTGCACGTCTGCCGTTTGACAATCCTAAGGATCCTTTCTATCAAAAGATTGAATCTTGGTTTTCTAAGCAAGGAAAGAGTACCTTTGATAGTTACAGTCTTCCAATGACGGTTTTACGTTTCAAACAAGCTATCGGACGTGCCCAAAGACGCCCAGAACAGCGTTCAGCTATTCTTCTTACGGATAATCGCCCACTCGTTAAGAGCTATGGAAAACTATTTCTAAAAGAAGTCACACAAGAAGTGGCGCTTAAGTGTGCTAAGTTTGAGCAAGTCAAAGAGGATATTAAGGATTTCTTAGAAAAAGAAAGTTAACTTTTTAAAACAAACCTTTTCTAAGATTACTCAGGCTTTATGAATTTTACTGAGTTATAAAAAAGATAGACTTAATTGCTCAATACTAGCTATATTGCTATGTAAAGATTTATTATTTTCTGATATAATAAATTCAGAAACTTTTTTAGGAGGCATTATGCGTAAACAACGTTCACCTTGGACAAAAAAGCAACAGCTCATTTTTGGAATAATTGTAATCGTTGTGACCTTAATTGCCTCTGTGACTGCTATTCTTATTGTAGCGACTAAGCCTTACGTAGACGCTGAAAAGAAGGTTATTGCCATAGCAGAGAGCAAAGCAGACATAAGGACTGTTACTGAATTTGATATCTACCATGGTGAGTCTACCTATTACGGACTTCTTGGAAAGTCTAGTCAAGGTGAGAAGCTGGCTGTTATCATGAGTCCTGATTCAGGTGTGGTTGATATCTACAAGCAATCTGATGGTATTAGTAAGTCAGTCGCTAAGAAAGCTGCTAAGGCCTATGGTGCTAAGGAGATATCCTATGTCCACCTAGGAA
Source organism: Streptococcus sp. SS4 (assembly GCF_030440125.1). Taxonomy (NCBI): domain Bacteria; kingdom Bacillati; phylum Bacillota; class Bacilli; order Lactobacillales; family Streptococcaceae; genus Streptococcus; species Streptococcus sp. SS4. Next base: position 90,505 of record NZ_JAQFJM010000006.1, on the reverse strand, counting down.
AATATGGCAAAACTCCTATTTGGGAAGTGAAGTCAGGAACCCAGTATTATCTGGTTGATTTTATCTCAGGTCAGGTTATTAAAGTGGAAGGACTATAATGAAATGACAAAATTATCAAATCGTGTATTACAAATGGAAGAAAGTGTTACTTTAGCTGCCAGTGCGCGTGCTAAAGCTCTTAAAGCTCAAGGACGTGATATCTTGAGTTTGACACTTGGTGAACCAGATTTTGTAACACCTAAGAACATTCAAGATGCGGCCATTGCTTCTATTGAAAATGGTAAAGCAAGTTTTTATACCGTGGCTTCTGGACTTCCGGAACTCAAGGATGCGATCAGCACTTACATGGAAAATTTCTATGGTTATGCTGTGAAACCAAATGAGGTTGTTGTCGGCACTGGTGCTAAGTTTATCTTATATGCTTTCTTTGCTACGGTCATTAATCCTGGTGATGAAGTCATTATTCCAACACCTTGCTGGGTTTCTTACGTAGACCAAGTTAAAATGGTTGAGGGTGTTCCGGTTACTTTCCAAACGACTGAAGCTAATCACTTTAAAGCAACGGTTGAACAGCTTGAAGCTGCTCGAACTGAAAAAACTAAGGTTGTCTTGCTTAATTCTCCATCAAATCCAACAGGAATGATTTACAGCAAGGAAGAATTGCAAGCAATCGGTGACTGGGCGGTTGAGCACGATGTCTTGATTTTAGCAGATGATATCTATGGACGTTTGGTCTATAATGGCAATACTTTCACCCCAATTTCAAGCTTGTCAGATGCGATTCGTAAGCAAACAATTGTGATTAATGGTGTTTCTAAGACCTATGCTATGACAGGTTGGCGCGTGGGATTTGCTGTAGGAGATCCAGAAATTATTTCAGGAATGGCGAAGATTATTAGCCAAACAACATCAAATCTTACAGCAGTTTCTCAATACGCTGCTATTGAAGCCTTAACTGGTGATCAGTCTTCTATCGAAGAAATGCGTCAGGCCTTTGAAGAACGTTTGAATACAATTTATCCACTCCTAGCTGAAGTACCTGGTTTTGAAGTCATCAAACCTCAGGGTGCCTTTTACCTCTTCCCTAATGTTAAAAAAGCGATGGAAATCAAGGGTTATACAGATGTCAATGATTTTACAAACGCTATTCTTGAAGAGGCTGAAGTGGCTTTGGTAACAGGTGCAGGATTCGGGGCACCTGAAAATATTCGTCTTAGCTATGCAACAGACTTGGATACTTTGAAAGAAGCAGTCCGCCGAATCAAAGCCTTTATGGAAAAATAGAATTAAAATAGATCAAAAGAAAAGAGAAGTAATTACATGTCTAAACAATTAGTTTCAATTATTGATGTGCCTAAATACGTGGGTGAAGAAATCACTATCGGTGCATGGGTAGCTAACAAATCAGGTAAAGGGAAATTGGCCTTTCTTCAATTGCGTGATGGGACTGCCTTCTTCCAAGCTGTAGCTTTCAAACCTAACTTCATCGAAAAATACGGTGAAGAAGAAGGTACTGAAAAATTTGATACTGTTAAACGCCTTAGCCAAGAAACATCAGTTTATGTGACTGGTGTGGTCAAAGAAGATGAACGTTCAAAATTTGGTTACGAGTTGGATGTGACAGCAGTAGAAGTCATCGGTGAGTCACATGATTACCCAATCACACCAAAAGAACACGGAACTGACTTCTTGATGGATAATCGTCACCTTTGGTTGCGTTCGCGTAAACAAATGGCTGTCCAACAAATTCGTAATGCGATTATTTACGCAACATACGAATTCTTTGATAAAAATGGTTTCATCAAATTTGATAGTCCAATTTTGTCAGGAAATGCTGCTGAAGATTCAACAGAATTGTTTGAAACAGATTACTTTGGTACTCCTGCTTACCTAAGCCAATCTGGTCAGCTTTACCTTGAAGCTGGTGCAATGGCTCTTGGTCGTGTCTTTGATTTTGGTCCTGTTTTCCGTGCTGAAAAATCAAAAACACGTCGTCACTTGACTGAGTTCTGGATGATGGATGCTGAGTATTCATTCCTGACACATGATGAGTCACTTGACTTGCAAGAAGCTTATGTTAAAGCACTTATTCAAGGTGTGATTGATCGTGCGCCACAAGCTCTTGAAATCCTTGAACGTGATGTGGATCTTCTTAAGAAATACATTGCTGAGCCATTCAAGCGTGTGTCTTATGATGAAGCTATCGACCTTCTTCAAGCACATGAAAATGATGAAGATACAGATTACGAGCACCTCGAACATGGGGATGACTTCGGTTCACCGCACGAAACTTGGATTTCAAACTATTTTGGTGTTCCAACATTCGTTGTTAATTATCCAGCAAGCTTTAAGGCCTTCTACATGAAACCTGTTCCTGGTAATCCAGAGCGCGTTCTTTGTGCAGACCTTTTGGCTCCAGAAGGTTATGGTGAAATCATCGGTGGTTCAATGCGTGAAGATGACTATGATGCCCTTGTAGCTAAAATGGATGAACTCGGAATGGACCGTTCAGAATACGAATTCTACCTTGACCTTCGTAAATATGGTTCAGTACCACATGGTGGTTTTGGTATCGGTATTGAACGTATGGTTACTTTCGTAGCTGGCACAAAACACATTCGTGAAGCTATTCCATTCCCACGTATGTTGCACCGTATCAAACCATAAGTAAAATTCTCTAGGAGTGCAAAAGTATGAAAAGATGGTTTCTTGGTCTATTGGCCTTACTTTGTATGGTTTCGATGGTAGCTTGTAGCAAGTCTGCTCCCTCACTAGAGGGTGAATGGCAGGCACAAGATGCCTTAAAGAAGGATTATACTATTGTCTTCAAGAAAGATAAGGTCAAGATTGGTGATCAGGATTATAACTATACAGTGGATGGTCCCAAGTCTAAAGATGACTTTACCTATTATTCGCTAAAAGTAAAAGATCAGGGGAAAGAGACGTTTTATACGGTATTTTTCCCAACTAAATCCAAAGAGGTTGCTCTTTTTCTACAACCAAATGATGAGAAAGAACCTATTAAGGGTCAAATGCTCTTTGCACTTAATAAAAAAGAAAAACCAGACTACTATAGCTATGTCAAAAAGTATCTGAAATAAAAACGCCAACTGGCGTTTTTACTTTTAATGAAAGAGGTGAGGAAAATGTAGGCAACTCTAAGTAAGTCTTTTAGAAACAATCAAATTACATATTGAAAGTGAGAAAACGATGTTTAAAAGAACTTACAAAGGCAATATTCCACTTCTAGCAGGACTGGAATTCACATCTTATTTTGGAATCACCAGTTTTTGGATTTTATTTTTCATTCAGAATGGTCTTTCCTTACTTCAAATCGGTTTACTAGAAAGTATCTTTCATGGGACAAGTCTCTTGTGTGAGATTCCATCAGGTATGTTGGCCGATCGGTTTAGCTACAAGACCAATCTCTATTTGGCTCGCTTGGCCAGTATTGGATCCTCTGTCTTGATCTTACTTGGTCAGGGAAATTTTTGGATCTATGCGATTGCCATGATGGTCAATGCTTGGTCTTACAATTTTGACTCGGGGACCAGTACGGCTTTCTTATATGATTCAGCAGTTGAAGCAGGTCAAAAGGACCGCTATCTTCAGATTTCTAGCTTTTTGTCTGGTGTGGCAGAAGTCACCCGAACTCTAGGTACAGTTGTTGCTGGTTTCTTTGTTCACGGAGCCTTGGCCTTGACCTATCATATTGCGATTGGCCTTTCATTAGTTTCCATTCTCTTGATTTTTCTGATGAAGGAGCCAGAAACTAAGAGTGATGAAAGAAATCGCTTAACCTTAAAACGGATATTGGTGGTGGTGAAACAAGAATGGCAGGAGAAACCGGTCTTATTTTACTGGATGCTCACCTATCAACTGCTAGGAACCATCATGTGTATGTTTTATTTTTACTACCAACAGAAAATCAGTGACCTAGCCAGTTGGCAAGTATCGCTCATCATGCTTGTTGGTAGTCTCTTAAATCTTCTAGCTGTTTATCTAGCTAGTCAAATCGGGAAAAAATGGAATAGCAATCAAGTCTTTCCAATTCTGGTTGCGCTGACAGGGTTGGCCTTGCTGTTGGTATGGTTGAGAACTCCATTCGTCTATCTAAGTGTTTATCTCTTGACCAATGCACTTTATGCGTTTTATCAACCCATTTACTACAATGATTTACAAGGCTATTTACCATCCAGTGTACGGGCAACCATGCTGAGCATCAATTCGATGATGTTTAGTCTATCCATGATTGTCATCTTCCCACTGACGGGTTGGTTCATCGATAGTTATGGATTTGTAGTAGTCTTTGTCATCCTGGGCCTTGTAACGCTATTCTCTTTCCCTCTCTTACTGATTGGATTGGGGAAAATGGGCAAGATAATAAATAAAGGGACAAAGATGGATTAATATTCCAGACTTTTATTAGTCTACATAAGTTTAAATTGGATAATAGCATCTTGCTTAACAAAATCCGAACGAACTCTCTCTGCTGTGCAGGGAGAGTTTTTTTATCTTTAAAAATTGTGGTAAAGTAGGCACATCCTTTACAATAGGAATCGAGTCGTGTGAAATCTTTAGGTCAAATGCTCTTTGCACTTAATAAAAAAGAAAAACCAGACTACTATAGCTATGTCAAAAAGTATCTGAAATAGTAGGAGAAGGATTAGCCTAGTGCTGATTCTTTTCTTTTTGGAATTATATGTTTCAATTTTCAGAATATTTTGTTATAATAGCAACATATTAGTCAAAGGAGAACTATCATGGCAAAAACTATTCATACTGATAAAGCACCAGCAGCAATCGGACCTTATGTTCAAGGTAAAATTGTTGGCAATCTTTTGTTTGCTTCTGGTCAAGTACCATTGTCACCAGAAACAGGTGAAATCATTGGCGAAACAATTCAAGAACAAACAGAACAAGTTCTTAAAAATGTTGGGGCTATTTTGGCAGAAGCTGGTACAGACTTTGACCACGTTGTCAAAACAACTTGCTTCCTAAGTGACATTAACGATTTCGTTCCATTTAACGAAGTGTATGCAACTGCCTTTACATCTGATTTCCCAGCACGTTCTGCAGTAGAAGTGGCACGTTTGCCAAAAGATGTTAAAATTGAAATCGAAGTTATCGCTGAGATTGATTAATGAAGAGAGCCTTGGCTCTTTTCTTTTTTTCTCAACTATGATAGACTATTAAAGATAAATCATTTTCGATGTTTGGGAGACACCATCGCTAAAAAAAACCATTACTGGCGTTTTTTTGGCTCCCCCAAGGGGCCTTTTTATGTGTCTCAAACATCACGAATAAAGAGGAATATTATGAAACGTCAATCAGCTTTGGTCGTCTTTAGTGGCGGTCAAGATTCTACTACTTGCCTATTTTGGGCTCTAAAACATTATGAAACAGTTGAATTAGTTACTTTTGCTTACGGGCAACGTCATAGCTTGGAAATTGAAGTAGCTAAAGAGATTGCACGAGAACAAGGGCTTAAACACCATGTTTTAGATATGTCTTTGCTTGGTCAAATTACTGAAAATGCTTTAACATCTGATATTGAGATTGAGGCAGAAGAAGGTGAAGTTCCTAATACTTTTGTGGACGGGCGTAATCATCTTTTCCTTTCTTTTGCAGCTGTTCTGGCTAAGCAACGTGGTATCACTGACATTGTTACGGGTGTTTGTGAGACAGACTTTTCTGGTTATCCAGACTGTCGTGATGTTTTTGTCAAATCGCTTAATGTCACACTTAATCTAGCCATGGCCTATGATTTTGTTATCCAAACTCCTCTCATGTGGTTAGATAAGGCTGAGACTTGGGCTTTGGCTGACCAACTTGGAGCTTTCGACTATGTTCGTGAAAAAACGCTAACTTGCTATAACGGTATTATTGGGACTGGTTGTGGGGAATGTCCTGCCTGCCATTTGCGTCAAAAAGGACTTGAAAAATATCTAGCAGAAAGAGGAGAAGCTTAATGTTCTTTGCACCGAAAGAAATCAAAAAAGAAACAGGTGAGTCTTTGGTTTACAATCCTCACCGTACAATGGTTTCTAAAGAGTTTACTTTTGATGCTGCCCACCATCTCTTTCATTATGAAGGCAAATGCAAATCGCTTCATGGTCATACCTACCATCTTCAAATAGCAGTGAGTGGTTACTTGGATGAACGTGGCATGACCTACGATTTTGGTGACCTCAAGAGCATTTATAAGGACCATTTGGAACCTCAGTTAGATCACCGTTATCTCAATGAGACTTTGCCTTATATGAACACAACTGCGGAAAATATGGTTTTCTGGATTTTCCATACGACGAGTCAACATCTGCCAGAGGAGAGGGGACTTCGTTTGGAATATGTACGCCTTTATGAAACACCAACAGCCTTTTCAGAGTTTAGACGGGAGTGGTTGGATGAATAGAGAACGTGTACTCAAACTACCAGTACTTGAAATTTTTGGACCAACCTTTCAAGGGGAAGGGCGAGCAATTGGTCAAAAAACCATGTTTGTAAGGACAGCAGGATGTGATTACCACTGTGATTGGTGTGATTCTGCCTTCACTTGGGATGGTTCAGAGAAACCAACTCGTATGACAGCTGATGAAGTCATTGAAGCTTTGGATGCGCTAGGAACTTACGACTATGTTACTCTATCTGGAGGGAACCCAGCTCTTTTAGCAGCTAATATGGCTGAACTTGTTTCAAAACTCAAAGCAAGAGGAGTGACTTTGGCCGTTGAAACACAGGGTTCTCGCTGGCAGGAGTGGCTAAAGGATATTGACCAAGTAACCTTAAGTCCTAAACCGCCATCATCCAAGATGGAAGTCAATATGGAAACCCTTGACTTTATTGTTTCTCAGCTTGATCCTGATAAAGTTACCTTCAAGGTTCCTGTTTTCGATGATGCAGATTTAGCCTTTGCTAAAATGATTCAGGAACGTTATCAGCCAGATGTCATGTTTCTTTCAGCTGGTAATCCTGAACCTAAAGCAGAGGGTAATATTGTCCAACATCAATTAGATCGCCTAAAAGAACTGTGGGAGACTGTAGCTGCTGATGACTCGTGGGGAAATGTGCGAGTTCTCCCTCAGCTTCATACCCTACTCTATGATAATGAGCGTGGTGTCTAATCTTCACATTCTATAAGCTTAGAATTGATAGTATTTTTACTTTTTTAATGATTAACATTAGAAATTTGGATTAAAAATCGACTATATAAAGGTCTAGAAAAATTAACAACGAAGGAAGAAAAATGTCACAACAAGAAGAAATGAAAAACCTCACTCTCCTTGGTAATAAGGAGACACCTTATATTTTTGAATACTCTCCACAAGTCTTGGAGTCTTTTGATAATCGTCACACTGATAATGATTATTTTATCAAATTCAACTGTCCAGAATTTACGTCACTTTGTCCTATTACTGGCCAACCTGATTTTGCAAGTATCTATATTTCTTATATTCCAGACCAGCTCTGCGTTGAGTCTAAATCTCTAAAGCTTTACCTCTTTAGTTACCGTAATCACGGAGATTTCCATGAAAACTGTATTAATACCATTGGTAAAGATTTGGTGGAGCTTTTGAACCCTCGTTACTTAGAAGTTTGGGGTAAATTTACACCTCGTGGTGGTATTTCTATTGACCCTTATTATAATTATGGCCGTCCAGAAACTAAGTATGAAAAGATGGCAGAGCAACGTCTTTTTAATCACGATCTTTACCCAGAAAATATTGATAATCGTTAATATCATGCTAAAAGTCCTTATATTAAGGGCTTTTTTATTTTGTTAAACACCTGTCTTTAGGGTGTAAAAGAAAGCTGATCAATTATTTTTTACAAGTAAAAGTAAGGTCATTGTTAGTTTTTTATTGGTCTGTTCTTAGAAAGTTCTATTATTAAAATAATTTGACAATAGAAGTATTATCTCCTACAATTAAAGTAAAACAGAAGCGTAAGCGCTTGCTTATAAAAGGTATATTTGTTTTTAAAAAAGGGGATGAAGACAATGAGAAAAAGTTTACGTCTATTTTCGTGCGCTGTTTTAGGGGCAGCAATATTAGCACCAACGGTAGTTGGTAATGATCATGCACAGGCCGATAGTTATTATGGCCGAGGTTACTATAATAACTATTCTTATAATCCATGGTATAACAACTATTATCCAAACTATGGTTATAACTACGGATACAATGGTTATTATCCAGGCTATAATTACAATTATGGCTATAACTACGGTTACAATAATTACTATCCAAACTATAACTATGGCTATAATTATAACTATAATTATGGCTATAACAACTATAATCCTGGTTACAACAACTACAACGAATCAGGTACTTACCGCTATAGCAATGGTTACTTGTACTACATCTTGAGTGATGGTAGCTACTATGTTAACTATAACGGTCGTTGGGTTCGTGGTGGTGACTATAATAACAACAATAGTGGTTCTAACAATACACCAACGACAGGTTATGAGGTTTTGAGAAATGACCCTCACTACCGTTACGAAAATGGTACTCACTACTATTTGAAAGATAATGGCGATTACTACTATTATTCAAATGGTAAGTGGGTGCTTGTTAAGGCTTCAAGCACAGATTCTGAAGCTCCAACAACTTCAACTGTAGATTCAACTTCATCAGCAAGTTCAGAGGTAGCCTCAACTGTAGATTCAACTTCATCAGCAAGTTCAGAAGTAGCCTCAACCGTGGATTCAACTTCGTCTGCAAGTTCAGAAGCAGCGTCAACTGTAGATTCAACTTCATCAGCAAGTTCAGAAGTAGCCTCAACCGTGGATTCAACTTCGTCTGCAAGTTCAGAAGCAGCGTCAACTGTAGATTCAACTTCGTCTGCAAGCTCAGAAGTAGCTTCAACTGCCGACTCAACTTCGTCTGCAAGTTCAGAAGTAGCTTCAACTGTTGACTCAACGTCATCAGCAAGTTCAGAAGTAGCCTCAACTGTAGATTCAACTTCGTCAGCAAGCTCAGAAGTAGCTTCAACTGTTGACTCAACGTCATCAGCAAGTTCAGAAGTAGCCTCAACTGTAGATTCAACTTCAGAAGCGGCTTCAACTGGTAACTCAAGTTCGACTGTAACTTCTGAATCTTCTTCAACAGCAACTTCAGAGACAGGTTCAACATCAGAAACAAGTTCTGAAGCTCCTGAACTTGAAAACCCACCATATGCGCCTGAAACAAACATTGACTATGATAAGTTGCCAAAACCAACATTGCCACCAACAGATTATCGCATGCAGTCAGACCCACGATTTGTAGATGACAACGGTACGTATTACTACCGTGTCGCTATGACTGATGAGGAAAATGCGCGTGGTATCGATGGTTACTACAAATGGGTTGATGGTAAGTGGAAACTCTACAATGGTACTGCCAATGATGACCCTGAGCTTGATCCAGATTTTCATAAACCAGCAGGAAACGACGAATACATGTACGATGACAACGCATCAAGTGTTAAGTTGTATTCTGAAAATGTAGTTGGTACTGGTAAAGCGGGAGAAGCTCTTCCATTCCAAAATGTTGATGAATTCAAAGACTATGTCATTAATAATCTTGCTCCAAAATTCATAGACAATGCTGGCTGGGATTGTAATGTAACTTGGGAAATTGAAGATGTTGATAACTTCAATGCTTCTAAAGGCAGTGCTTGGGCACGTGATTATGTGATTACAGCTAATCTCAAGAGCGGTGTTGACGACAAAAAATATAGTGATGTTGAATTTGGATATGTTAAATTTATTTATCATGTAGAACCAACTGAAAACTCTGATTATGTTGAAGTTGATTCAGCTAAGGCTGCCTTTAATGAAATCAATGCTCAACGTACAGCTGCCGGTTTACCAGCGCTTACATGGTCTGATGATCTTTACAATAGCACAACTCTTCCACACGCCAAAGATATTTCACATACTTACAACAGTGACGGTATTGTTTACCGTCGTGAATCTGATGGTTCAGTTGTTGCAAATAAATGGTTGAGCAGTGGTATTCGTGAACTTCTCATGAGTCCAGATGCTACTCAAGCTGCAGTGGCTTGTGTTGTCGCAGGTGATGGTACTTACTACTGGACTTTGAATTACCAATAAGAAGATGTTAAATTAATTGTCCCAATAATGAGGAGTCTGAGGTTAGTCTTGGACTCTTTTCCTTTATCTATTGAACGTTTAAGCTTTCAATATGGTATAATAGAGCCTAGAAAGAAGGCGAAAATATGCAGGTTAAGAGAGTTCAGGATTATATCTCTAAAGAGTGGTTCGATGAAACCGATGGCTCCTATTTCGAACGACTAAATAGTCGTTTGCAGGTGCTTTTGAAAAAAGATTATCCTGATTTACAAGGACATGATTTCATTAGTAATATTAGCCTTTTGGATTATAGGTTAGTTTTTCTCGACGAGATTATCGCAAATGCTAATGAGAAAAATGAGCACGTGCGTGAAACAGTTCATGATGTGACCAAGAGTTTGCTCTACGAGGACCAGGATGTCCAGGAACAATTGGATAGTCGAATTACTTTTGGTCAAAAAGTGGCGGATGAAGTGGCCCGATTTGGTGGATCTTGGACTTTTATCTTGTCATTTGTTGCTTTTATGGCTATTTGGATGGGGCTGAATGTTGTTCAACCCTTTGGGATTGCCTTTGATAAGTATCCTTTTATTCTGTTGAATCTGGCCTTGTCCACTCTAGCTGCCGTTCAGGCACCATTGATTATGATGAGTCAGAATCGGGCATCGGATTACGATCGATTGCAAGCACGAAATGACTATAACGTCAATAAACAATCAAAGGAAGAAATCCGACTTTTACATGAAAAAATTGATCACTTGGTGCAACAAGACCAATCAGATTTGCTTACTATTCAAAAATTGCAGACAGAAATGATTATGGGGGTTAGCCAACAAGTTGAAAAAATGTCAGACGATATTCGTGTCTTGAAAGAAGAAAGACTAGAAAGGGAGTCTCATGGGAACGAAAAAAATTAATTTAGTTGTTGTAACAGGGATGAGCGGAGCAGGTAAGACTGTAGCGATTCAATCCTTTGAGGATATTGGATACTTCACTATTGATAATATGCCACCTTCTTTGGTACCAAAGGTTATCGAATTGGTAAAACATAGTGAAGAGACAGATAAGATTGCTCTTGTCGTTGATATGCGAAGTCGCTTGTTCTTCGATGAAATCAACGATATTTTGGATAAATTAGAAAGCAATGAGGAACTTAATTTCAAGATTCTTTTCTTGGACGCTACGGATGGTGAATTGGTTTCTCGTTACAAAGAGACACGTCGTAGTCACCCACTGGCGGCAGATGGCCGTGTTTTGGATGGCATCAAGTTAGAGCGTGAGCTTTTGTCACCGCTTAAGAGTTTGAGTCAAAACGTAGTTGATACGACAGAATTGACTCCGCGTCAACTTCGTAAGGCTATTTCTGAACAGTTTTCATCTGAGCAAGACCAATCTTCTTTCCGTATTGAAGTTTTGAGTTTTGGTTTTAAATATGGACTGCCATTGGATGCAGATCTGGTTTTTGATGTCCGTTTTTTGCCAAACCCTTATTATGATCCTGCCCTTCGTAACCTCACAGGTTTGGATAAAGAGGTTTTTGATTACGTCATGAAGCATACAGAATCAGAAGACTTTTACAATCATTTGAAACAGCTTATTAAACCAATCTTACCTGGCTACAAAAAAGAAGGTAAGTCTGTTCTTACTATTGCTGTTGGGTGTACAGGTGGTCAACACCGTAGTGTAGCTTTTGCACATCGTCTAGCCCAAGATCTAAAAAATGATTGGACAGTCAATGAAACACATCGTGATAAGGATCGACGTAAGGAGACGGTGAATCGTTCATGAAAAAACCAAGAATTACAGTAATAGGTGGGGGAACTGGTATTCCAGTCATTCTTCGTAGTTTACGCCATAAGGATGTTGATATCACTGCTGTGGTAACTGTAGCTGATGATGGCGGTTCTTCAGGAGATTTGCGTGATATCATGCAACTGACACCTCCAGGGGATTTGCGTAATGTTTTGGTAGCTATGAGTGATATGCCTAAACTTTATGAAAGAGTTTTCCAATATCGTTTTGATAAAACCGATGGCGCTTTGGCCGGTCATCCACTCGGAAATCTAATCATCGCTGGAATTTCTGAAATGCAGGGATCTACCTATAATGCCATGCAGCTTCTGACGAAGTTTTTCCACGTCACAGGTAAGATTTATCCTGCCAGTGAGACTGCCTTGACGCTTCATGCCGTTTTTCAAGATGGTCATGAAGTAGCAGGTGAGAGTAGTATTGCCCAATACGATGGCATGATTGAGCGCGTTTATGTGACTAATACCTATAATGATGAAGAGCCTAAGGCCAGTCGTAAGGTTGTTGATGCTATTATTAATAGTGATATGATTGTTTTAGGTCCTGGGTCTCTCTATACATCGATTTTGCCCAACCTGGTGATACCAGAGATTCGTCAGGCTCTTATTGAGACCAAGGCTGATGTCACATACATTTGTAATATTATGACGCAGTACGGAGAAACTGAGCAATTCTCAGATGCCGACCATGTGGCTGTTCTTAATCGTCATCTTGGCTCCGATGTGATTGACAATGTCTTAGTTAATATCAAGAAAGTGCCTAAGGAATATATGGCAAGTAATAAATTTGATGAATACCTTGTTCAGGTTGAGCATGATTTTGAGGGCTTACGTCGTGAAGCAAAAACAGTTGTGTCTTCTAATTTTTTGCGACTTGAAAATGGTGGTGCCTTCCACCATGGTGACTTGGTAGTGGATGAGCTCATGCATCTAGTGAGGAATAAGTCATGAGTTTCACGATTAAGGTTAAAGAAGAGATAATTGCAGCTTCAAGCAAAGACAAGGCTGAATTGTCGGCATTGATTAAGATGTCTGGTTCTGTTGGATTGACCAACCAAGGATTGACTCTTTCTATCTCAACAGAAAACGCAAAGATTGCGCGACATATCTACCAATTAATGGAAAGTCGTTATCAGAGTAATCCTGAATTGAGACATCATAACAAGACTAATCTCAAGAAAAATCGTGTTTACACGGTTTTTGTAGCTGACCATGTCAATGATATTTTGTCCGATTTACAATTGGCGGATTCTTTCTTTGGCTTTGAAACAGGCATTGAAACATCAGTAATGGAAGATGATGAAGCTGGAAGATCCTATTTACGAGGTGCTTTTTTGGCGACTGGAACAGTTCGTGATCCTGAAAAAGGCCGTTATCAATTAGAGATTTTTTCCGTTTACCAAGACCACGCAGAGGACTTGGCTTCTCTCATGAAAAAATTTATGCTCGATGCCAAGGTTTTGAGTCATAAAAATGGTTTTGTGACCTATCTTCAAAAAGCTGAGGATATTATGGATTTCCTCCTTGTTATTGGTGCAATGAACTCTAAGGATACCTTCGAAGAGGTCAAAATTATGCGAGAGACCAGAAATGATCTGAATCGTGCCAATAATGCGGAAACAGCTAATATTGCTAGAACGATTAGTGCTAGTATGAAAACAATTAATAATATTATCAAGATTATGGATACGGTTGGCTTGGAGATTTTACCTGTGGAGCTGCGCCAAATTGCCCAACTCCGTATTGCCAATCCAGATTACTCTATCCAGCAAATCGCAGATAGTATAGAACCTCCTCTGACCAAGAGTGGTGTCAATCATCGTCTCAGAAAAATTAATAAAATTGCGGACGATTTGTAAGTAGAAAGGAAGCTTTTATGGCTTGTACAACGATTTTAGTAGGTAAGAAAGCCTCATATGATGGCTCTACCATGATTGCACGTACTGAGGATTCTCAATCTGGCGTTTTTACGCCCAAAGAATTTCTCGTCGTGACCCCTGAAGACCAACCGCGTCATTACCAGTCTGTGCTTAGCAAGTTTTCAATTGATTTGCCAGATAATCCTCTACGTTATACTTCTGTTCCAGATGCACTTGGTAAAGACGGTATCTGGGGTGAAGCTGGTATTAACTCAGCTAATGTTGCCATGAGTGCAACAGAAACAATCACCACCAATGCGCGTGTACTCGGTGCAGACCCTCTTGTTAAAGATGGTTTTGGAGAAGAGGATATGTTAACATTGGTCTTGCCATATATTAAGACGGCGCGTGAAGGTGTCCTTCGTTTGGGGCAACTTCTTGAAACTTACGGAACTTACGAATCTAATGGTATTGCTTTCTCAGATACTGAAGAAATTTGGTGGCTAGAGACCATTGGTGGTCACCATTGGATTGCCAGACGTGTTCCAGACGATGCCTATGTTACTAACCCAAACCAACTTGGTATCGATCACTATGAATTTGAAAATCCAGACGACTATCTTGCCTCACCAGACATTCGAGACTTTATTAATAAACATCACTTGGATTTGACTTATTCTAACGAACACTTTAATCCACGTTATGCTTTTGGTAGCCAACGAGATAAGGATCGTCATTATAATACACCACGCGCCTGGGCTATGCAGAAATTTTTGAACCCAGAAAAAGACTATGATCCAAAATCATTCTTTATTCCATGGTGCCAAAAACCATACCGCAAAATTACAGTTGAAGATGTTAAATATGTCTTGAGTCTTCATTACCAAGATACGCCTTATGATCCTTATGGACCTCAAGGAGATGCGGTAAGTCAACGCCAATTCCGTCCAATCGGTATCAACCGTACTAGCCAAACAGCTCTCTTGCAAATGCGTCCTAACAAACCATCAGAAACAACTGGTATTCAATGGTTAGCCTATGGATCAATGCCTTTTGGCACTATGGTGCCATTCTGGACTCAGGTCGGAACGACACCTGCTTATTTCCGTCAAACAACTGATAAAGTGGATACAGGTAATTTCTACTGGAGTAATCGCTTGATTGCTGCCATCTGTGATCCTCATTTCCAACAGCATGAAGCTGATTTGGATGCCTATGTAGAAACAACTATGGCTCTTGGCCATGCCATGATTAATCATGTTGATACCGCTTTAGCTAATGATGAAAGTATTGATTTTGAAGCTGAAAATCAAAAAATTAGTGATAAGATTCAGTCAGAAACAGATAAATTATTGGCAAAAGTCTTAGATGATGCAAGTAATTTGATGACCAATCGTTTTTCTATGAGTGATTAAAGTTATCAAAAAAGCCTTTCCATAAAATTGGAAAGGTTTTTTCGTAGTTTAACATTACTTGTTTTCTTCATCTAGACTCGAGAGAATCTGATAAAGTGTAATGAAGAAGAAAAGATTGAGTGAAATAAGAAGACCTGATGCCCATGGCAAATCGCTTTCTAAATTTCGAAGAGGTGAATTCCAAGCAAAGTGTGCAGCAAAAGCACCACAAGCATAAAGTATACCAATAAGACTGTATTTAGAATTAATGAGTTTTTGACGGGAACGCCATATAAGGACTAGCCCCATAGCAAGGAAGGATGTGTAAAGCCAGTGAGACGATACGGCACCAATAGTTCGACCAAGAATACCTGAAATCGTATAAGAAAAACCATCAGGCAAATCTGAAAGAATATAGGAGAAGTCTTCACTAATCTGGAAGCCAAGACCTGCCGTAATAGCAACAAGCAAGATCCCCTTGTAACTTTTCGTTGGTACCATATAGATAGCAAAGAGAAAAGCTGCCAGTTTTAGGGGTTCTTCAACTAGGGGAGCCATAAGGGCATCCTCAAAGCGGTAGAAGAAGCTCTTTGAAGAAAGATGAGCAGTCACCCAGTCGTGAGAAATGGTATTGGCATAACCAGCTATCCATCCTGTGATAAAGACTCCACCAATTAGAGCAAATATGAGAACAAGTGGTTTCACCTGCCATCTCTTGCCTAAGTACAGAATCAGAAATATTCCTGGTACGATATAACATAAGGCAATCGGTGTTGATAGTCCAATAATACCGTATGCCGAACCAGACAAAGCGCCTGAAGTGTATGATTGCGTATCATAAGTCAGGCCTATGGCTGAAAGCAATAAAAAAAGATATAGGATTAATTTTCGAAACATGTATAACCTACTTTCCAAATGATATTTCCAGTATATCAAATAATTCTTTCTCGTCGAAATATTTCAATTTTTTTATTTTAGGACTTGCAAAATAAATGAAGTGTGATATACTTAACCAGTAAACTATTAACTGGTTAAGCATTTTGAAAGGAATATCATGAAAAAGAAACGCATTTTTGGCCTAGCAGGATTAGCAGCAGTTGTTTTAGCTGCTGGTGCAGGTATTTATTATACGACTAGTCACCACGGTCCAAAAGGAAATGGTGATTTGAAAGTTGTGACGAGCTTTTACCCTGTTTATGAATTTACCAAGCAGGTTGTAGGAGATGAGGGAGAGGTGTCTTATCTCATTCCTGCTGGAAGTGAAGCCCACGATTTCCAACCATCTACTAAGAATGTCGCTGACATTGAAAAAGCAGACACTTTTGTCTACCTAAATGAAAATATGGAAACCTGGGTTCCAAAAGTTGAAAAGTCTATCAACACTAAAAATACAAAAATCATTAAGGCAAGTCAAGGCATGGTTCTCTTACCTGGAATAGAGGAAGAAGATCATGATCATGGTGGAGAAGAACATCACCACGAATATGATCCCCATGTTTGGCTCTCACCTAAACGTTCTCAAAAATTAGTTGAAACTATTAGAGACGGTTTGATTGCTCAGCATCCAGATAAAAAAGCAGTCTTTACAACCAATGCCGAGAAATACCTTAAAAAATTAAAGACTTTGGATAAGGAGTATACTGAAGCCTTTAGTCAAGCAAAACAGAAAAGTTTTGTTACTCAGCACGCAGCTTTTGCCTACCTTGCCTTAGATTACGGTTTGAAACAGGTACCAATTTTAGGTGTTTCAGCTGAGTCCGACCCTTCTGCAAAACGTATCGCTAGCCTTTCTAAGTATGTCAAAGAATATGATATTAACTATATCTATTTTGAGGAAAATGCTTCAAGTAGTGTTGCTAAAACCTTAGCTAACGAAGTAGGAGTTAAGACAGCAGTTTTAAATCCAATTGAATCACTAACTAAGGAACAGTTGAAAAAAGGTGAAGACTATGTCAGTGTTATGACTGAGAACCTAAAAAATCTTCGTTTAACAACGGACGTTGAAGGTAAAGCTATCCAACCTGAAACGGGAAGTGATGACAAGAAAACGGTTCAAAATGGTTACTTCGATGACAAAGATGTTAAAGATAGAGAACTTTCGGATTGGTCTGGTGAGTGGCAATCGGTTTATCCTTATCTTCAAGATGGTACTTTAGATCAAGTATTTGAATACAAATCTCTATTGAATAAGGATAAAACAGCACAAGAGTATAAAGAATACTACACTAAGGGCTATCAAACAGATGTTTCTAAAATTGCTATTGATGGTAAAAAGATGACCATGACTTTCACTAAGACTGATGGAAGCAGTGTGACACACACTTATCGTTATGATGGTTATAAGATTTTGACCTATACTTCTGGTAAAAAAGGTGTCCGTTATCTCTTTACAGCAACTGACAGTCAAGCAGCAGATAACCCTTACCAGTATGTCCAATTTTCAGATCATCAAATAGATCCAACAAGTTCAGCACATTTCCATATTTTCTTTGGAAATAGTAGCCAAGATGAGATTCTAAAAGAAATGGATAATTGGCCTACTTACTATCCTGGAAAACTTAGTGGCTTTGAAATTGCACAAGAAATGGTTAGCCATTAATACTAGAAATGCACTCATTCGTGAGTGTTTTTCTTTTTTTAAAAAAATCTTTCATTTCTTAAACTCTTAGAAAATTGCTAGTGTCATTAGTTTTAAACAGAAATTTAAAGCATCGTATTTTTTCTAAAAAAATCCTGTAAAAAATTAAATAATTACTACATTTTTTCATTCTTTAGTGGTACAATAATAGTACGATTTTCAGATGATCAGGAGAGACCCATGAACCAGTATTTAGTAGCGATACATTATATTCAACTGCTTCAAGCAGAACTCGATATTCTAAATCATGATGCACGCTTGCTTTTTGATTTAAAGATTGAACCAAATCTTGCTAAAAGAGAGCTTGCTGACTTGAAAGTATCCCTATCTAAATTATCTGACAAAAACCTTTATATCGAAGGTACAATCTGGTATCAGCCAAGTTTGTTTGCAATCATTGATCAAAATTTAGGGGTTATTGATGACTGGCTCAAGGAATTAGATGACTTCTTTGAATTTACCTATAGTACAACAGTTTTCACTGTTTTGAAAGAAAATGAAAATCGAAGTTACGACTTATTACTTGGTCTCTATAGCCGTCTTGAATACGTTATTTCAGAAATAAAAAATTGTCGTTAGATGACTAACGGCTTTTAGTATATAGAAAAATTAGATTCTATTTTAAATATCAAATAATTTGACAAAATACCCAAATGTGTGTAAAATAAAATTTGAAAATACTCTAATAAAAAGAATGTTAAGTTAAAGGAAGATAATAACTAAGTGAGTAAGCAGGGGTTGAAATTGGGGGATTTTGTTAAATATTATTTGGTGAGCCTTGTGTCGCTGAGCTTTTTATGTCTTATTTTGTATGGGCTATATTCTTTAAACGGGCTCATTAATTTTTCTCTAGATAGAGCTTCAGGTCTTGAAGTTAAGCATTATTCAGGACAGACTACCTCTTCGGTAAAAAAAGATGGTGATTATAAGGTTCAGGATATTAGCGGTGAAACTAAGAGCTACAATGTTGATTTGAAAGTAACAAACGATGGGGACAAGGTTATCCAAACCTATGTCTTTGAGTATAAAAAATGATTCTATAATAAAAACTCACAAACTTAGCAGGATTGTGAGTTTTTTAGATGTTTTTTACCAAAGTCCTAATAGCTTTTGCATGAGAAGAGAAGCAAGGCTAATTAATAACCAGCAGACTCCTCCCACTAGAAGTGCTGAGCCTCCTTTAGTGATTAGTGTTTTGAGGTTCGTTTGGAAACCGATAGCTGTCATTGCCATAATAATCATAAATTTTGAAAGGTCTTTTAATGGTGAAAATACGGCAGGTCTTACACCGAGTGACATTGCAACAGTTGTAATCAGTGAGGCCAAAAGGAACCAAAGGATAAAGTTAGGCACTGCTTTGGTTAGCGAGAATGCTTCCTTTGTATTGTCCTTTCGAGACTGCCATACAGAAAGCCCAAGAGTTATAGGGATGATAGCAAGTGTGCGAGTTAATTTAACAATTGTTGCCTGCTCTAGAATGGATGTTCCATGTAAGCTATCCCAGGAACTAGCTGTAGCAGTTACAGAAGAAGTATCGTTGACAGCTGTTCCAGCAAATATGGCAAAGCCTTGATTGCTAAGTCCCAACCAGGATCCCAAGTGAGGGAAGAGTAGAGCTGCTAAGATGTTGAAAAAGAAAATTACAGAGATTGCTGTTGCAATAGATTCATCTTTAGCCTTGATTACAGGTGCAGTTGCAGCAATAGCAGATCCCCCACAAATAGAAGAACCAACACCTACTAAAGTAGCAATTTCACTATCTAGCTTGAACACACGATGGACGACATAAGCAGTAAGTAGTGCCGTAGTAATAGTCACTAGAATAATGGGAAGTGACGTTACGCCAACCTTAAAGACTTGAGAAAGATTTAGTCCAAATCCAAGAAGAATAACAGCGTATTGTAATACTTTTTTAGATGTGAATTGCATTCCTGCTTTAAGTTTCTGAGAATCTCTTAGAATAATTCCTAGCAGAAGTCCTATAAATAAACCAAGGACTGGCCCACCAATAATAGGAAATAAGACTCCAAGAGTCCAGGCTACAAGCGAAATAAGTATTGCAATACTTATACCAGGTAAGAACGATTTGATTTTCATTTTTCATCTCCTTAAAAGTTACCCACATTGTATCTTATTATTTAGGATATGTAAAGGTGTTGTTAGGGATAGTTTTGAGGGGAAACTATCCCTATAACTTGCTAAGTGGTGTTATTTCTGATAGAATAGTATTAAAATATTATAATTGAAATTTTTATGAGGGAAGGGTTGTATGTATCGTCATTTAAAGAAGTATTTGATTTTTATTGTGGGAGCTTTTATTTGTTCATTATTTTTAGTCTTAGCTTTTACAACCGATAGAAAAAATGATAACAGTGTCAACGCTAAAGCTGAAGCTGCTTATAACCAAACGACTACTGCTTTTATAGGTAATATCGGTGAAACTGCGAGACAAATTGGTCAAGACTATAATATCTATGCTTCTGTTCTAATTGCTCAAGCTATTCTTGAATCGAATTCTGGGCAGTCAGGTCTGAGTCAAGCTCCTTATTACAACTTCTTTGGGATTAAGGGCTCTTATAATGGAAACTCCGTTACTATGCGTACTTGGGAAGATGACGGTACAGGAAAGACTTATGAGATTGATGAAGCCTTCCGTTCTTATGGAAGTCTGAGTGATTCCCTAGCAGATTATGCTGCTTTGATGACGTCATCTACTTATGCAGGTACTTGGAAATCAAATACAAGTAGTTATGCAGATGCCACTCAGGCACTGACAGGGACTTATGCTACAGATAGTCTTTACGCCTCTAAATTAAATAGCATTATTGCATACTATGGTTTGACTGCCTATGATCAAGCTCCAGTTACCCAAGCAACTGGTTCAACAAGTGGCCTTGTTTGGAACAGCTATAGAGGCTCATATACAGATACTGATACCTTATCTATAGATGAAGCTTGGGCAAGCTATAAAAATTATAAATAATGATGAGAGTCGAAAGGCTCTTTTTTGTGCTTTAAATTGGATAGTTTTGGCGATAAAAAGTCCCCAACATTATGTGCTGGGGACTAGCATCTATTAGTTGTCAAAAGTGACTTCTTTAACGAGGTTATCAAGGAATTTTTCTCCCATTTTAGAGAGGGTTGCCTTTTCATGCTTCAAGTAAACAATATCAATTTCATCATCAATACCAAGTGGGATAGAGACAATGTTATCACCATTCAAATTACTATTTAAAATACCTGTAGCAATGGTGTAACCATCCAAACCGATTAATAGGTTGAAGAGTGTCGCTCGGTCTGAAACCACGATAGACTTTTTATGGGGAATCTGAGAGAGAATCTCTTCAGAATAGTAGAAGGAATTATGAATCCCCTGATCATAGCTAAGGTATGGAAATTCTTCTAAATCTTCCAAAGAGACAACTTCATGCTTAGCCAATGGGTTTGACTTGCTGACAAAGATATGGGGTCTAGCTTTGAAGAGACTGGTATATGTGAGGCGGTTGTCATCAAACATCTTAGTCAAGACATCTCGATTATAGCTGTTAAGGAAGAGAACACCGATTTCTGAACGGAAGTTCTTAACGTCCTCAATGATTTCATAAGTACGTGTTTCGCGTAAGAAGAGCTCGTAACGTGTCATGTCAGCTCTCTTGAGAAGTGAGACGAAGGCATTGACAACAAAAGCGTAGTGTTGAGAGGAAACACTAAACAATTCACGTGTTTCTGTGTGACTTTTGTAGCGTTCTTCCAAGAGATTCGTTTGTTCCACTACTTGACGTGCATAAGAGAGAAATTCAACTCCATCTTTGGTTAAAGTGATTCCCTTGGGGTTACGGATAAAGATATCAATTCCCATTTCTCTTTCCAAGTCACGAACAGCATTTGAAAGACTTGGTTGCGTAATGAAAAGTTGTTTTGCAGCTTCATTCATTGAGCCGGTTTCGACGATTTTGATAATATAATGTAATTGTTGAATTCGCATAGCCTTATTATAGCATATTTTAAGGATTATTCCTTAGGATAAGAGGCAAGTAAAAGGTCTTTTTAGGACTATACCAATTTTTATGCTTGACAATGTCAAATATATCGAATATACTGTCCTCGTTAAGCTTTTTAAAGAGCTTATTGACTATACCAATTTTAAATGAAGGAGACATGACCTCTTTGATCTGAGGTTATTATTAAAAATATGTGTGGAATTGTTGGTGTTGTAGGTAACACAAATGCAACTGATATCTTGATTCAAGGACTTGAAAAGCTAGAATACCGTGGTTATGATTCGGCTGGTATCTTTGTAGCTGGCGATGCATCTAGTCAATTGGTTAAGGCTGTTGGCCGTATTGCGGAACTTGCTACTAAAACTGAAGGAGTAGAAGGAACAGCAGGTATTGGACATACTCGTTGGGCAACTCACGGTAAACCAACAGAGGATAATGCTCATCC
This sequence comes from Streptococcus sp. SS4, assembly GCF_030440125.1. Lineage (NCBI taxonomy): Bacteria > Bacillati > Bacillota > Bacilli > Lactobacillales > Streptococcaceae > Streptococcus > Streptococcus sp. SS4. The sequence continues at coordinate 68,276 of NZ_JAQFJM010000006.1, read as the reverse complement.
ACACCGCTCAGAAACTGAACGTTTTGTTTTGGTTCACAATGGTGTTATTGAAAACTATCTTGAAATTAAGGAAGAATACCTTTCTGGTCATCATTTCAAAGGTCAAACCGATACTGAAATTGCAGTTCACTTGATTGGAAAATTTGTTGAAGAAGATGGTTTGTCAACTCTTGAAGCATTCAAGAAAGCTCTTCACATTATCCGTGGATCATATGCCTTCGCTCTCATGGATTCTGAAGATGCCTCAACAATTTACGTGGCAAAAAACAAATCACCACTTTTGATTGGTCTTGGTGATGGCTATAACATGGTCTGCTCAGATGCCATGGCTATGATTCGCGAAACTAATCAGTACATGGAAATTCACGATCAAGAGTTAGTTATCGTGAAAGCTGATAGTGTCGAAGTCCAAGATTATGATGGTACTGTTAAAGAACGTGATAGCTATACAGCTGAACTTGACCTTTCTGATATTGGTAAAGGCACATACCCTTACTACATGCTCAAAGAAATCGATGAGCAACCAACAGTAATGCGTAAGCTTATCCAAGCCTACACAGATGACAAGGGTCAAGTGGCTGTAAATGCTGATATTATTAAGGCTGTTCAAGAGGCTGATCGTATCTATATCCTTGCGGCAGGAACATCATATCATGCTGGTTTTGCTTCTAAGAAGATGCTCGAAGAGTTGACAGATACACCAGTTGAGCTTGGTATTTCTTCTGAGTGGGGTTATGGTATGCCACTCCTTAGCAAGAAACCTCTCTTTGTCTTTATTAGCCAATCAGGTGAAACAGCAGATAGCCGTCAGGTTCTTGTTAAAGCTAACGAGTTGGGTATTCCAAGTTTGACAGTGACAAACGTTCCAGGATCTACCCTTTCTCGTGAAGCTGACCATACAATGCTTCTTCATGCTGGCCCAGAAATTGCCGTAGCTTCTACTAAAGCTTACACTGCTCAGATTGCGGCTCTTGCCTTCTTGGCTAAAGCAGTCGGTGAAGCTAATGGTAATGAAAAAGCTAAAGCTTTCGACTTGGTACATGAATTGTCACTTGTAGCACAATCTATCGAATCAACACTCTCTGAAAAAGAAGTTATTGACGAGAAAGTGGCAGCTCTTCTTGCAGAAACACGTAACGCTTTCTATATTGGTCGTGGTCAAGATTACTATGTTGCTATGGAAGCCAGTCTTAAATTGAAAGAAATCTCATATATCCAATGTGAAGGTTTTGCAGCAGGTGAGTTGAAACACGGAACGATTGCTTTGATTGAAGATGGTACACCTGTTATTGCGCTCTTGTCTGACGCTGTTCTTGCTAGCCACACTCGTGGTAATATTCAAGAGGTAGCTGCTCGTGGTGCTAAAGTGTTGACTATTGCTGAGGAAAATGTTGCTAAAGAAGGTGATGACATCGTTCTTAATAATGTTCACCCTTACTTGTCACCAATTTCAATGGTTGTACCGACACAATTGATTGCTTACTTTGCAACACTTCATCGTGGACTTGACGTCGATAAACCACGTAACTTGGCTAAATCAGTTACTGTTGAATAAAAATACCAACATCTCTTACAATGTAAGGGATGTTGTTTGTTTTTATCCTTTTTACCCTTGCTTAATTGGGAAATCTAAAGTAGAATAGTATCTATATCACAATCTTAGGAGAGAATTATGTCATTACCAAATTGTCCAAAATGTAACTCAGAGTATGTTTATGAAGATGGAATCTTGCTTGTATGTCCTGAATGTGCCTATGAGTGGGATCCAAACGAAGTTGCAGAAGAAGAAGGACTTGTGGTTCTTGATAGCAATGGAACACGTCTTGCTGACGGTGATACTGTTACAGTTATTAAAGATTTGAAAGTGAAAGGTGCGCCAAAAGATATTAAACAAGGCACACGTGTTAAAAATATTCGTTTGGTTGAAGGTGACCATAACATTGATTGTAAGATTGATGGTTTTGGCGCTATGAAACTTAAATCTGAATTTGTTAAGAAAATCTAAAATAAGCTTTAGGGATGCTAGACTTAAGTATTGTTTGTTTCTCAGGACAGACTATTTAAGTCTCCCAGGAGTGTGATTATGAACTCATTTTGAAAATTGGGTCTAGTCACACTCCTTTTTACTATTTTCAAAATCTTATATCATTTTTTCAAAAAAATTGGTATAATATTCAATAATACTAAATAATTATAGGAGTTTATATGTCATACGTTTTGGAAGTATTACCAGCCCTTTTGAACGGTGCGGTAGTCACACTTCAAGTATTTTTCATTGTTATCGTACTGTCGATTCCATTAGGGATTGTACTTGCTTTCTTAATGCAGATTAAATTCAAACCTTTAAATTGGTTATTAACCCTTTACGTTTGGATTATGCGTGGAACGCCTCTCCTTTTACAATTGATCTTCGTTTATTACGTTCTTCCAAGTGTTGGGATTGTCTTCGATCGTCTACCAGCTGCTATTCTTGCTTTTACGCTTAATTATGCAGCTTATTTCGCAGAGATTTTCCGTGGAGGAATCTTGGCTATTCCGAAAGGACAATACGAAGCAGCAAAAATGCTTAAACTTAGTCCTTTCCAAACCATCCGCTACATTATCCTTCCTCAGGTAGTCAAGATTGTCTTGCCAAGTATCTTTAACGAGATTATTAACTTGGTTAAGGATTCATCATTGGTTTATGTTCTTGGGGTTGGAGACCTTCTTTTGGAAAGTCGTACCGCTGCGAACCGTGATGCGACCTTAGCACCGATGTTTGTGGCCGGAGCTATTTATCTTATCCTTGTGGGTGTTGTGACTGTGGCTTCGAAAAACATCGAAAAGAAATTCAACTATTATAAATAGGAGACCTTATGTTAGAATTAAAAAATATTTCCAAGCAATTTGGTCAACACAAAATTTTTGATAACTATAACCTAACTGTCGAAGAGGGAAAAATCTTAGCTATTGTTGGACCATCTGGTGGTGGTAAAACGACTCTCTTGCGTATGCTAGCAGGACTTGAAACCATTGATTCAGGACAAATTATTTATGAAAATGAAGAGATTCCTTTGGATCAGATGGAAAGTCGTAATTTGCTCGGTTTTGTCTTCCAAGATTTCCAACTGTTTCCACATTTAACAGTCTTAGACAATCTAACGCTTTCGCCAATTAAGACGATGGGAATGTCTAAGGAGGATGCTCAGAAAAAAGCTCAAACTCTGCTTGACCGTTTAGGCCTTGGAGCTCACGGAAATGCTTATCCTTACTCTCTTTCTGGGGGACAAAAACAACGTGTTGCATTTGCGCGTGCTATGATGATTGATCCGAAAATTGTCGGCTATGATGAACCAACATCAGCTCTTGACCCTGAGTTGCGTCAAGAAGTGGAGAAATTGATTTTGCAGAATCGTGAGACTGGGATTACGCAAATTGTTATCACTCACGATATGCAGTTTGCACAGCACATCGCCGATGAGATTGTCACTATCAATCCAAAATAGTGAGGATTTTCCATGAAAAAAATAGTAAAAACAGTTTTGCTTGGCTGTCTTGTCATTTTGCCTTTGTTTGCGCTATCAGCTTGTAGCTCGCGCTCACATTTTGCAACTCAGAAAGATCAGTGGCAAACCTATACCAAAGAAAAGAAAATCAAAATTGGTTTTGATGCGACCTTTGTTCCTATGGGATATGAGGAAAAGGATGGTAGCTATGTTGGTTTTGATATTGATCTTGCAACTGCAGTCTTTAAATTGTATGGTATCGATGTTGAATGGCAGGCTATTGACTGGGATATGAAAGAAACAGAACTGAAGAATGGGACAATTGACCTCATTTGGAATGGTTATTCGGTCACGGATGAGCGTAAGCAGTCTGCGGACTTCACGGAACCTTATATGGTCAATGAACAAGTACTGGTAACCAAAAAGTCTTCGGGAATTGATTCTGTTGCTGGAATGTCAGGTAAAACCTTAGGTGCCCAAGCAGGGTCTTCCGGTTATGATGCTTTCAATGCTTCTCCGAAGATTTTGAAGGATATCGTTGCCAACCAAAAAGCAGTCCAATATTCGACCTTTACTCAAGCCTTGATTGACCTTGATAGTGGACGTATTGACGGTCTATTGATTGACCGTGTGTATGCTAATTACTACTTAGAAAAATCAGGGGTTCTGGATCAGTATAATGTTATGCCTGCTGGTTATGAAGGTGAAAGCTTTGCTGTAGGTGCTCGTAAAGCAGATAAGACACTGATCAAAAAAATCAATCAAGGATTTAGAACCCTTTATAAAAAAGGAGAATTCCAAAAGATTTCTAACAAGTGGTTTGGCGAAGATGTTGCCACAGACCAAGTTAAAGGGAAAAAATAGAAGGATAACAACATTCTAGAAGGGATGTTGTTATTTTTTTATGGAAAATACTTGAAATATAAGAAGTTATAATTTATACTAGTGTTAGTTTATAAACTAACGAAAGGGCAAGCATGGGATATTTTGATTATTCAAGAGAACCGCAAAGTGATATTGCTTTTGTAGATATGAAATCTTTCTATGCAAGTGTGGAGTGTGTTGAACGTGGACTGCACCCTCTTAAGACCTCTCTATGTGTGATGAGTAGGGCTGAAAATGCGAATGGTTTGATACTAGCCTCTTCCCCTATATTTAAGCAAGTTTTTGGCAAGTCAAATGTTAGTCGTTCTTATGACTTACCTTTTGACATTCATTCTCGTAAGTTTCATTATTATAATGCCAAAAAGCAGGGACTTCCAACGGATAGAGATTTTGTAGATTACATCGAATCTTGGGCCAAGGTTACCTTTATCGTTCCTCCTAGAATGGATCTCTATATAAAAAAGAATATCCAGATTCAACACATTTTCCAGAATTATGCCAGTGTTGAAGATATTCTTCCCTATTCCATTGATGAGGGTTTCATTGATCTCACGTCGTCACTGAATTACTTTATTCCCGATAGGACTGTTACTAGAAAAGATAAGTTAGACATGATTTCAGGGCGTATTCAAAGAGATATTTGGAGGGAGACAGGTATTTACTCGACAGTTGGAATGTCTAACAGCAATCCCCTATTGGCTAAGTTAGCTCTTGATAATGAGGCTAAACATACGGCTACTATGAGAGCCAACTGGTCCTATGAAGATGTCGAGACTAAGGTTTGGAATATTCCCCATATGACTGATTTCTGGGGGATTGGTAAGCGGATGGAGAAGCGGCTAAACAAGTTGGGAATTTGCTCCATTCGAGAACTTGCTAATAGCAATCCTGATATTCTTAAAAAGGAGTTAGGTATTGTAGGTTTAGACCTCTTTTTTCATGCTAACGGTATTGATGAGAGTAATGTTCATAAACCTTATAAACCAAAGTCACATGGCTTAGGAAATTCTCAAATCTTACCACGAGACTATGAGCGTCAAGCTGATATTGAATTGATTCTAAGAGAGATGGCGGAGCAGGTAGCCATTAGGTTAAGACGAGCTCATAAGAAAGCTTGTCAAGTTTCCATTAGCATTGGATTTTCAAAGTTAGAGGGCAAGCGTTCGCTACAAGCACAGATGAAGATTGAACCTGCTAATAACACAAGGATATTAATAGGACATGTCATTGCACTCTTTAGGAAGAAATATCAAGGAGGGGCTGTTCGAAGTGTGAGTGTCTCTTATGCAAATTTTGTAGATGAAGGGTTTCAAATTCTTTCTTTATTTGATAATCCAGATGACATTGATAAAGAAGAAAGGCTTCAGTCAGCTATAGATAGTATTCGTCAGGAATTTGGCTTTACGACCATTCAAAAAGCGACTTCTTTACAGGGGGCATCTAGGAGTCTTGCTCGAAGTAAGCTTATTGGTGGACACTCGGCTGGGGGATTAGATGGCTTAAAATGATAGACCGTAGTTACCTTCCCTTTCAATCAGCTAGGGAACATAAAGATAGGGGAATGATGAAGTGGATGGGCTTTTTCTTGTCAGAACACACAAGTTCCCTACATGAAGATAAGACTAAAGAAAATCTTACGAGTCATTCGGATGATTTAGAGAAGTTTACTTTATTAAACCAGCTTTATTCAGGTCAATTATTGGGAAATTTCCAGATAAAGTATCAAGGTAGGCGCTGTAGATGTAGTGGCTATGTGGTTGACTTGGATTTTAATCAAGTTACTATAAAATCTTGCAAGCGACATAAATGTATTCTAACAAAGGATATATTAGAAATTAGTTTGGGGGTTGAAAACATAGATGAGAAAGAGAAAAATTTATGATGATAAACTTCAAATTGATTATTTTTCTGATAGCTATTTAAAATTTGAAGAAGACTTTTATCGCTATTCTGCTATGGATATTCCCTTAACCTTTTTGACGGATGATATTATAAGGGAGATGGCTATCAGTCAAAAGAATTATTTTCTACTCAATAAAGAGAATGCTAGAGATGGACGCAATCATTATTTTCATTTTGAAGTCAGCCTACTGGATTCCAAGACACTCGTGAGACAGTATAGGTATCTTGGAAATGATTGAAGCATAGCTATATCAGCAGAAAAAATAGTACTTATCGAATTTGTATAGAGACTTTTCAAGAAGTTTTCGCAAGCTAAGAAAACTTTTATGTAAGCGTTGACATTGTCTCTGTAAGTGCTATAATGAAGGTGTTAAAAGTTATCATATGGAGGTAATTAAGATGAGAGCAGTTGTTGTTAATCAAGCAAGCACAGGTGTTGAAGTTGTTGATCATGAAAAACCAGCAGTAGTAGGTCATGGCCAAGCTTTGGTTAAAGTTGAGTACTGTGGCGTTTGTCATACTGACCTTCACGTATCTCATGGAGACTTTGGTCAAGTACCAGGTCGTATACTGGGCCACGAAGGTATTGGTATTGTCGAAGAAGTTGGCGAAGGGGTTGAAACACTTAAAAAAGGTGACCGTGTATCAATCGCTTGGTTCTTCGAAGGATGTGGTTATTGTGAATACTGTACAACTGGTCGTGAAACACTCTGTCGTTCTGTAAAAAATGCTGGTTATAGTGTTGATGGTGGTATGAGTGACTATGCTTTGGTTACCGCTGACTATGCTGTGAAAGTTCCAGAAGGACTTAATCCTGCTCAAGCTTCATCTATTACCTGTGCGGGAGTTACAACATATAAAGCTATTAAAGAAGCTAAAGTTGAACCTGGTCAATGGGTAGCTATTTATGGTGCCGGAGGACTAGGTAACTTGGCTATTCAATATGCTAAGAAAGTTTTCAATGCACGAGTAGTGGCTGTTGATATCAACCAAGATAAACTTGATTTGGCTAAAGAATCTGGTGCTGATTTAGTGGTGAACGGTAAAGAAGTTGAAGATGTAGCAGGCTATATCCAAGAAAAAACTGGTGGTACACACAGTGCTGTTGTAACCGCTGTTTCTAAGGTTGCTTTCAATCAGGCTATCGATAGTGTACGTGCTGGTGGAACAGTCGTTGCGGTTGGTCTCCCATCTGAATATATGGAGCTCTCAATTGTCAAAACAGTTCTAGATGGTATCCGTGTTGTTGGATCTCTTGTAGGTACACGTAAAGACTTGGAAGAAGCCTTCGACTTTGGTGCACAAGGATTGGTAGTACCGGTTGTTGAAACTGTTCCTGTTGATACAGCGGTGGAAGTATTTGATCAAATGGAAAAAAGGTGAAATTCAAGGACGTAAAGTACTTGATTTCACTAAGTAAGAAAGCATCTATCTATGCTATCCTGACTATGTGGAGACTCGAGTGATGTAAACTTGTACTGATACCAGAAAGTTAGACAAATAATTTAGTGAAGGATTTAGTTTTCTACTGTATAGGACTAAGTCCTTTTGTTTTACCTTAAATCGTTTGTTGTTGTAATAGGCTCTGACCTTAAAAAGATAGACAAAATTTAATTCATATGAAAAGTAGTAAAAAAGTTATATAATGATTTCGTAAATAAAGAGTTAAAGAATATTATCATTTATAACAAGGAGTATGAAATGGATTCTACCAACTTGGACTCGGAACTATTCATAGAGTTTAAATCACGTGGGAAACGATGCCAACTTTTTTATATATCCGATAGCCATAGTGAAGGGTTATATGAGACTGTTTCTACTGAACGAGAACGTCTTGCTAAGTGGCTTCCTTGGGTGGATGAGATGAAAAGTATTGAAAATGAAAGAGCGTTTATAAAGTATGCACGTGAAAAAATGGAGCATAATGAGTTATTTATGTTAACAATTTGCGTCAATCAGAAACCAGTAGGGATGATAGATATACATAATATTGATTTACAAAAACATCAAGCTGAAATTGGATATTGGATATCAGAAAAATATGAAAATCAAGGTTTTGTAAAGCAGGGATTAAAAGAATTAATAAAAATCATTCCATCCAAATTTAAAATTGATAAGCTTTTGATTTATATAGATGTTGATAATGTTAAAAGTAAGTTTATACCAATCAGTTTAGGTTTTAAAAAGGAAAGCAAAATTTCCCAATTCGAGTTTTATAATGGATCCTATCATGATTTTGAAATTTATGGGCTAAATGTCAATGAAAGCAATATAGCAAATGATTAAAGTGAATTTTTTTACAAATAAATAACTATCAGAGAGTTTTGATTTTACCCCATTATCTAGGTGTGATGTAAGAGTTAGTATTGAACATCAGAAGAGGAAAAATTCTTCTGACCCCATATCATTGCTTATTGCTCTATTTTTGTAATTAAGATATAAAAAAATCCCCACCAGAAAGAAATTCTGGTGGGGTATTTGGTGGGGAACCAAATATAAGTAATTTGATTTTAGCGTTTAAAAACAATTTAAAATGCTGTTAAATCAATCGAGTCACTTTAAATTAGGTTTATATTTTATTCCCACTCTACAGTTGCAGGTGGTTTACTTGTAATATCGTAGACAATACGGTTAACGTGGTCAACTTCGTTAACGATTCGAACAGAAATCTTTTGAAGAACTTCCCATGGAAGTTTCGCAAAGTCAGCTGTCATACCGTCGATTGAAGTGATAGCACGGATAGCGATAGTGTAGTCGTAAGTACGGCCATCACCCATAACACCGACAGAACGAACGCCTGTGTTAACAGTGAAGTATTGCCATACATCACGATCAAGACCAGCTTTGGCAATTTCTTCACGAAGGATAGCATCAGACTCACGAACGGTTTCAAGTTTCTCTTCAGTGATTTCACCCATAACGCGGATGGCAAGTCCTGGTCCTGGGAAAGGTTGACGCCAAACGACTTCATCAGGCATTCCCATTTCAGTACCAAGGGCACGAACTTCGTCTTTAAAGAGGGTATTAAGTGGTTCAATCAATTCAAATTGCATGTCTTCTGGAAGACCACCAACGTTGTGGTGAGATTTGATTGTTTGAGCTGTCTCAGTACCTGATTCAATAATATCAGTATAGAGCGTTCCTTGAGCTAGGAAGTCTACACCTTTAAGTTTGCTTGCTTCGTCATCAAAGACGTAAACAAACTCGTTACCAATGATTTTACGTTTTTTCTCAGGATCATCAACACCAGCCAAGAGGTCTAGGAAGCGTTTAGAAGCATCAACACGGATAATGTTGAGGCCAAATTTACCTCCAAGCATCTCCATAACTTGGTCACCTTCACCTTTACGGAGAAGACCGTGGTCAACGAAGATACATGTCAATTGATCACCGATAGCTTTTTGCAAAAGGACACCAACAACAGATGAGTCAACCCCACCTGAGAGTCCAAGAAGGACTTTACGGTCACCAACTGTTTCACGGATTTGTGCAATTTGCATATCTACGAAGTTAGCCATTGACCAGTCACCTTTGGCACCACAGATACCAAAAGCAAAGTTTTTCAAAATGTCGTTACCATATACAGAGTGACGAACTTCTGGGTGGAATTGGATACCATAGAAGTTTTTCTCGGTATCTTCCATCGCAGCGAATGGGCAATCCACTGAGTCACCAACAAGATGGAAACCTTCTGGAATTTCTGTAACAGCATCACCGTGGCTCATTAGAACGACTTGTTCTTCAGGAGTTTCAGCAAAGAGCTGTGATTGGGCACGAAGGCGAAGTGTTGATTGGCCATACTCACGGTTACCTGCTTCACCAGCTGGAACAACTTTACCACCGAGTTTGTGGGTCAAAAGTTGCATTCCGTAACAGATACCAAGAATTGGGATACCTAGCTCGAAAATTTCTTCGTCAATACCAAATGCATCTTCGGCATAAACAGAGTTAGGACCACCAGAAAGTACGATACCGATAGGATTGATGGCACGGACTTCATCAGCGGTAATTTTATGGCTCTTCAATTCAGAGAAAACACCAAATTCACGAATACGACGTGCAATCAGCTGATTGTATTGGCTACCATAGTCTAGAACAATGATTTTCTGCACATCATTCAAAGTAGAAATGTCAGTCATTATTACCCTTTCTTTTTACGTCACACATGGACTCTTTCTTATGCAATCATTGTATCACAAATTTATGGACTTAGCACCTAGATTTATACGAGAAACTGTAAGTATCATACTCATCTTTACAATTCTGTTACTTTTTTTGTAAAATAGGGGTACAGAAGGGGGTATTAGATGTTACCAGCGTACATTCGCATACATGATAAGATTAAGGAAGATGTTGATGATGGCACTTGGAAAATCGGGCAACGTCTCCCTAGCGAGCGAGATCTTTGCGAGACTTTTGATGTGAGTCGGATGACTGTGCGTCAGGCCATAACACTTTTAGTAGACGAGGGGATTTTAGAGCGTAAACCAGGCAGTGGAACTTTTGTGGCTAGTAGTCGAGTTAAGGAAAAGATGCGTGGAACTACGAGTTTTACGGAGATTGTCAAATCCCAAGGCAAGAAACCATCTAGTGAGCTTATTTCTTATCAACGTGTACATCCAAATGAGTTTGAAATCAAGAATTTAGGTGTTTTACCGCAGTCCTATGTCATTCGTATGGAACGTGTTCGCTTTGCCGATGACATTCCAGTTGCCTATGAGATTGCTAGTATCCCTGAGAAAATTATCCGAGGTTTTAAGGAATCAGAAATTACCGAACACTTCTTCAAAACCTTAACTGATAATGGCTATGAAATAGGGAAAAGTCAGCAGACCATATCAGCCAGTTTGGCCAATAGTAGTCTAGCCAAGCACCTAAAGGTTAAGATTGGTGATGCTCTCTTGAGTTTGACACAGATTTCCTTCCTCCAAGACGGGCAGGCTTTCGAATATGTACGAAGTTACTATGTTGGCGACCGTTTTGAATTTTATTTGGAGAACAATTAACAGTCACGGCTTTTTTCTGCACAAGAATCGTGCTAACACCATGATTTTATGGTAAAATGGAGCTTATGGAAATTGAAAAAACCAATCGCATGAATGCCTTGTTTGAGTTCTATGCAGCCTTGTTAACAGATAAGCAGATGAACTATATTGAGCTATATTATGCGGATGATTATAGTTTGGCAGAAATTGCCGAGGAATTTGGTGTGAGTCGTCAGGCTGTATATGATAACATCAAGCGTACTGAGAAGATTTTAGAAGCTTACGAGATGAAACTACATATGTATTCAGATTACATTGTTCGTAGCCAAATATTTGATGATATCATGGAAAAATACCCAGACGATAGCTATCTTCAGGAACAAATTGCTGTGCTCAGCAGTATCGATAATAGAGATTAGACCCAAGCAGAAAGTAAGAGAGGAAATGACATATGGCTTTTGAAAGCTTAACGGAACGCTTGCAAGGCGTTTTCAAAAATTTAAGACGTAAAGGAAAACTTTCAGAGAAAGAAGTTCAAGAAGTCACTAAAGAGATTCGTTTGGCACTTCTTGAAGCAGACGTAGCCCTACCAGTTGTTAAGACATTCATTAAACGTGTTCGTGAACGTGCTGTAGGTCACGAAATCATTGATACTCTTGATGCTTCGCAACAAATCATCAAGATTGTTAATGAAGAATTGACAGATATTCTTGGGTCTGAAACATCTGAAATTGAGAAATCTCCAAAGATTCCAACTATCATAATGATGGTTGGTCTCCAAGGGGCTGGTAAAACAACCTTTGCTGGTAAATTGGCTAATAAGCTGATTAAAGAACAAGAAGCCCGTCCAATGATGATTGCGGCGGATATCTATCGTCCTGCAGCCATTGACCAGTTGAAGACTTTGGGACAACAAATCAATGTTCCTGTTTTTGATATGGGTACAGAGACACCGGCGGTTGAGATTGTCAAAAATGGTTTGGAACAAGCGCGTGCCAATAAGAATGACTATGTCTTGATTGATACGGCTGGTCGTTTGCAGATTGACGAGACTCTCATGCAAGAATTGCATGATATTAAAGATTTTGCTCATCCAAACGAAATTCTCTTGGTTGTAGATAGCATGATTGGTCAGGAAGCTGCTAACGTTGCCAAGGAGTTCAATGAACAACTAGATATCACAGGTGTCGTTCTTACTAAAATTGACGGTGACACACGTGGTGGTGCGGCTCTTTCTATTCGTGAGATTACTGGTAAGCCAATTAAATTCACAGGTACTGGTGAGAAAATCACAGATATTGAGACTTTCCACCCAGACCGTATGTCAAGCCGTATCTTAGGTATGGGTGACCTTCTTACCCTTATTGAAAAAGCTTCTCAAGAGTACGACGAGAAAAAATCTCTTGAGTTGGCTGAAAAGATGCGTGAAAACACCTTTGACTTCAATGACTTCATCGACCAATTAGACCAAGTGCAAAATATGGGTCCTATGGAGGATTTGCTTAAGATGTTGCCAGGTATGGCTAACAATCCAGCCTTGGCTAATGTTAAAGTAGACGAGAAACAGATTGCACGCAAGCGTGCCATTGTATCATCAATGACACCAGAAGAGCGTGAAAATCCAGATCTTTTGACACCAAGTCGTCGTCGCCGTATTGCAAATGGTTCAGGGAATACCTTTATTGAAGTAAACAAGTTTATTAAAGACTTCAACCAAGCCAAACAAATGATGCAAGGTGTTATGTCTGGTGATATGGAGCAAATGATGCGTCAAATGGGTCTTAACCCAAATAATCTTCCAAAAAACATGCCCAATATGCCTGATATGGGTAATATGGACATGTCTGCTCTTGAAGGCATGATGGGTGGCGCAGGTATGCCAGACCTTGGTGATATGGACCTTAGTCAAATGCTTGGTGGTGGTCTTAAAGGTAAGGTCGGTTCCTTTGCCATGAAACATGCGATGAAGCGTCAAGCCAACAAGATGAAGAAAGCTAAGAAAAAACGTAAATAAGAAACTTAGAACGCTAGGGCACTTTGCTCTAGTGTTTTTTTCTGAAAATTATTGACTTATATAACTATACACTGTAATATACTAATGTATATACAGTAAAAGGAGTAAATAATGAAACCTAAAAAGAGAATTCAAGAAATGACCTTTGCAGCTTTATTAACTGCAATTGCTATCCTTATCCCAAGTATTATGCCAATTAAACTAATCATCCCACCGGCTTCGTATACTTTGGGGAGTCATGTTCCAATATTTCTAGCTATGTTTATATCGCCCTGGGTAGCAGCTTTTGTTATCTTAGCTTCTAGTTTGGGATACTTTATGGCGGGCTATCCGATTGTGGTTGTTTTTAGAGCCTTTTCTCATATTATATTTGGTTTTTTAGGCGCACTCTATTTGAAAAAATTTCCACAAACGATAGAAAACCATAAATCATCATTACTTTTCAACTTTGTTTTAGGACTTATCCATGCCTTAGGTGAAGTTCTTGCTTGCGTGATTTTTTATTCTGTAACTGGTGAGGATTTCCAAAAACTGTTCTATGTTCTTTTTGTTTTAGTTGGTTTTGGCACTATTATCCATAGTATGATAGACTATGTAATAGCATTAACGATTTTCAAAAGTATTCGAAAAATACGCTAGTTGAAAGAGGGAGGGTTTGTCTATGGCTTCAAATCGAAAAGAAGAATTATTGGCACTCTTAAAGGGAGCTAAAGAAGCAATGAATGGACAAAGTTTGGCGGAGCATTTTGGTGTGACACGTCAAATCATTGTTCAAGATATTGCCCTCTTACGTGCAGATGGTGCCCAGATTATTTCAACTAATAGGGGCTATATCTATAAAAGTAGCGATGACAATTGTTATATACGTAGGCTGTTTAAGGTGAATCATACTGTGTTAGATATGAAAGATGAGCTTTTGGCTATTGTTGATAATGGAGGACGTATTCAAAATATCATGATAGATCATCCAGTTTACGGAGAAATTCAGACTTTGTTGAAATTGACTTGTCGTCGAGATGTTAGTCATTTTTTAGATCAATCATCGTCAAATGACTTTCGTCCCTTATCTGATTTAACAAATGGTGTTCATTACCATCTTGTCGAAGCAGATAGTGAACAGGATATGGCTTATATAGAAGAGGCACTAAACCATCTAGGATTTTTAGTTAAAGAATAATACAAAAGAGAATTGTAAAAGTAGTTAGTTTCACTTGAAGTTAACTGCTTTTTTTGATAAACTTATGTTAGTTTATTAACTTACGGAGGTAGCTATGTTTTCAGGACAACGACTTAAGGAAATTCGAGAAGCACAAGGAATGAGTCAGGCAGCAGTGGCTAAGCATCTAGGAATTTCTCGCTCCTCTTATTTTAACTGGGAAAATGGTAAGACGAAACCAAATCAAAAGAATCTATCAGTATTGGCTGAACTTTTTGGTGTAGCTGAGACATATTTTCTATCTGAACATGAGATTGTAGAAGTGTACTTGGAATTAAATGAGGAAAATCGTCAGGAAGCTTTGCGACTCACTAAGGCTCTCTTGGAGGAGCAAGAAGCAGAAAAGCAGAAGGCACCTGTTATTCCGTTATATTCTTACAAAGTTTTCGAGCGTTTGTCAGCTGGAACAGGGTATACTTACTTTGGTGATGGCAATTACGATGAAGTTTTCTATGATGAAGAATTAGATCATGATTTTGCGTCATGGGTATTTGGAGACTCTATGGAACCTACCTACCTAAATGGAGAAGTAGTGCTAATCAAACAAACAGGCTTTGATTATGATGGAGCTGTTTATGCTGTAGACTGGGATGGTCAAACCTATATCAAAAAGGTCTATCGTGAGGAAGAGGGCCTTCGTTTAGTTTCTCTCAATAAACGTTATGGTGATAAGTTTGCACCCTATGACGAAGATCCTCGAATCATTGGTAAGATTGTTGGTAACTTTATGCCTGTTGAGGGGTAGGCAACTTTTATCAATTGGGCATCTCAAATTAAATCTGTTATAATACTAAGTAAAGCAAAGCCAATGATTTGGCTTTTTTTAAAGATTTTAAATGATATTTTGCTAAGAATACAAAAGGAGAAACATATATGGCTACTATTCAATGGTTTCCAGGCCACATGTCTAAGGCCCGTCGACAGGTTCAGGAGAACCTTAAACATGTTGATTTTGTTACAATTTTAGTGGATGCACGTTTGCCACTTTCGAGTCAGAACCCTATGTTGACCAAAATTGTTGGCGATAAACCAAAGCTTCTAATTCTCAATAAGGCTGACCTCGCTGACAGTAATCGTACGAAAGAATGGCGTACCTATTTTAAGAGTCAAGGGATTAAAACCTTGGCCATCAATTCCAAGGAACAATCTACAGTTAAATTGGTAACAGATGCTGCTAAGAGTCTTATGGCTGACAAGATTCAACGGCTACGTGAACGCGGTATTCAGAAAGAGACCTTACGAACCATGATTATTGGGATTCCAAATGCAGGGAAATCTACCTTGATGAACCGCTTAGCTGGTAAAAAGATTGCTGTTGTAGGAAATAAACCCGGCGTTACAAAAGGTCAACAGTGGTTGAAGTCTAATAAAGACTTGGAAATTCTTGATACTCCAGGTATTTTGTGGCCTAAGTTTGAAGATGAATTGGTTGGATTGAAACTCGCTTTGACTGGTGCCATCAAGGACCAGCTATTGTCAATGGATGAAGTGACGATATTTGGACTCAACTATTTTAAAACTTACTATCCTGAACGTTTAGAGGAACGCTTCAAAGGGATTGACCTTGAAGAAGAGGCACCAGAAATCATTATGGAAATGACTCGAAAACTTGGCTTCCGTGAAGATTATGACCGTTTTTATAATCTATTTGTCAAAGAAGTTCGTGATGGAAAACTAGGCCGTTACACACTTGATATTGTTGGGGTCGATACTGATGGCGACAATTAAAGAAGTCAAGGAGCAATTGGCAGCATTGACAGATCTTGATGACTACCGATGGGCAAGTTTTGAGGAAGATAGTCGATCTGGTGTACAGACTGCCATAAAGCAACGTCGCAAAGCTATCCTGGCTGAGATTGCTGAGGAAGAACGCTTAGAAATGATGCTCAGTTACGAAAAATCGCTTTATGCTCAGGGAGTTGAACTTATTGCTGGTGTTGATGAAGTTGGACGTGGTCCTTTAGCTGGCCCAGTTGTAGCTGCAGCGGTTATCTTACCAAAGCTTTGCAAAATAAAGGGTCTCAATGACAGTAAAAAGATTCCAAAATCTAAACATGAAGCTATCTATAAGCAGGTAATGGAGGAAGCAGTGGCTGTCGGTATTGGTATTAAGGATAATCATGTGATTGATGACGTCAATATTTATGAAGCAACCAAGCTTGCTATGGCTGAAGCTATTGAAAAACTAAGTCCCAAACCAGAACATTTGTTAATTGATGCCATGAGCTTGGACCTACCAATAGGACAAACATCAATCATAAAAGGGGATGCTAATTCTTTATCTATCGCAGCAGCTTCAATCGTAGCAAAGGTAACTCGGGATAAGATGATGGCTGATTATGATCAGGAGTTCCCTGGCTACGCCTTTGACCAAAATGCAGGCTATGGCACCAAAAATCATCTGTCTGGCATAGATAAATTTGGTGTTACACCAATTCATAGAAGAAGCTTCGAACCAATAAAGTCAATCATAAAAAAGTAGGTGAAGTGGTGTGATTTTAGCTATTGATATCGGAGGGACTTTTATCAAATTTGGATTAGTTGATAATGATTTTAGAATTAGCAACCAATCTAAAGTGCCGACACCATCGTCCCTAGATAATTTCTGGATAACTTTAGAGAGTATTATTTCATCATTTAAGAATGTTATTTCTGGTATTGCCATTGCATGCCCGGGCGAAATTAATAGTAAACGAGGTTTTGTTTTCAAGGGTGGTCTTATTCCTTATTTGACAGCCATTCCTCTTGGGACACGCTTGTCAAAAACATTTCAACTGCCTGTAAAGGTTATCAATGATGCTGATGCGGCAGCTTTGGCTGAAGCAAGATATGGTAGCTTACAGGATTTGGATTGTGGTGCTGCCTTGGTTTTAGGTACTGGCGTTGGTTTAGGACTTATCTCACAGGGGGATTTGTTAACTCCTCTGTCGGTTACCCGATATTTGCGTTCTCCAAGTACCCAAAGCAAGAGTCAAACGGCTCTACCTTTCCAGTGGGAATTATTTATGCATGGCTTAGTAAGCCTTGTCGATAATAAGGGGTCTGCAGTAGGCTTTGTTCATGAAGCCAGTCAATTACTTGGATTGATTCAAGATGATGGTCTAGCCGTATTCTCAGCTATAGGGGAAAATCAATCGGAAGATCTAAATCTTTTATTTAAAGACTATTGTCATGAAATTGCTGTTCTGATTCTTAATTTGCAGAGTTTATTCAAGTTAGATGGAGTTGTTATCGGTGGAGGCATCAGCAGCCAAAATGCTTTGATAGAAGGTATTGTTAATGCTTATGAAGAGTTATTTAATGAAAAAACAGAATTAGGTTTTGAGCCGATAACAATTCAAGCTTGTCATTTCCATAACGACAGTAACCTCTTAGGAGCGGCATCATATTTTACTTCTGAAAATGCCTTATAATTAACAAAAGTTCCATGAAGGGGCTTTTTTTCTATTTCTCTTGCGAATAATGAAATGGAGGTAGTTACATGAATAACTTTGAACTTTTTAAACTAAAAGCAGCTGGATTGACAAATTTAAATATTCTTAATATTTTAGACTATCAAAAAAATCAAGATAAAAAACTTAGCTTACGTGATATGGCAGTGGTATCTAAGTCTAAAAATGCAGTTCTCTTTATGGAAAAATACAAGAATTTAGATATTAAGCAGCTTAAGGAAGATTTTCAACGTTTTCCGACCTTATCAATTTTTGATAAGGAGTATCCCATTGAGCTGAAGCATAGCTATAATCCACCTGTCCTCCTCTTTTATCAAGGGAATATTGGTTTGTTACGTAAACCAAAGCTAGCTGTTGTTGGGGCAAGAAAGTGCTCCGAAATAGGCAAACAGTCTGTTCGAAAAATTGTTAGTGAACTTGGGAATCACTTTGCTATTGTGAGTGGTTTGGCGCGTGGGATTGATACTTGTGCTCATATGGAGGCCTTGAAAAATAAAGGTAAGACCATTGCAGTTATCGGGACAGGACTTGATGTTTATTATCCAAAAGAAAATAAAGCTTTGCAGTACTATATATCCAAAAATCATTTAGTTCTTTCAGAATATGGACCGGGTGAACAGCCACTTAAATACCATTTCCCTGAACGCAATCGGATAATTTCTGGATTGTGTCAAGGGGTTATGGTGGTTGAAGCTAAGCTTCGCTCGGGAAGTCTGATTACTTGTGAGCGTGCCATGGAAGAAGGAAGAGATGTTTTCGCCATACCTGGAAATATTTTAGACGGAAAATCGGATGGATGTCATCACTTGATTCAAGAGGGTGCGAAGTGCATTACGACAGGGTTTGACATCCTTTCAGAGTTTTCTTAAAAATCAAACTTCTCCTATAGGGAAAAAGTTTTTTATTGACAGTTAAAGAAAAGGACGGTATCATGTTAGTTGCTCGGTCCAAGATGTTACATTTTTTAATGTCTTGTGACTAGATTTTAGACAGATTAGTGGCGCAGCCAGTTTATAACATTATAAGGAAATAGTCTATGGCGACAGCAACGACAACAAAAACAAAAACTAAAGCAACAAAGAAAACAACGGCTAAAAAGACGACTAAAAAGAGGGCGACACCAAAGAAAAATTTGGTTATCGTGGAGTCTCCTGCCAAAGCAAAAACCATTGAAAAGTACCTTGGGCGCAATTATAAAGTTGTAGCCTCTGTTGGGCATATCCGTGATTTGAAAAAATCAAGTATGTCTATTGACTTTGAAAACAACTACGAACCTCAGTACATTAATATTCGTGGTAAAGGACCTCTTATCAATGAATTGAAGAAAGAGGCTAAAAAAGCCAAGCAAGTCTTTCTCGCAAGTGACCCGGACCGTGAAGGGGAAGCCATTTCATGGCATTTGTCACATATTCTTGGATTAGAGCCAGAGGAAAAAAATCGTGTCGTCTTTAACGAAATTACTAAAGATGCAGTGAAAAATGCCTTTGTGGAGCCACGCGCCATTGACATGGACTTGGTAGATGCGCAGCAAGCTCGTCGTGTCTTGGACCGTATTGTGGGTTACTCAATCTCTCCACTTCTTTGGAAGAAGGTTAAGAAAGGTCTTTCTGCAGGTCGGGTGCAATCGGTAGCTCTTAAGCTTATTATTGATCGTGAGAATGAAATCAAGGCCTTTAAACCAGAAGAATACTGGACTATTGATGGTGCCTTTAAGAAGGGGGCTAAGAAGTTTCAGGCTAGCTTCTATGGCTTGGATGGTAAAAAGCTTAAGCTCAACAATAATGACGATGTTCAAGCTGTTCTTTCTCGTATTACAAGTGACGACTTCAACGTAGATAAGGTAGAGAAAAAAGAACGCCGTCGTAATGCACCATTGCCATACACTACCTCCTCTCTCCAACAGGATGCTGCCAATAAGATTAACTTCCGTACACGTAAGACCATGATGGTTGCCCAACAGTTGTACGAAGGGATTAATCTGGGTTCAGGAGCTCAAGGTTTGATTACCTATATGCGTACGGACTCTACACGTATCAGTCCGGTTGCTCAAAACCAAGCTGCTGAATTTATTACAGAACGCTTTGGTTCTAAGTATTCTAAGCATGGTAGTAAGGTGAAAAATAGCTCAGCGGCGCAAGATGCCCACGAGGCTATTCGTCCTTCAAATGTTTTCCAAACACCAGAAAGCATTGCCAAGTATTTGGATAAGGATCAGCTCAAGCTATATACCCTTATTTGGAATCGTTTTGTGGCTAGTCAAATGACAGCTGCTGTATTTGATACGATGAAGGTGACCTTGTCTCAAAACGGAGTCATTTTCACAGCAAATGGTAGCCAAATCAAGTTTGACGGTTATATGGCCGTTTACAACGACTCTGATAAAAATAAAATGCTTCCTGATATGGCTGAAGGTGATACGGTTAAGAAGGTTGTGACAACGCCTGAACAACACTTTACGCAACCACCTGCACGCTATTCTGAAGCGACACTGATTAAGACGCTGGAAGAAAATGGTGTTGGTCGTCCGTCAACATATGCGCCAACGCTTGATGTTATCCAACGTCGCTACTATGTCAAATTGGTGGCTAAACGTTTTGAACCAACTGAACTTGGTGAAATCGTCAATAGCTTGATCGTCGAATTCTTCCCAGATATTGTGGATGTTAAATTCACCGCTGAAATGGAGGGTAAACTCGATAAGGTTGAAATTGGTAAGGAACAATGGCAGAAGGTAATTGATGAATTCTTCAAACCTTTCCAAAAAGAATTGGAAAAAGCTGAAGAAGGTATTGAAAAAATCCAAATTAAGGATGAGCCAGCTGGTTTTGATTGTGACATCTGTGGTCACCCAATGGTTATCAAACTTGGTCGCTACGGTAAGTTCTACGCATGTAGTAATTTCCCAGACTGTCATAACACCAAGGCCATTACTAAAGAAATTGGCGTTACTTGTCCAACCTGTGGTAAAGGTCAGGTCATCGAACGTAAGACAAAACGTAATCGTGTCTTTTATGGTTGTGACCGCTATCCTGACTGTGAATTTACGTCGTGGGATATTCCTGTTGGACGTAACTGTCCTAAATCAGGCGATTACCTCGTCGAGAAGAAAGTACGTGGTGGTGGCAAACAAGTCATCTGTAGTAACGAAGAGTGTGACTACAAAGAATCTGTTGTTAAATAAAGACATAGCTATCTCAAGTTAAGACTTGGGATAGTTTTTTGTATTTTATCCAAAAAACTGATACTTTCCTTAAATTTGTTTTTTATACTAATGATGAAAGAAAGGAGAGTTATTATGAAACGTTTAAGTTTATCAGGTTTCCAACTCAAATATATAGCCCTCATTACTATGGTATTTGACCATATTCATTACTTTTTTGACTATACAGGGAAAATACCAATTTGGTTTACTATGATTGGGAGATTAGCGGCCCCCTTGTTCCTTTTTACTGTGATTGAAGGTTTCGTTCATACACACAATCGAAAGAAATACTTCCTAAAAATTTATGCTTTAGCAATTTTGATGGGATTAATTCAGTTTGGTTTCTATAATTTTTTACATCCTCTTGTGAGGCCAGATGGTTTCTTTCCGCAAAATATGATGCTGTCGTCATTTGCTATCTTGCTCGTTGCTCTTCAAGGTATCGCTTGGATTCAAGAAAAGAAATATCTAAAAGGAATCCCAACCTTACTTTTCCCATTACTGCTTCCATGGTTATTGGTACCTTTTTATCTGTTAGGTCAAAACAAACCAGTCTTTACTTTCTTCATTAATTTACTTAATTACACAGTGTTTCCAACTCATACGTCTATCAGTGACGGAGGAACGTGGTTACTTTTGACTGGTATCGCTATGTATCTTTGTCATAAGAATCTTAAGAAAGAAGTGCTTGCTTTTGTGAGTGTTAGTTTTGTTTGGGTACTAATGGCGATTGTTCTAACTAGACTTTCTTTTCACGATTTAATGTTTAAATACATTGAATGGATGGAAATATTTGCAGCACCTTTAATGCTTTGTTATAACGGTCAAAGAGGGAAAGGGTCAAAATATTTGTTCTATGTCTTTTACCCAAGTCATATTTATCTACTTTACGCCTTGTCAGTTATCTTCTATAGATGATATGATAAGAGTAACTTTGAACGAAAGGAAAGGTTATGGCTCAAATACTTGTTATTGATGATCAAGAAGATATTGTTCAATTTGTTGTAAAGGCTTTAGAACTCCAAAACCATAATGTGACAGGGCTTACGAGTGTTTTAGATTTGGATAAGAACTCTTTACCTCGATTTGACTTGATTTTACTGGATATAATGATGCCTGATGTTGACGGCCTACAGTTTTGCCATGAGATTCGAAATCAGGTGGATTGCCCTATCCTCTTTATTACAGCTAAAACGCAAGAGGCAGACATCGTCCAAGGATTGACTTATGGTGCAGATGATTATATTTGCAAGCCATTTGGAGTTAAAGAACTCCAAGCGCGTGTTGCGGCTCACTTGAGACGTGAAAATCGAGAACGTCACCATAAGCTTTCACTTGGGGATTTTCAGTTTGATTTGTCGGCTCAGGAGCTTTATCTTGAGAATCAGTTGTTAGATTTGACTAAGTCGGAATATGGTATTTGCCAGTTTTTAGCTGAAAATAAGGGCCAAGTCTTTTCAAAAGAACAAATCTACACGCATTTGTACGGCTATGAGGATAAAGGCAGTCCAACAGCAGTGGCTGAACATATTAAAAATATCCGTGCAAAGCTTAAAGAAGTTGGGCAAAATCCTATTGAAACAGTCTGGGGGATTGGTTACAAGTGGCACTAATTAAAAAACGAGAACACTCTCTAAGAACACTATTGTTATCTTATGTTGTCAGCTTGACGGTCCTATCGGCAATCAGTAGCCTACTTATTTTGTTTTTGTTCAGCTTGTCTTATCATTTTGGCGTTGTGATTCCAGCAAATCAGGTAGAGAGTGATTTGCATGCTGTGAGGAATGATATTGAGACTTCTAAGGTCTTTAATCCCGATATCTTACCTGATGGTACTCGCTATGTCTTTTTAACTAGGGATTTTAAGCTTAAGAAGTCTAACATGCCTGTTAATTTGCAAGAGGAATCCTTGTTAAATTACCAATTCAAGAATGCTCATGGTGGCATATATGGGTATTTTCAGTCATTTGAACGATCAGATGGCATAGTCATTGTCAATTATCAACTATCACCTCGGTATCGTAATGAGTGGATGAACCAGCATTTTCCCAATGCTGATCTTATGATGATTGGTTCAATGTGTGTATCTATCTTAATCATATTTATTATTTTAACTTTTTACTATGCAAATAAATTACGCCAGCAGCTTAGACCGATACTGAGAGCTACTGAAAAAATTTCCCAACAAGATTTGGATTTTCAAACCTCGCAGTCTACAATTAAGGAATTCAATCAGGTTTTAAGTGGCTTGGATCACATGAGGGTTGCGCTCCGTGAATCTTTGATGGAAAATTGGAAGGCAGAGCAAGATAAGCAAAATCAGATTTCAGCCTTGACACATGATTTAAAGACCCCACTGACAGTTGCTCGTGGGAATGCGGAACTCTTAGCTATGACGCCCTTGGATACGGAACAGATGGACTTATTAGAGCATTTTCAAAAAGGGATTGCACAGGTTGATTCTTATGTTAAAGAGTTGTCTGAAGTCAACAAAACGAGTTTGACGAAAACCTTGACGCTTGAAGACATTTCGGTTAGGGAATTTGTTGAAGACATTTACGATCAAACCTTGTCACTAGCACAAGCGAAACAAATCAATGTGGTATTTGACAAGAAGGATATTAAGAAAGAAATCATAGGCCATTGGGACAGGTCCTTGTTGAATCGAGCTTTTATGAATATTGTTTCAAATGCCGTAGAGCATACACCCAGTGGCAGTCTGTTGCTCCTGACCGCTAGGGTAGAAGAAGATAAATTCAAGTTTATCTGCCTTGATTCTGGTCCTGGATTTTCCCTTGAATCTCTTGAAAAGGCTACTCAGCTCTTTTATCAAGAGGATAAAAGCAGACAGAGCCGCAATCATAGTGGCCTTGGTCTAACTATTGCCAATGATATTATTCGCTTACACAATGGTAGTCTTGCTCTTTCGAATGACGATAGCACGGGTGGTGCTAAAGTGACTATCGTTTTACCACTTTAAATACAGATGACTCCTAGTCGCCAGATGAGGAGTTTTTTGCTATACTACTAAGAGTAAAAATGAAGAAAGATTTGTGGGGGCAGGATTTCATCTTGTTCTCGAAGAGGTATTAGTGTCATGTCTCAATCAAAAGCAGATTATATTAACGTGATTGGAGCTGGATTGGCCGGCTCTGAAGCAGCTTATCAGATTGCTAAACGTGGTATTCCGGTAAAACTATATGAAATGCGTGGGGTTAAAGCAACACCTCAGCATAAGACAACAAACTTTGCAGAATTGGTTTGCTCTAACTCTTTCCGTGGCGATAGCTTGACAAATGCTGTAGGACTTCTTAAAGAAGAAATGCGTCGCTTGGACTCTATCATTATGCGTAATGGAGAAGCTCACCGTGTGCCAGCTGGTGGTGCCATGGCGGTTGACCGTGAAGGTTATGCAGAAGCAGTGACAGCTGAAATTGAGAACAATCCATTAATTGAAGTTATCCGAGAAGAAATCACAGAAATTCCTGATGATGCCATTACAGTTATTGCTTCAGGTCCTTTGACTTCTGATGCTTTAGCTGAAAAAATTCACAAGCTAAACGGTGGAGATGGGTTCTATTTCTATGATGCCGCTGCACCGATTGTTGATAAAGCGACTATCGACATGAACAAAGTCTACCTTAAGTCACGCTATGACAAGGGTGAAGCAGCTTACCTAAACTGTCCAATGACCAAGGAGGAGTTCATGGCCTTCCACGAGGCCTTGACTACAGCTGAAGAAGCTCCTTTGAATTCTTTTGAAAAAGAAAAGTATTTCGAGGGTTGTATGCCTATCGAGGTTATGGCTAAACGTGGTATCAAGACAATGCTCTATGGTCCTATGAAACCAGTTGGTTTGGAGTATCCTGAGGATTATAAGGGTCCACGTGATGGTGACTTCAAGACCCCTTATGCGGTTGTACAGCTTCGTCAGGACAATGCGGCTGGTAACCTCTACAATATCGTTGGTTTCCAAACCCACCTCAAATGGGGAGAGCAAAAGCGTGTCTTCCAAATGATTCCTGGTCTTGAAAACGCTGAATTTGTGCGTTACGGGGTAATGCACCGCAACTCTTACATGGACTCGCCAAACTTGCTTAAACAGACCTTCCAATCAAAATCAAATCCTAACTTGTTCTTTGCGGGACAAATGACTGGTGTAGAAGGTTATGTTGAATCAGCTGCCTCAGGTTTGGTTGCCGGCATCAATGCTGCCCGTCTTTTTAAAGGTGAAGATGAACTTATCTTCCCTCAGACAACAGCTATCGGCAGTCTCCCATATTATGTGACTCACGCTGAAAGTAAACATTTCCAACCAATGAATGTTAACTTTGGTATTATCAAAGAACTGGAAGGCCCACGTATTCGTGACAAGAAAGAGCGCTATGAAAAAATTGCTGAGCGAGCCCTTAAAGATTTACAACCTTTTATTCAAGCTTAGACAACATTAAAATCCCTTACCGAATACGGCAAGGGATTTTCAGATTTAAAAGTATTCAATTAACCAAAGAATTTCTTAGCGATTTCTTGACCTTGTTTGATTTTAGCCCATTGTTGAGGTGTTGCCAACTCATTACCTGAGTCACATGAGGCGAAACCACATTGGTGAGAGAGGAAGAGACGTTCTTTTGGAAGGATTTGACTCGCTTTTTCAAGCAAATCGAGGACACGCTCTTCCTCATCAAGGTCAGTAGTTTTAGAAGACAAAAGTCCTAGTACAACTTCAGCTTTGCTGTCTTTGAGGGCTTCGAGAGCTTTGATATCTCCAGCGGTGTCGCTATCCCACTCAAGGAAGAAACGGTCATAGTGTTGCTCTGCCAAGAACTTCTTAGCGATGGCTTCGTAAGTTCCTTCGGCAGCAGAACGGCTTTCATAGTTACCACGACAGTTGTGCGTCCAAACCGTTAAACCAATTTCGTGAGCATAGTCTACAACCTCGTTATTGATAGCTACAAACTCATCAGCCAATTCTGCTAAATCAGAATTACCTTCCGCAAAGAAACTTGCAGGGTTTGATGGGTCAAAAAGTTCCCAGAGACAGTCATCAAATTGAACAATTTTTCCACCGACAGCCTTGTATTCTTCCAAGAATTCTTTATAGGCATTAATCAAACCTTTTTTGAGGTCTTCATTTGTTTCATAGACTTGTCCAGGACCAGCCAAACGGTCAAAGATAGCAAGTTCAGTGTAGGCATGAGCAGGACCCCAGATAGTTTGTTTGGTATCTTCATCACCAGCTTCAGCCTTAACCAATTTATAGATATCTAGGTAATGGTGGTTCTTACCTGAGAGCGGCTCAGTGATGCGAATACCGATATCTTTACGTGTTTCATATTGACCACCATCATGGTCTTTAAAAGTGTAGCCATGCTCAGCAATGTGGCGTTCAATTCCTTTAAATCCCCAGACAAAGTCTAAATGCCACATAGAACGTCCAAACTCACCATCAGTAAGGATGTCAATACCGTTAGCTTTTTGGTCAGCCACAATTTGCTTAATATCTGCAGTTTCAGTTTCTTGATAACCAGGAAGGGCATCATAGAAAGGATACTGGATGTCGTCACGTTGCTCGATTTCGTCCTTATATTTACGGAGATCTGCAGGACGAAGAAGAGAACCTACTAATTGGAATTTAGATTTTGTCATTGTATTTACCTCGAAATGTCTATTTATGTCTATAGTACTTCTTATCTAGACTAATGAAAAATAGTTAATTTTTTGCTGAGGTTATAGTTTTAGGCTATATATACTTTATCTCTGCAAAATGATGCTTCCTATGGTAAAATGGAAAAAAACGATGAAGGTTGAGAACATGCAAAAAACATTCTTTATTATTAAACCAGATGCTGTTAAACGCCATCTAATTGGTCAAGTGCTTGATCGTATCGAACGTCGTGGTTTCATTATTGAACGAATGGAAATGCTGATGCTTGACGAAGAACGTCTTAAAGAACATTATGCTCAATTGGTTGATAAACCATTTTTCCCTAGTATTTCTGAATTCATGATGAGTGGCCCAGCAGTTATTGGTATTATGTCTGGCCCAGGTGTTATCAAGTCATGGCGTGATATGATGGGAGCAACTAATCCTGGGGATGCTACTCCAGGAACGATTCGTGGAGACTTTGCAACTGCACCAGATGGGGACATGGTTCCGAATATTGTTCATGGTTCTGATTCAGAAGAATCTGCGGCTCGAGAAATTCAGATTTGGTTTGGTGAGTAAGATGGATTTAGTAAAGATTCAATCTGATTTAGCTAAGGGTGGACTGTTAATTGATGTCAGAAGTCCAGAAGAGTATGCAGAAGGTCATGTTAAGAATGCCCTCTTGATTCCTCATACACAATTTTTTTCTGCTGAGATTCCAGCTGAAAAAGACGCTTCAATTTACCTCTATTGTAAAATGGGGCCTCGTGCAGAATTTGCTGCATCAGTTCTTAAAGAGCGAGGTTATACTAAGGTGACTAACTTGGGTGGCTTGGACGATATGGAAGCACTAGGTTTTGAATTTGAAGAATAATAGGAATAAGGTCACCCAAGGGTGGTCTTATTTGTTTTCAGAAAAGTTTGATAATTACTTGACAACGTTTTCATAAAGGAGTAGAATTTTTATTGAGTTAAGACAAAGCCTATGAAAATGACTTTGCCAGAACTTGACTAACTTAGCGTATTCCAATTGAGATAAGGCTGGGTATTAAGCCAGTGACTCTAATTGGTAGAGGAGGATTTCGTATGTCAAAAGTTGCTATTGTTACAGGTGCAGGTCAAGGTATTGGTTTTGCGATTGCAAAACGTTTGGTTGAAGATGGTTTTAAAGTCGGAGTATTGGACTACAACGCTGAAACTGCAGAAAAAGCGGTTGCTGAATTGTCAGCAGACAAAGCATTTGCGGTTGTAGCTGATGTATCTAAACAAGCTGAAGTAGCAGCTGCTTTCCAAAAAGTTGTTGATCACTTTGGTGACTTGAATGTTGTTGTTAATAATGCCGGTGTGGCACCAACAACACCACTTGATACTATTACTGAAGAACAGTTCCAACGTACATTTAACATCAATGTCGGTGGTGTTATCTGGGGTGCTCAAGCTGCACAAGCACAATTTAAAGCACTCGGTCATGGTGGTAAAATCATCAATGCAACTTCTCAAGCTGGTGTCGTTGGTAACCCTAACTTGACTGTATACGGTGGTACTAAATTCGCTGTGCGTGGTATTACTCAAACTTTGGCGCGTGACTTGGCTGAATCAGGTATCACTGTTAATGCTTATGCACCAGGTATCGTTAAGACTCCAATGATGTTTGACATTGCTCACGAAGTTGGTAAAAATGCTGGTAAAGATGATGAATGGGGTATGCAAACTTTTGCTAAAGATATTACTCTCAAACGTTTGTCAGAACCTGAAGATGTGGCAGCAGCAGTTAGCTTCTTGGCTGGACCTGACTCAAACTACATCACAGGTCAAACAATCATCGTTGATGGTGGTATGCAATTCCATTAATATTAAAAAGGAGAGCGGAAGACTCTCTTTTTTTTTTGCTTGATAAAACATAATGTTTCTGATAATATAATTGTGATTAATTACGCTTTAAAAGGAGCCTTTCTATGTCAGATATTTTACACTATATTATAGAGCACCCATTTTTTAGTCTCATTCTATTGGGAATTGTTGTACTAGCCTTCGGTTTAGCTCCATTTTCAAGTAGTTCTACAGAAAACAAGCGCTCGGCAATTATTAATAAGCACTACAACGATAATTTTAAGAAGTAAGAAGGACTAAATGCGGTCAGAAAGCAGATATTAGAGATAGGCAAAAGCCTGTCTTTTTTGTATAATAGAAGGTAACGATTAGTTTTTTTATAATCACAAGTAAGAACTAGGAAAGATAAAAATGCCAAATATTGAAGAATTAAAACAACGACAGGAGAAGATTCGTAACTTCTCTATTATTGCCCATATTGACCACGGTAAATCAACCCTTGCTGACCGTATTTTGGAAAAGACTGAGACAGTATCAAGTCGTGAGATGCAGGCGCAACTCCTTGATAGTATGGACCTCGAGCGTGAACGTGGTATCACTATCAAACTAAATGCCATTGAGCTTAACTATACAGCTAAAGATGGAGAAACATATATTTTCCACCTAATCGACACA
This sequence comes from Streptococcus sp. SS4, assembly GCF_030440125.1. Lineage (NCBI taxonomy): Bacteria > Bacillati > Bacillota > Bacilli > Lactobacillales > Streptococcaceae > Streptococcus > Streptococcus sp. SS4. The sequence continues at coordinate 38,983 of NZ_JAQFJM010000006.1, read as the reverse complement.
CCAGGACACGTGGACTTTACTTATGAAGTGTCACGTTCTCTTGCTGCCTGTGAGGGTGCAATCTTGGTGGTGGATGCTGCTCAAGGGATTGAAGCGCAAACACTTGCCAATGTTTACTTGGCCCTAGATAATGACTTGGAAATCTTACCAGTTATCAATAAAATCGACCTTCCAGCCGCAGATCCTGAACGTGTACGTACAGAGGTTGAAGATGTTATCGGACTAGATGCTTCTGAAGCCGTGCTTGCATCAGCTAAAGCTGGTATCGGTATCGAGGAGATTCTCGAACAAATCGTTGAGAAAGTTCCTGCACCTCAAGGTGAAGTCGAAGCGCCTCTCCAAGCCCTTATCTTTGACTCTGTTTATGATGCCTACCGTGGGGTTATCCTCCAAGTGCGTGTGGTTAACGGGATGGTTAAACCAGGTGATAAGATTCAAATGATGTCTAATGGCAAGACCTTTGATGTTACTGAGGTTGGTATCTTCACGCCCAAAGCTGTTGGCCGTGACTACCTTGCGACAGGTGATGTTGGTTATATCGCGGCCTCAATCAAGACTGTTGCGGATACCCGTGTCGGTGATACAGTAACACTTGCGGATAATCCAGCAGCAGAGCCACTCCATGGCTATAAGCAAATGAATCCAATGGTCTTCGCCGGTCTTTATCCAATTGAGTCTAATAAATACAATGACTTGCGTGAAGCTCTTGAAAAGCTCCAGTTGAACGATGCCAGTCTTCAGTTTGAGCCTGAAACGTCTCAAGCCCTTGGTTTTGGTTTCCGTTGTGGTTTCTTGGGTCTTCTTCACATGGATGTTATCCAAGAGCGTTTGGAACGTGAGTTTAATATCGACCTCATTATGACAGCACCATCGGTAGTTTACCATGTTAATACGACTGACGGTGAGATGCTTGAAGTGTCTAACCCATCTGAATTCCCAGATCCTACACGTATTGATGCTATTGAAGAGCCTTATGTTAAAGCTCAAATCATGGTTCCTCAAGAGTATGTTGGTGCGGTTATGGAGTTGGCACAACGTAAACGTGGTGATTTTGAAACCATGGAATATATCGATGATAATCGTGTGAACGTTATCTATCAGATTCCACTTGCTGAAATCGTCTTTGATTTCTTTGATAAATTGAAATCATCTACACGTGGTTATGCAAGCTTTGACTATGAATTGTCAGAATACCGTCGCTCACAATTGGTGAAAATGGATATTCTCCTTAATGGTGACAAGGTCGATGCCCTTAGCTTCATCGTGCATAAGGAATTTGCCTACGAGCGTGGAAAACTTATCGTTGATAAGCTTAAGAAAATCATTCCACGTCAACAATTCGAAGTGCCTATCCAAGCGGCTATCGGTCAAAAAATTGTTGCCCGTACAGACATCAAAGCCCTTCGTAAAAACGTCTTGGCTAAGTGTTACGGTGGTGACGTTTCTCGTAAACGTAAACTTCTCGAAAAACAAAAAGCCGGTAAGAAACGTATGAAAGCCATCGGTTCGGTTGAAGTACCACAAGAAGCCTTCTTGTCAGTACTTTCAATGGACGAAGATGAGAAATAAGAGTAATAGTCAGAATGTGATGTTCTGGCTATTTTTGTAATAAAAGTTATGATAAAGATGATTTTAAAATTCCCCTTCTCAAAGCGTGGAAGGATTTATACTGCGACTATACTAATGCTTTTCTTTTTAGGGAATATATATACAAAGCACAAATTTCATGAAAAAGCTGTAGAAGAGTTACAGATGGCTCTAAAAGCTGATAAAGTAACTTCCAATGAGATTTTTGGTAGACGTCAACAATATGTTGCAATTAGTCATCAAGAACCCACTTACTATAATTCTGAAGATAATGTAGCTACTGAGATGATTGGTAGAAATCATTTTGTTCGCTATTACGACACCATGAGTAGTCTCCATCAAGCTCATTTGGTAGTTTATGATATCAACAAAAATTTTGAAAAGAAAATTATTAATTTGACCCCATATTTGAAGAAAATAAAAGATTTTAAAGATATTAAGGAGTTGGCTGTGTCTTTAAAATCGATTGATGGTTACGATTATGTTTTCTTGGAGAATTCTCAAAACGATAAGCAATTTGCTTACAATTTAGATACGAATCAATTTTTAACTAGAGACCTACCAGATTATTCTTACAGTAAGGATGAAATGCTTTATTTTGGTGATAAGAGTTCTGCTCGTAATCAGGTGAATGATAGCAACATGTGGGGATATTTAAAGAGAGAAGGAAACTTGGATGAGCTTTTAAGGAAGTCACCAGCTCAAACAAACAACCATTTATCAGCTCATCTAAATGTGATCCTAGAGATTGATAATGTAGATACATCAAAACAAGAGAATCAAATTAATCTATTTAAAGAAAATTCTGAAGTTAAGCCTATTTACGAAGAGGCTGTTAATCAGACAACAACAAACAGTAATACCTTAAAGAAATTTAAAGTATTGACCCGTCAAGGTAAGGAGGGAGATTTTCCGGTCGGTCCGACTGAGCCAGTGAAAAGCAGCCTACCTAATAAACCAAGCGAGCCAAAGAAAATTCCAGAATTTAATGTTTTTCCTGATTCTATTTTTCCTATTAAACCTTTAAGTTTTAGTGAGATTCTTAACCAAAAGGCAGAACAAGACTATCAGAAAGACTATCGAGCTTACGAAAAAGCACGTCAAAAAGCCCAAAAAGATTATGATAGGAAATATGATGCCTATAAAAAGAAATTGGCTCAATATGAGTCCTATAGAGATAGAGAGTACGACAAAGAATCACAAATCTATTTTTCCCCTGAAGAGCAGAGCAATGATATTTTACATTGGTTGGGAACAAATGGAGAGCAAGCAATTGTAATTTCTGTAGAGGACGGTGCTGGTATTAGGAAGGAAATTCATTCTTTTGCTGATATTAAGGAGTGGGTAGATAAACATGATTACGATAACACTATAAAATCGGACTTTAGAGATTTTAAAGAAGCTAAATAAGGATTCATGGGCTTTTAGTCTTATCAAGAAACCCATCACAAGCATTTTTCTCAGCTTTAGGCTATAATAGACAAAAAGGAATCTTGGGAGGGCCACTATGGATATCATGAGTTTTATCCCCAGTCAGCGACAGGCTATTCTGGAGCGTTTTCAGCAAGTGGAGGCCTTGGGGTTAGGCGCAGTTCGTATTGAGTTGAAGGTTGCGAATCCTGTTGGCATCATCTATGAATGCTACATTTTGGCAGGGGAGAATTATTTTTCTGATCAAGCAGTGATTTCCTTCCGCATTCTCTATGAAAAGGACTTGGAACGCATTTCTTTTGATGTCGTAGATATCCCTGGTCGCTCAAGCTTGTCTAATTATCTCCAGTTAATAGAGATTTTTGAAGGCTTGCAAAATTATCTTAATCGAGAGTTTGCTAAGGTAAAAAATTCATGAACATCTGATAGTAATCGGGTGTTTCTTCTTGCGATGGAAGTTCAAAATTTCACAATCTTTTTTTCACAAGATTGTCTGAAAACTGTGCTATAATGATAACAGAATTGTGAAGTGATAAAAGTTTGTGAAAAAACGAGCAGACTTTGACACTTTGTGACTTATACTTGAAAGGAAAATTGGCTCTATCATTTTAGGGCCAGAAGGACTGTGTTCATGTCAGAAGAAAAGCAATTGTATGGTGCGGATTTAGTGGTTGATAGTTTGATCAACCATGATGTTGATTATGTCTTTGGGATTCCAGGTGCAAAAATCGATAGGGTTTTTGATACTTTGGAAGATAAGGGACCTGAATTGATTGTTGCCCGTCATGAGCAAAATGCTGCTTTTATGGCTCAAGGCGTTGGACGTATCACAGGGAAACCCGGTGTAGTATTGGTAACATCTGGTCCAGGTGTCTCAAATTTGGCTACTGGTTTGGTAACAGCGACAGATGAAGGAGATCCTGTTCTTGCTATTGGTGGTCAGGTTAAGCGTGCAGATCTTTTGAAACGTGCCCATCAATCAATGAATAACGTTGCTATGCTTGAACCGATTACTAAGTATGCTGCTGAAGTACATGATGCTAATACCCTTTCTGAAACGGTAGCGAATGCCTATCGCCATGCTAAGTCAGGGAAACCGGGTGCAAGCTTTATTTCAATTCCTCAAGACGTGACCGATGCTCCGGTCAGTGTTAAGGCTATCAAGCCTATGACGGATCCAAAACTTGGTTCAGCATCTGTTTCTGATATTAACTATCTCGCACAGGCGATTAAAAATGCCGTATTGCCAGTCTTACTTTTAGGGAACGGTGCTTCATCAGAAGCTGTAACTTACTCTATTCGCCAGATTTTGAAACATGTTAAATTACCAGTTGTTGAAACTTTCCAAGGTGCTGGTATCGTGTCACGTGACCTTGAAGAGGATACTTTCTTTGGTCGTGTAGGTCTTTTCCGTAACCAACCGGGGGACATGTTGCTTAAGAAGTCGGACTTGATTATTGCCATTGGTTATGACCCAATTGAGTATGAAGCACGTAACTGGAATGCTGAAATTTCAGCACGTATTATCGTAATTGATGTTGAACCTGCTGAGGTGGATACTTACTTCCAGCCAGAACGTGAGTTGATTGGCAATGTAGAAGCAACCTTAGACTTGCTCTTGCCAGCTATTCAAGGCTACAAATTACCTGAAGGATCAGTTGAATATCTAAAAGGGTTAAAAAATACAGTCGTTGAAGATGTTAAATTTGAGCGTCAGCCCGAAGAAGGTACCGTACATCCACTCGATTTAATTGAAGTTTTACAAGAACAAACAGATGATGATATGACAGTTACCGTTGACGTTGGTAGTCACTATATCTGGATGGCTCGTTATTTCAAATCTTATGAACCACGTCATTTGCTTTTCTCAAATGGGATGCAAACTTTAGGGGTTGCTCTTCCGTGGGCCATCTCTGCAGCTTTGGTTCGTCCTAAGACAAAAGTCATTTCTGTTTCTGGTGACGGTGGTTTCCTCTTCTCAGCACAAGAATTGGAGACAGCAGTTCGATTGAAGTTGCCAATTGTTCATATTATCTGGAACGATGGCCATTATAATATGGTGGAATTCCAGGAAGAAATGAAGTACGGTCGTTCATCTGGGGTTGACTTTGGTCCTGTAGATTTTGTAAAATATGCTGAGAGCTTTGGAGCGAAAGGTTATCGTGCAACAAGTAAAGAGGAGTTTTCTAGCTTGCTCCAAGAAGCCTTGGCTCAAGCTGTAGATGGACCAGTCCTTATTGATGTTCCAATCGACTATAAAGATAATATTAAACTCGGCGAAACTATTTTGCCAGATGAATTTTACTAAAAAGAGGGTGTAGACATGTCTGAAGCCATAAAATTATTTCAATATAATACTTTGGGAGCCTTGATGGCTGGGCTTTATGGAGGTACTTTAACAGTTGGTGAATTGTTGGAGCATGGAGACTTGGGTCTTGGAACATTAGATTCTATTGATGGGGAGTTGATTGTTCTTGATGGTAAAGCCTATCAAGCTAAAGGCTCTGAAGGTAAAGTCGAAGTGGTAGAAGTTTCTCCAGATGAAAAAGTTCCCTATGCAGCAGTCGTACCTCACCAAGCTGAAGTTATCTTCCGTCAACGTTTTGAAATGACTGATAAAGAACTTGAGGATCGTATTGAATCTTACTATGATGGGGTTAATCTCTTCCGTTCCATCAAGATTAAAGGGCATTTTAAACACATGCATGTCCGCATGATACCTAAGTCTACTCCTGATACGAAATTTGCTGAAGTTGCGACTCATCAACCAGAGTATGAATCTGATAATATTTCAGGTACCATCGTTGGGATTTGGACACCAGAAATGTTCCACGGTGTGAGCGTGGCTGGCTATCATTTACATTTTATATCAGATGATTTATCATTTGGTGGGCATGTCATGGACTTTATTATTGACAATGGTATAGTTGAAGTCGGTCCAGTTGACCAACTCGATCAACGTTTCCCAGTTCAAGACCGTCAGTATCTCTTTGCTAAATTCAATGTCGATGAAATGCGTGAAGATATTACCAAGGCTGAATAAAAGATTTTAAAGATATCAATCGATTATAGTTAGAACTTTCCTAGATGATTAGGAAAGTTTTTTTGTTTTTATAATTATTTCGATATCGAAATAGTTGACAGATGTAACGAACAGTGATACAATGAATATGATATTTCGATATAGAAATAAAAAGGAGACAAAAATGGATAAGATGACAGGAGGCTACCAAGCTTTACAGATACGCTTGTTGAACGGGCGTATCTTTCAAAAACTCTTGAGCAAGGAACCAGATGCTCAATACAGAAGTGAACAAGGGAAAATTTTAACAGTCTTATGGCAAAAAGAGCAAGGAAGGGTAACTGCAACTGATATTGCTCTAGCGACGGGACTAGCTAATAACACATTGACTAGCATGATAAAGAAGTTGGTCGAGCAAGGCTTGGTTAAGATTGAACAGAGTGACCAGGACAAGCGCAAGAAGTTTGTAGTCTTGACGGAATTAGGTTGGGCGCAAAAAGAAATTGGAGATTGCGTCAGTCAGGAACTGGGAGAGATATTCTACCAAGGCTTTTCGGATAACGAAATCCAAGAATTTGAGGCCTATCAAGAGCGTATTATAAATAATTTAAAGAAAAAAGAAAACGTGGAATAAGTCATGTCTATTCAAGCACAAAACGCACAAAATCTATACCTTCATGCCATTCAAGATGGCCGTGTGGCAGAAGCTCAGGCTAGCTCTGTAGGGGATGCCTATATCCAACACTCGACAGGGGTTCCAGATGGGAAAGAAGGTTTTGCGGCTTTCTTTGCAGATTTTTTTAAACGTCATCCAGAACGTGATATTAAGATTGTTCGTACCATTGAAGATGGAAATCTTGTTTTTGTTCATGTTCACCAATATCTGAACGGTGGAGAATCCCAATGGGTAACGACGGATACATTCCGTGCAGATGAAAATGGTCGTATCGTTGAGCATTGGGACGTTATTGACTACTATCGCATACCTGAAAATGGCCAACTAGATCAGATCTTTGGAGATTTTGAAATCAAGGATTTGGGTAAGACAGCAGAAAATAAAAAATTGGTCCGTCGTTTCTTGACAGAAATTTACCAAAACAAGGAACTTGATCAATGGGAAGACTTTGTGGCAGAGGAACTGATCCAGCATAACCATGAGATTGGGCAAGGAAGCCAAGCTTATAAGAACTACGTACGCGAGCACGATGTGGCCTATGACTTTGTTTTCCAACTCTTGACGCAAGGGAATTATGCAGTTAGTTATGGTCAGGTCTTGATGGATGGAGTGCCTTATGCTCAGTACGATATCTTCCGTTTAGAAAATGGAAAAATTGTTGAACATTGGGATAATAAGGAAGTGATGCCTAAGGTAGAAGACTTGACCAATAGAGGGAAGTTTTAAGAAGGAGTACCTTATGAAAGCAGTTGTTGTGAGCAGTCCAGGTGGACCAGAGGTATTAGAAGTTGTCGAACGACAAAAACCAATTTTGGAGGCCGGTTGGACATTGGTGAAAATTCAAGGATTTGGTATCAATCACAGTGAAATTTTTACCCGTCAGGGTTTATCGCCGTCAGTTCAATTTCCTCGTGTGTTAGGAATTGAGTGTGTCGGTCTTGTGGAACAAACGACACGACCGGATTTGAAGATTGGACAGCAAATCATTTCCATTATGGGGGAGATGGGGCGAGCTTTTGATGGAGGTTATGCAGAGTATACACTTCTCCCAAATGAGCAAATTTATCCAATCAAGACAGAACTTGATTTGGAAAGCTTGATTGCCCTTCCTGAAACCTATTACACAGCTTATGGCTCTTTTCTTAATCTCAAGATTGAGGAGAAAGATTGCGTGTTAGTTCGCGGAGCAACCAGTGGTGTAGGAATTGCTTTTGCTAAACTACTTAAAGGAAAATTTCCTGAGATTCACTTGGTAGGAACTAGCCGAAATTTAGCCAAGGAAGACCAATTGAAGGCGGTTGGATTTGATCAGGTGATTTTGGAGAAGGATGGCGTTTTGCAAAGTGAGGAGTCTTTCACAAAAATTCTAGATCTAGTGGGACCTCGTCATATCAAAGATAGTATCCATCACTTAAGTGAAGGAGGAATTATCTGCTCTTGTGGTCAATTAGGTGGCCAGTGGACCTTGGCTGATTTTGATCCAATTGTTGAATTGGCGAAGAATGTTTATTTAACGACCTTTTATTCGGGGAGTGTTTCAAATGAAAAGCTCCAAGAGTTGATCGATTTTGTGGAATTGTATCAAGTGGATGTCCGGCCTGAGAAGGTTTATAGACTAGAAGAGATACAAGAAGCGCACACCTATCTTGAAAGTAGCCAGTCCTTCGGGAAAGTAATTGTGAAAATTGAGGAAGAATATGATTGAATATAAAAATGTAGTCCTGCGCTACACGGATACAGACATTTTAAAAGATGTCAATCTCCGTATTGAAGATGGAGAATTTATGGTCCTTGTGGGACCTTCAGGATCTGGGAAAACCACCATGCTCAAGATGATCAATCGTCTTTTGGAGCCGACAGATGGCAATATTTATATGGACGGAAAACGCATCAAGGACTATGATGAACGAGAGTTACGTCTTTCTACTGGTTATGTTTTGCAGGCCATTGCTCTCTTTCCAAATCTAACTGTCGCTGAGAATATTGCTTTAATTCCAGAGATGAAAGGGTGGACTAAAAGCCAAATAGCCTCTAAAACTGAAGAACTCTTGGACAAGGTAGGTCTGCCTGCTGCAGAGTATGCAAATCGCAAGCCAAGCGAGTTATCGGGTGGGGAGCAACAACGGATTGGCATTGTGCGGGCCATCATTGCAGAGCCAAAGATTCTATTGATGGACGAGCCCTTTTCAGCCTTGGATGCTATTTCTCGTAAGCAGTTGCAGGCTCTCACCAAAGACTTGCACAAAGAATTTGGTATGACGACTATTTTCGTGACCCATGATACGGACGAGGCCTTGAAATTAGGCGATCAGATTGCGGTGCTACAAGAAGGAGAGATTGTGCAGGTGGCGGATTCTGAGACCATTCTAGCCCAACCAGCCAACGACTTTGTTGAGGATTTATTTGGAGGTGCTCACCATGTCTAAACTATTTGCAACCTTTCAAGAACGTTTTGGAGACTGGCTCACTGCACTAGGGCAACATTTGCAACTGTCATTACTGACCCTTCTCCTTGCGATTTTTCTGGCGGTCCCTCTGGCTATTCATTTAAGTACACGCAAGAGAGCCAGCAACTGGGTTTTACAGGTGGCTGGGATCTTCCAGACTATTCCTTCCATGGCCCTTTTGGGCCTCTTCATTCCCATCATGGGAATTGGAACACTTCCGGCCTTGACAGCTCTCGTCATCTATGCCATTTTCCCCATCCTTCAAAATACCATCACCGGTTTGCAGGGGATTGATCCAAGTCTAGAAGAAGCAGGGGTGGCCTTTGGGATGACCAAGTGGGAACGACTCAAGAAGTTTGAGATTCCCTTGGCCATGCCCGTCATCATGTCTGGGATTCGGACAGCAGCTGTGATGATTATTGGGACAGCTACCCTAGCTGCCTTAATTGGAGCTGGGGGACTCGGTTCCTTTATCCTTCTAGGGATTGACCGCAATAATGCCAGTCTGATTTTGATCGGTGCCCTGTCTTCAGCCTTCTTGGCCATCGCCTTTAACCTTCTTCTCAAATGGATGGAAAAGGCTAAATTGCGGACCATCTTTGCGGCTTTTTCGGTAATGGTTATCGGATTGGGAGTATCTTATACGCCAAGTCTTTTTCCCAAACCGGAAAAAGAAAACTTGGTCATCGCTGGGAAGTTAGGTCCTGAACCGGAAATTCTAGCCAATATGTATAAGATTTTGATCGAAGAACACACGGACATGACAGTGACCGTCAAACCGAATTTTGGCAAGACCACCTTCCTCTATGAAGCTCTGAAAAAAGGGGATATTGCTATCTATCCAGAGTTTACAGGGACCGTGACCGAAAGTCTCCTCAAGCCGGCGCCGCAAGTCGACCATGATCCAGAAGCAGTCTATCAAGCGGCTCGAGATGGGATCAAGAAACAAGACAACCTAGCCTTGCTCAAACCCATGGCTTATCAGAATACCTATGCTGTCGCGGTGCCTAAGAAAATTGCCCAAGAGTATGGACTCAAGACCATTTCCGACTTGAAAAAGGTGGAAGGACAACTCAAGGCGGGATTTACGCTAGAGTTTAATGATCGAGAGGATGGGAACAAGGGCTTGCAGAAAGTCTATGGTCTTAATCTACAAGTCTCCACCATGGAGCCAGCACTTCGCTACCAGGCGATACAGTCTGGTGAAATCCAGATAACAGATGCCTATTCAACTGATGCCGAGCTTGCTCGCTATGACCTTGTGACCCTAGAGGATGACAAACAACTCTTCCCACCTTATCAAGGAGCTCCCCTCATGAAAGAAGCTCTTCTTAAGAAACATCCAGAATTGGAAGGCATTCTAAACAAGTTAGCTGGTAAAATCACAGCAGAGCAAATGAGCCAGATGAACTACCAAGTGGGAGTAGAAGGTAAACCGGCTGCCCAAGTCGCACATGATTTCTTGGTAAAAGAAGGTGTTATTAAGAAATAATGGAAAATTTGCACAAAAAGTAACTTTTTAAATAACTTTTTTAGTTACTATTTGTCTGTTTTCTATCCTATTTTCAGATATAATAAAGATAACAAATTAAGGAGCCCTTCATGCCAATTAGTCAATATACGATTTCACAATTTATCGTTGATGCTTTTACAGATACTGTTTTTAAAGGAAACCCGGCTGCTGTTTGTCTTCTGGACGAATGGTTGTCGGATAATACCTTACAGAATATTGCCAAAGAAAACAATCTCTCTGAGACAGCTTTTACGGTTAAAAGGAACGGCTATTACGATTTACGTTGGTTTACTCCCGGTGGAGAAATCGATTTGTGTGGTCATGCTACTTTAGCAACTGCTTTTGTTCTCTTTCAATTTAAAGAAAAAGAAGCTGAAAATCTTACCTTTGCAACACAAAGTGGCGAACTTGTGGTTACTAAGAAAGCTGAGTATTATGAGCTGAATTTCCCAGTTTACTCGATGCACCAAGTTCCAGTAACAAGTGAGATGGAAGAAGCAATCGGTATTCGTCCGCTTGAAGCGTGGCTGGGAAGAGACCTAGTGTGTATCCTCCCTCATGAAAATGATGTCATTGCTGCGACTCCAGATTTCGATAAAGTTAAAGCATTAGATGGCTTACTCCTAAATATCACAGCTAAAGGTAAAAACTATGATACCGTTACACGTAGTTTTGCACCAAAATTATCAGTCATGGAGGATCCAGTTTGTGGTTCCGGGCATTGTCATGTCATTCCCTTTTGGGCTAATAAGTTAGGACAGAAAGAATTTAGAGCTTATCAAGCCTCTAAGAGAAGTGGTCATCTTATTTGTCGTCTTAAAGGAGACAGGATTTACCTTGCAGGAAAAGCTACCCTCTATAGCCGTGGCGAGATTTATGTGACAGACTAGATGTTGTCTAGTATAAGCAATAACGATTAAAGTCATTATAGAAACAAAAGATGTCTAGCTGAGCTAGGCATTTTAAATTTTCCAAATTTTTTTGAAGAATTTTCAGAAAAGACTTGACAATTTTGAAAATAAGCGTATGATATAGAGTATGAACTTAGAAATAGTAATTTTACTATATTAATCTATGTCGACTACGGTTGGTATTGTGAAAAGACTAAATAGTTCTATTAACTATTCTATAGAGCGTTGCGTCCGAAAGTCATTCCTGACACGGCTCTTTAAAAACAAAAGGAGAAGATTATGAAAACAGAACCGATTCGTCGTACCAGTATGTGGAAATTTAAGTTAAGTGCTTCCACCATGACTTTGATTCCCGCTGCCGTGGGGATTAACTATGTTGCCAAAGCCTTGGCGGAGGGGTTAAAGTTGCCCGTTTGGCTGGGGTCTTTGGGAACCTTTCTTGCCAGCATGTTGGCTGGGCCGGTTGCCGGTGCCATCAGTGGTTTCATCAACAATGTGATCTATGGGCTGACCTTATCGCCAATTTCAACCGTGTATGCGATTACCAGCATCGGAATTGGGATTGCTGTCGGAGTTTTGCACGCCAATGGGTGGTTCTCGTCAGTGCGACGAGTATTTGTTTCTGCTATTATTATTGCCATCGTTTCAGCTGTCATTTCAACGCCACTCAACGTCATCTTTTGGGGTGGTCAGACCGGTATCGCTTGGGGTGACTCATTGTTTGCGGTAATGGTCGCCAATCATGCACCAGTGTGGCTGGCCTCATTTACCGATGAGTTTGTCTTGGATATTTTGGATAAAGTCTGCGTGGCCTACCTGGCATTCTTCATCTATCGTCAGCTGCCGAAGCGGATGGTGCACTTCTTTAGCGGTGATAAATGATGACTGATCAAACATTGATTTCTGGAGCGCCACGGGTCAAGCTCAAGTGGTACCAGGTGATCGATCCGATTACTAAGCTCTTGTTCATCTTGGACATGACGTTGTTGAGCTTTGCCAGTATGAATTTATTGCTTCAGGCCGGATTAATTCTTGTCGCAACATTGCTATTGTTATTTTCCAAATTGAGTTCTACCATCTTTAAGGCGCTGGGATTCAGCCTGTTTCTGATTTGCACCATGCTGATCATCCAGGGGTTATTTTACAGTCGGAATCAAACTGTGCTGTTTTCTTTGCTTGGGGTGTCGTTCTACAAAGAAGGCCTGATTTATGCCACCACTCTGGGTTGTCGAGTATTGGTGATTATTTTGACCAGTGGCTTTTTTATGGTGACCACGAGTATTTCAGAAAACGCGGCCTATTTGGAACTGTCCGGATTATCTTATAAAACCGTCTACGTTCTGATGTCGGTTTGTTATATTTTGCCGGAAATGATGCGCAATATGCGGAAAATCCAGCAGGCACAAAAAGTTCGCGGAACCAATCCGCAAAAAACGTTGATTCAGAAATTAAAGTCAGTCCTGCCAGTTCTAATTCCATTGGTGATTAAGACCTTGGATCAATCGATGGCGCGGTCGATTTCGCTCCAACTGAGAGGTTTTGATAATCCCAACCGGACTGTCAGAACCTCCCAGCGCGTGTATCGCCTGTCGCGGACGCTGCACATTGGTCTGACTGGATTGGCAATTTTATTGATTGGGTGGAAGATATGGAAGAAGATAAACGGATTGTAATTGAAAATTTGACCACCCGTTATCCGGGTACTGAGCAACCACAACTGCGTCAGATTAACGCGGAGGTTCATACCGGCCAGGTGGTTGGGATTATCGGGAATAGCCACTCCGGCAAATCGACTTTGTGCCGTGTGCTGGCAGGGGTCATTCCCAAAATTGTGTCTGCTGAGATTGAGGGCGACTGGCACATGTTTGGCCAGCGAGTGTCCGACAATTGGCCCGTTTATAATGCCATGAATGGAGTTGTACTGCAAAATCCAGCTGGCCAACTAAGCGGGTTGGCAGACACGGTTGCCGATGAAATCGCCTTTGACTTGATTAATCAGGGAATGGCTGAAGGACTGATTCAAAAACGGGTTGAAGAAGTTGCCACGCAGATGGGGCTGATTGAACAGCTGAATTTGCGTCCCGAGAGCCTTTCCGGTGGTCAGATCCAGCGGTTGGCAATTGCCACGGCGATTGTGGCTAATCCGGCTGTTTTGATTATGGATGATCCGACCAGTCAGATGGATCCCCTTGGCCGCCGGCAATTTTTCCAATGGCTGGCCCAAGTCAAAGAGACAACTGTCTTCATTGTCACCAGTGAAATTGACGATTTGTGCGAAGTCGCCGACGTTGTGTGGGTGCTGCACGAGGGTCAAATGGTAGCCCAGGGCAGGCCGGGTGAGGTGTTTAATCATTTGGCAGCTGACTGGCAGATTCCAGCCCCGACAATCCAGCAACTTGCTCAAAAAATGGATTGGCACTTGGCTGATGGCCGGTATCCGGTGAATGGCGCTGATCTGAAGGAGGCTTGTTATGTCCACAATTGAACTGAACCACCTGACGTTCACTTATCCGGAACGGTCCTTTAGCTTGGATGTTGAAGACAAACACTTCGCCGATCCGATGGTGGCGATTGTCGGCCAAAATGGTGCCGGTAAATCAACGCTCTTCAAATTGTTGACGGGCTTGCTGACACCACAAACCGGTGTGATTAAGATCGATGGAGAAAATTTTAATGATCTTAAACCAGTCGAAAAGTTACTGAAGGTTGGGATTACTTTTCAGAATCCTGACGATCAGCTTTTCAACCCGACCGTTCAACGAGAGGTGGAGTGGAGTGTCGCGCAGGTCATGGATGACCACGACACGATTACGAGGCGGGCTTTAGCGGCTCTAAAAAGAGTTGGCTTGGATGATAAAGCAGCTGAAAGTCCATATGACCTGTCATTGTCGGAACGCAAGCTGTTGAGCGTTGCCACAGTTTTGGCAGTGGATCCGGCGATTTATTTATTTGATGAGCCGATGATGTCGCTTGATTGGGAAAGCCGGCGCAAGTTGACCGCAATTTTCCATCAGTTGGCTGATTCGGGCCACCAAGTTGTGACCATCACCCATGACATGGATTGGGTCGCCGCCGAGTTTGAGTCGGTGTATGTTATGGAACACGGGAAGTTTGGCTTCGCCGGCAGTCCACGGGAATTGTTCAGCGATCACGAACTTGTCCAGCGAGTGGGATTACTACCACCGCGGATTATGGACATAGCGGAGTCGCTGGGTGATTCACAGACATATTTATCGGTTAATGATTATTGCCAGAAAAATCGAGATGTATAGAAAAAGTCACCTCTGCGGGTTTTCCAGGTTGAAGGATTAACTTCAGCTTCTGGCAAGAACTCACGGTTCTTTTCTATCATTTGTCAAGTCTATCAAGGCTTTAAGTAAAAAAAAGAGATAAGACAGTATCTATTCTGAGGTTACTGTCTTATTTTTAACACTTTTTGATCTATCAAGCCCAGTTCAAAAAAGAAAAACAAGAATTTGTTGCCCGTAAGTTGGATACCGTGGGATGGACCAAGTACCTCTCAATTAGTGTACTTTGGTGGCTAGCTTTTGGTCTTATTTACCAGTCAATTGGAGCTAATCGTCCTTATCGTGATTCTATAACTGATGCGACAAACGGTGTTGGTCAGCTCTTGATGACAGCTGTTTACCGCGAACAATGGATTTTTTGGGCCGCTACCAATGTTTTCTCTATCTATTTGTGGTGGGGAGAAAGCCTTCAAATTCAAGGGAAATACTTCATTTATCTTATCAACAGTCTAGTTGGTTGGTACCAATGGAGCAAGGCAGCAAAGAAAGCTTAATACTTATGTTTATCAATTAATAAGAGGATCCAGTAGGGTCCTTTTTTTGTGTTTTTACAGTGAAGCAAAAGTCTTGCTTTTCTTTTTATTTGTGCTATACTTGTTCTTGTATCAGATACAAGTTATCTAAAGGAGTTTATATGGATACAAAATTTTCAGTGGCCTTACATATCCTAACCATGATTAGTGAGAGCAAGGATACCTTAAGTTCTCAAGCACTAGCAACTAGCGTTGGCACCAATGCGAGTTACATTCGAAAGGTAATCGCCTTATTGAAAAATGCTGGACTAATCCAGTCTCATCAAGGAAAAACAGGCTATCAACTCAGTAAATCGCCAAAGGACATCACCTTACTTAACATTTATTTTGCCACACAAGAAGTCAGCCACATCAGCCTATTTCCAGTTCATCAAAATAGCAATCCGGATTGTCCAGTAGGGAAACATATCCAAGGAGCCGTTTCACCACTATTTGCTAGCGCTGAAGCTCAACTTGAGAAGGAACTAGCCCACCAAACCTTAGAAGAGGTCATTAACAATCTTTATCAAGAAGCCAAACAAAAACGAAACTGATTTGCATGCAAATCAGTTTTAAAAAGACTAAACTTGTATCTTTGTCAAATACAACAAAAAATAGAAAAGAGAAGACAATGAAAGCCGCACAACATACTACTTATAACAAAAAGAATATCACACTAAACATCACAGAAATCGCAAAACCAAGTATCACAGACAAAGAAGTTTTGGTAAAAGTCACTGCAGCTGGTGTTAATCCTCTGGATAACATGATTTCCCGTGGTGAGGTCAAAATGATTGTCCCTTACAAACTCCCACAAACTGCGGGAAATGAATTGGTCGGTATCATTGAAAAGACCGGTAGACAAGTCAAAAATCTCAAAGTCGGAGACCGAGTTTTTGGACGTTTACCACTTGATCATATTGGCGCCTTTGCTGAATACGTAGCTGTCGATAGTCAGGCTCTAGCCAAGGTTCCAGACTATCTGTCTGACGAGGAAGCGGCTGCTGTGCCTTTGACTGCCTTAACCATTATGCAAGTCTTAGAACTCATGGGAGCTCAAGCTGGCAAAACCATCTTTATCTCTGGTGGTACAGGCGGTGTCGGTGGCATGGCCATTCCGATTGCTAAGGCTAAAGGTTTGAAGGTCATTACCAATGGGGCTGGAGATAACGCTGAGCGTGTATTGAAGCTAGGAGCAGATCGTTTTATCGATTACAAAACAGAGGATTATACAAAAACTGTTAGCCAGGTTGATTATGTCCTTGATACTCTTGGGGGCTCTGAGACTGAAAAACAAATGTCTATCATGAAAAAAGGTGGTCAGCTTGTTTCCCTCCGTGCTATGCCAAATGGTGACTTTGCCAAACGCATGAACCTGCCAAAATGGAAACAGATCCTACTTGGACTAGCCGGTCGCAAATTTGATAAGATGGCTGACAAATATGGCGTTCACTACCATTTTATATTTGTAGAAAGCAATGGTGGCGCTCAATTACAAGAGGTAGCTGACCTCTTTAGCAAATTAGAAATCAAACCATCTATCGATACAGTCTATCCATTTGAAGAAGTGAATAGCGCCTTAGACAAGGTCGCTAATGGTCGCTCACGTGGAAAAACAGTCCTCAGCTTTAAGAAATAAAAGGAAAAGACAATGTCATATCTTACAATTAAAAATCAATATATCACTGTCGACGGGAACAAAATCGCCTATCGCGAACTCAGCAAAGGTAAATCAAAACTACCTCTTCTGATGCTGGTCCATTTGGCAGCAACCCTCGACAACTGGGATCCAAAACTCTTGGACTTGATTGCTGAAAAGCACCATGTGATTGTGGTCGACCTTCCTGGTGTCGGTGCTAGTCAAGGAAAAGTGGCTCCAACGATTCCTGGAATGGCTGAGCAGACAATTGCCTTTATTCAAGCCCTTGGTTACGAAAAAATCAATCTCCTAGGCCTTTCTATGGGAGGTATGATTGCCCAAGAAATGATCCGAATCAAACCTAATTTGGTCAACCGTCTTATCTTGGCAGGAACAGGACCTCGAGGTGGAAAAGAGGTCGATAAGGTCACAGGGAAAACATTTAACTATATGTTTAAAGCTGGATTCGAGCGCATCGATCCTAAACGCTATATCTTCTATAACCATGATGAACAAGGGAAAATCGAAGCCTTGAAAGTTCTTGGACGAATGGGAATGCGAACCAAGGAATTTGCAGACAAAGACATGAGTGTGCCTGGTTTCTTGACTCAACTCAAAGCTATTAAACGTTGGGGGAAAGATTCTCAAGACGACCTAAGATTTATCATCCAACCAACCTTAATTGTCAATGGGGACAAGGATATGCAGGTTCCAACGGAAAATTCTTATGATATGCATGAGAAAATAAAAGATAGTAAGCTGATCATCTATCCAAATGCTGGTCACGGTTCGATCTTCCAATATGCAGAGGCGTTTTCAAAAGAACTCATTGCTTTCTTGGAGGACTAATATGGTCAAAACCATTCTAATAACAGGTGCTACGGATGGCATTGGAAAGCACTTGGCAAAGCAACTGGCCAGTGAAGGCCATCAGGTTATCCTTCATGGTCGCAATCCTCAAAAACTTGAATTGGCGCTTCAAGAGGTTCGGGCCGTTTCCCTGAGAGGCAGAGTTTCAAGCTACTTGGCAGATTTTTCAAAATTAGATGATGTTTATCGATTTGCGGAGGAAATCAAGCGAGACTTTCAAAGGATCGATGTCTTATTTAACAATGCAGGCCTGTATGCAGGAAAAGAACGAAAAGTAAGTGCTGAAAATGTCGAGTTGACTTTTATGTTATCCGTTCTCGTTCCCTATCTGTTAACAACTGAGCTAAGCCCCTTGTTAGAAAAAGCGACTGATGGCCGTGTCATTAATACCTCTTCCTATATGCATCATTTTGCCAAGGTCAAGGATTTGGACTTTGGATTTGAGAACAACTATCATCCAGGATTGGCCTATAATAATTCCAAACTCTATACCATTTGGATGACACGCTATCTAGCAAGAGATTTCTTTTTAAAAGGTTTAAATATCACCATCAATTCTTACCATCCGGGCTTGATTTCAACCAACTTGGGGAATAACTCTAGTGATGAAAAAACTAAGAAGTCCCTCTTCGGACGCTTGATGAAGTCTCTTTCAAAAGATCTAGATCAGGGAATCGAAACAGGCTATTATCTCACCTTATCAGAGGAAGTCAGGGGCTTGACAGGCTACTATTTTGATGAAAAGAAAGTCAAGTCGGTATCTGAAAAAGGCTACACATTTGAAAAAGCACGGAAATTAATAGATTACTGCCAAGAAAAGGTCAAAATGTTTAAAGAAAAGCAAGATTTTTAATTCCTTATTGATTTCGTAACTACCAAAAAACTCAAGTTTTATCAATGAAAACTTGAGTTTTTCTTAGATGAGGGCTAACAAAATGGTAAGAATCAGAGCGATTCCAATCCGAATGACATGATGGGCTGGATGGAAGTTTTCTTTGTGCTTGCCATTCCAATAGGCTCCGTAGCAAATCAACCCACAACCGATCAGCCAAATGAATAAAGCAACAATTGGCAAAAGGAAGTAGAGGATGAGAGAGAATGTCGCAAGGCCACTTCCGATGAGGAGAAATGTATTTCCTAGAGTGTGATTCCCTTTTTTAACTTCAGTAAGAGAAGCCAATAAGTGAAGAAGGGCAAAAGCAAGGGCAAAGAAGGCTGTAAAAATGTTGAAAATGTAATAAAGTGGCATATTTGTTTTCTTTCTAGGATAATTAAAGTAAATGTAATGTGACAGTGTTAAGAACTTAAGACTTTAACTTACCTTAGTTTGAGAGTCTTCTTATGAAGAACCATGAATGAAAGCACAAGATTAACAATGATAAGGATTAAAGTGATAAAAGAGTACCAATAAAGATTGATTGGTACGTTATTTTTGAGATAGAATAGAGAAAATAAACTCGTAAAAATACCAGTTAGCAATCCCGGCACATATTTTCGAATAACAATTGTCTGAATAAGATGTCCGAACACATGATAGATATAAGCGATTACGATGGTTGTGTAAATAGTATAGTTGTTAAATTGGTAACTAAGATAAAGTGTTATCATTAGAAGTAAAAGTTGCTCCATGACAATGGCATTGAAAGCAAAAGGGGTGTAAAAAGTGAAGATTTGTTTATATGGAATTTGTAATGATATTTTTTTGACAAAAGATGGCATCCATATGATTTCTTCCAGTTCATGAAGCATGAATAAACTCGGAAAAAGGAAATAAAATTGTAAGGTAGACATGAAAGCTAGTCCTTTCTAGATAACAGGAGGTTCATTTAGAGTTTGCGTGCAGTATCTCCAAATAAAACTTGATGACTTCTTGCTCGGTGTAGGACTTACCCTTTTTTAGCCACCAGCTCAGGGTTTCAATGAAGTTGGTTACGACCAGGTGCTTGAGATAGGAGTGAGGAATGTTGGGGTGTGCTTGAATCAGTTCGTCGGCTACCATTGGGTAGACATCGTGTTCTAGTTCTTTTCGCAGTTGCCGGATAAAATAATCGTTTTTTGAAAGCAAGAGACTGGTCACATGGTCTTGATTTTTCTTGAAATGCTGAAAGATATGGGTCAGGTAGTCTTGGGGAGAGAGCTGATCATCTCGCTCAAAGAGGTGGTGAAAGAGTTTTTGGCAGAGCTCATTCAGCAAGAGTTCCTTGCTCTCGTAATGGCTGTAAAAAGTTGAACGCCCCACATCAGCACGGTCAATAATTTCCTGAACGGTAATAATGTCGTAGTCTTTTTGGCTGAGTAAGTGTAAAAAAGCATGATAGATAGCTTTTCTAGTTTTGGTAATACGACGATCCTGTGTTGTCATATGGACACTTTGAACAAATTGTTCAGTAACGTACATCCTAAACAGTTTGCCCCTATCCTTTCCTTTTAGAGTTAGAGATAATACTAGTGAGAAGATAATACTATTACTAGTATACCAAAGGAAGGTAAAAAAATGAGTTCAAAACGTGCTGTTTGGCTGGCTTTTTTCTTGAATCTAAGTTTTGCCATTGTTGAGTTTATTGCAGGGGGAATCTTTGGTTCCAGTGCTGTTCTCGCTGATTCTGTCCATGACTTGGGGGATGCTCTAGCCATTGGCCTCTCGGCCTTTCTAGAAACGATCTCCAATCGTCAAGAAGATAGTCGCTATACCCTAGGCTACAAGCGTTTTAGCTTATTAGGGGCTTTAGTAACGGCAGTCATTCTGATGACCGGGTCTGGTATGGTGATTTTAGAAAATGTAAGCAAGCTTTTCCACCCTCAGCCCGTCAATGACCAAGGGCTTCTTTGGTTGGGAATGATTGCTATCAGTGTCAATGTGCTGGCGAGTCTGGTCATTCGCAAGGGACAAACCAAGAATGAATCCATTCTCAGCCTGCATTTTTTGGAAGATATCTTAGGTTGGTTGGCTGTCATCTTGATGGCCATTGTCCTCCGATTTACTGACTGGTATATCCTAGATCCCCTCTTGTCTCTTGCCATTTCCTTCTTTATTCTGTCCAAAGCCATTCCACGTTTTTGGAGCACGCTCAAGATTTTCCTGGATGCTGTGCCAGAAGGGGTAGATATCAAGCAAGTTAAGAATGATTTAGAGCAGTTGGATAATGTCGCTAGTATCAATCAGCTTAATCTTTGGACCATGGATGGCTTGGAGAAAAATGCTATTGTTCATGTTTGTCTGGAGAATGTCAAACATATGGAGGTCTGTAAAGAGTCTATCCGAGACTTGCTCAAAGAGAGTGGCTTTCAAAATGTCACCATCGAAGTTGATGAAGACTTGGCAACCCACCGAGCTCACAAGCGAAATATCGAAGAGCTGGAAGCAGAAAGTGAGCAGCAACACCATCATTAAGGTTTGTTTTTAAACTCTTAAAGTCTACCTTTAAGAGTTATTTTGATACTAAGTTCCCTAAAGTAAGCCTTTTCATGATAAAATAGAACAAATGTAGAACAAGGAGTATTTATGAGTAAGAGAGCTGTGTTGATGATGACCTTTGGGTCACCAGAAGAGATTACCTATGAAGGAGTAGCAGAATTTTTCACGAATATTCGGCGTGGTGTTCGTCCTGAACCACATGAAATTCAGACTTTATATGACAATTACGTCCGAATTGGCGGAACTCCACTTCAAAGGATAACTAGAGAAGAAGTGGATTTGGTTGCTTCTGCTCTTGGAGAACGAGCGTCGGTCTACTTTGCTAATAAATTTTCCCGCCCTTTTATCACTGATGTAATCAAAGAGATGGAGAATGACGGAATTGAAGAATGTTTGTGCTTGATTTTAGAGCCTCATTATTCTTACTATTCTGTCATGGGATATGAGAAATTTTTAGAAAGTGAGCAGATTAGGTTCCAAATTATCAAGGATTGGTACCAAGAACCTTCACTTCTTCACTATTGGGCTGATGAGATTCAAAATATTTTAGATCAAATTAGAGATGACAGCTATAAGGTGATTTTTTCAGCTCATAGTGTCCCAGTTTTGGCACTTGATTTTGGTGATCCTTATATCGATCAGATTTATGACAATACTAGCTTGATTGTGGAAATTTTAGGCCTTGAAGAAGACCAGTATACCAATACATGGCAGAGTGAGAGTGATATAGGTATTCCTTGGATTAAACCAGATGTCTTAGAATATCTGCGAGTTGAGAGTGAACACCCGAACCACTATATTTTTATTCCGATTGCTTTTATTAGTGAGCATATTGAGGTTCTTTTTGATAATGATGTGGAGTGTAAGGAGCTATGCCAAGAGCTCGGAGTGGCTTATCACCGACCTCCTATGCCAAATAACGATTCACGACTGATTAAAGCTCTTCTGTCAGCCATTCAGTCTCATATAGATGGTGACTATAGTGACTATCAACCTCAGCTAGAGACTTTTGATGAGTTGGAAGCTCCTTCAAGTACAGGTCAGATTTTGGAAGCAGAAAAAGATATTCAGATGCCTGATTTCGTCAAAAAATTGATTGCTAAAAAAGGTCGAGAGAATGTCAAGATGCCCTATCTAGTTAAGAAAATGCTTGAAAAGAAGTATGGGAAAAAATATGATTAAGTAACTAAATATGACCGTAATAGGGAGTGTTTGATGTGAGCGATTTCTTGTTAGAAAGTGTATACTATCAGAAACGAAGGAATAGAGGTTATTAAATGAAATCAGCAGTTTATACCAAAGCTGGGCAGGTTGGTCTAGTAGAAATTGATCGCCCGCAAATCGTGGCAGCAGATGATGCCATTATCAAGATAGTACGTACTTGCGTTTGTGGATCGGACCTTTGGAGTTACCGTAATCCGGAAATGGAAGAAGGACATAGAAATAGCGGTCATGAGGCTATCGGAATTGTCGAAGAAGTTGGCGAGGAAGTTACTACAGTAAAACCAGGTGACTTTGTCATTGCCCCTTTCACACATGGTTGTGGACAGTGTGATGCCTGTTGTGCTGGTTTTGATGGCTCTTGTGACAACCACCCAGGTAATAACTGGTCTGGGGGCGTGCAGGCTGAGTATATCCGTTTCCACTTTGCCAACTGGGCCCTTGTCAAAATTCCTGGGCAACCTTCAGATTATAGTGAAGGCATGCTCAAGTCACTTTTGACACTGGCTGATGTCATGCCGACGGGTTACCATGCGGCGCGTGTGGCTAATGTGCAAAAAGGTGACAAGGTGGTCGTTATCGGAGATGGGGCTGTTGGTCAATGTGCTGTCATCGCAGCTAAGATGCGTGGTGCTTCACAAATTGTCCTTATGAGTCGTCACGAAGATCGTCAAAAAATGGCTTTGGAGTCAGGTGCGACTGCAGTTGTTGCTGAACGTGGTGAAAAAGGCATTGCCAAAGTCCGTGAAATCCTCGGGGGAGGAGCAGATGCAGCTCTCGAATGTGTCGGTACAGAAGTAGCGGTAGATCAAGCTCTTGGAGTCCTTCACAATGGTGGCCGTATGGGATTTGTTGGTGTTCCACACTATGAAAATCGTGCCATTGGATCAACCTTTGGACAAAATACAACGATTGGTGGCGGACCAGCCTCTGTCACAACCTATGATAAACAAGTTTTGTTAAAAGCTGTTCTTGATGGCGACATCAATCCAGGCCGAGTCTTTACGACAAGTTATAAAATGGAAGATATTAATCAGGCCTATAAAGATATGGATGAACGCAAGTCTATTAAATCTATGATTGTTTTAGATTAGTTAAGTTATACAAAAGTCTTGGTAATGCAAGAGAGTTGTGTTTCCAAGCCTTTTTATATGTTACAAAAGAAAATATGTAAGATGAACTAGCTCAAAATTAGTATTGCTAGTAAAAGAGTTTAGGAGCATCTTGCTCTTTTATAAAGCAAATCGGAAAGGTATTTATGAAGAAAAAAGATCTTATTTTCAGTCTTTTAGCAATGTTTGGTCTTGTTTGTGTAGGTGGTTGGTATTTTATTTCCCAAAACCAAGCGCAGGCCGTAAAAGCAGAAGCAAGAAAAGCATTTATTCAATCAAGCCGTCCGACCATTTTTTTCCATGGTTGGGGCTCAAGCAGTCGTGCGGAAAGACATATGGCTAATGCGGCTAAAAAAGCTGGTGTGACTAAAACCATTATCGAAGCCAATGTGGCTGAAGATGGAACCGTCTCTCTTAACGGGAACATTCCTAAGGATGCTGTTAATCCAATTGTTCTAGTCAATTTTGACAAGAATCGAGGTGCTAGCACTCAGGACCAGGGAGACTATGCCCACGCTGTCGTCAAAGCTCTCCAAGATAACTACGGAATTACTGAGATGAATATGGTTGGTCACTCATACGGCAATATGGCCATCGTCTACTATATGCTCCAACACGGCAGTGATAAGACTCTACCTAAGCTGGTCAAACAAGTGGATATCGCTGGTCACTTTAACGGGATTATTGGCATGGATGAACCGGAAGAAAACTCTCTAGATAGCGAAGGAAAACCAACTAGCATGACCGAGTTATATGAAGAGCTCTTGTCTCTTGGAGACAACTATCCTCAAGGACAAGTTGAAGTCCTCAACATCTATGGCAATACAGGTAAAGAGAGTGATGAGCGCGTGACCAATCTATCCAGTCAATCCCTAGCCTATCTGCTTAAAGGTCATGTCAAATCCTACCAAGTAAAGGGAATCACAGGTTCTAACGGCCAACACAGTAAACTCCATGAAACAGCCTTGGTTGATAAGCCTCTAATTGCTTTCTTGTGGGGGAAATGAGTTGATAAGAATACAAAAATTCTAGTAGAGGCTGTCTACTAGATTTTTTAATACAATGATTGGGTTGGCAAAGAAGAGAAGTAAAAGAACGAATCCGATTTCATCTGACATTTCATGTAAAGAATGTTAAAATAAAGATAAGATAATGTAATCGTTTACATTAATTGAGTAATGTTATACATATATTCAGAAAATGGATTTTAACAGTCGCTTGTCTTTCTTTTGTTTACTCTAGTTTATAGGAGGTAGTGCTATGAAAAAGAAAATCAATCATTGTTTACTTTTGTTTCTCATAATATTTACAGCCTTGTTTTTGATGGGGTTCAGAAAGATGAAGTCTAGTGATTATAACAAGGTCAGAGGGGTTATTGTCGAGAACTGTAATAAAGTAGGTCTGTATGGTAAGGTTACTATTACTAAATTGTATTGGACAGCCTTAGAAATACCAACTTACCACGTGACTTATACCTATTCTGAGAAAACTTACGATGACCAGAAAGTAGTATTAGAGCAAAATACGGCTATTCATGAAGAAGGGTCAAGTGACTCTTATGGCAATGTTCCAGAATATAAAGAATCGTTTTTGAAGCAGAAATCTATCCAAAAGGTTGAGAAGAAAATTGAAAAACAATTGAAGAAACAAAAACTCGGTCTTCCTATTAGTTCATTTAGTTTTCTATCTAACTTCGGTCATGATGAAAAGGAGAAAAATCTGGATACCTTAGCCTCAGACAATCTCAAAGAAGGTAAGAAGGACTTTGCAGGCTACTATCAAATTCCATACCAAACCTTAATTAATCAAGATTTGATTGAGATGGTCATTTATATCGATGATGATGCATCAGTTAAATCACAAGATTTGAAAGATGCTGCTAAAAAGTTAGATGCTAGTAACCTTCCAAATGGTGAATATAGTTTCTATCAATCTAATTTTGAAGATGGACCAAATAATTCAGTCGATTACAATTTTAAAGTTAAAGATGGGAAAGTCGTTTTTTATGAAGACGAGAATCTAGTATTAGAAGATGATGGTTAAAGATGAAAGGTCGAAAAAATAACTAGGTTGAGGAATGATAAGTCTTAATTATATTTCTATCCCTAGTTATACACTATTGGAGGTAGTGCTATGAAAAAGAAAATCTATCGCATTCTATTCTTGATTCCCTTGCTGCTATCAGTTTTGGTTTTGACGGGTTGCAAGGTGATGATGCCTAGTGATTACATAAAAATTAAGCGGATCATCATCGAAGATTGTAACAAAGTGGGTCTTCATGGCAAAGTTACCATCACTGACTTACATTGGACTCCACTAGAAAGTCCAACTTACTACGTATCTTATACCTATTCTGAGAACACCTACGATGGGCAAACAATAAAATTGGAAGAGAATAATAGGGCTATTCCTGAAAATAGGTCATCTGATTCTCATGACAGTATTCAATTTTTACACTATAAGGAAGTATTTGTGGAACAGAAATCTGTCAAAAAAGTTGAGAATAAAATTGATAAACAATTGAAGAAACAAAATCTCGGTCTTCCTATTAGGTTTTTTAGTTTTCTATCTTATTTCAGTCATGATGAAAAGGGAAAAATATTGGATACTATTGCCTCCGAAAATCTTAAGGAAGGTAAGAAGGACTTTGCAGGTTACTATCAAATTCCATACCAAACCTTGATTGATCAAGAGTTGGTTTATATGACTATTTTTATTGATGATAATGAATCAATCAAAGAACAAGATATGAAAGATGCGGCTAAAAAGTTAGATGCTAGTGATCTTCCGAATGGTAAATATAATTTCTTTTATTCCAATACCAAGGATGAGAATCAAGATTCAATCAGTTATTCTTTTAAAGTAAAAGATGGGAAAGTCGTCTTTTATGGGGATGAGAATCTAGTAATAGAAGATGAAAATTAAAGATGAGAATAGTAAAATGAATGTTATTTGAGACCACTACCGGTTTTTAATTTATTAAAGATGATTTTAAAAGGCTTTGGCAAGATTTTCTTGATGACAAGCGACAAAAAGAGCATGATTAAAGAATCTTGCTCTTTTCGTTTTCCAAGCTTTATCTCAAAATATCCCAAAGTTCTTGGGGAGTATCAGCTACGAAATCAGGATTTTCTGCCAAGAGGGTCTCGTTTGTCCCAAATCCCCAGGTCACCGCTATTGTTTTGATGCCAACTGTTTTTCCACCAATCAAATCAAACTTGGTATCACCAACAATGACGGACTGGTCTTTAGGGGATTGATTTTCAGTAATGGCACGCTGCAAGACATCAGCCTTATGAAAAGCAGCAGGGGTAGATCCATAAATACCTTCAAAATATTCAGTAATCCCAAGGTGTTGGCACATTTCTAGGGCAATGGGTTCATTTTTTGAAGTTGTGATAAAGATTTTCTTGTTAGGGTCTTTACTAAGTTGTTCAAGAACTTCCTTAATGCCATCATAGAGGTGAGCTTCCAATTGTCCTTTGGTCTCATAATAGTCACGATAAATCTTGACAGCTTTGGCAGCACCTTCTTTACTAACCTCTTGTTTAAAGGTAACCTCGAGAGGTGGTCCCATAAAGGTACGAATTTTCTGATCACTAGGAACAGGAAGGCCTAGTCTTTCAAAAGTTTGAACAAAACCATTGTGAATACCCTCAGAACTATCAACGAGGGTACCATCTAGGTCGAAAAAAATATGTGTGAGTGTCATAGAATTCTCCAATATATTCTCTTTGGTTTATTATATCATGATAAAAACGGTTAAAGTGGTAAGGCTATTTATCATTCTAAAGTTGACATGACTTTTTTATGTGTAACTGTTCGTTCTTGCTTATTTCCAAGTGCCTTGATGCGGGCTTCTAGGAGAATTGGACGTCCTTGAACACTTCGCGTATAAATAAGATCATATTTTCCTAGGCTTTTTTGTATTTGTCGGAGGAAAGACTCTGCATCTGCCTTTCGCTTTTCAAACATACTTGGAACGGCAAAAAATTCGGTTTGGTCCTTCACTTTGTGACAAGCCTTTAAAATATAGCGTTGATTTTCGATAGGAGCAAAAAATTCAGTTATCGCCTGAGAAAAAATTTCTTTTTCCCTCATGCTAGCACCCTTGAGATAGATAGCGTTATAAATCGCCTGTTTACTATCTTTTACCACTCTAGGAGCAGACTCTTTAGTCTCAATCTGACCTGAATCCAGCAGGGCTTGGTGGATAGCTTTACCAAAAATTTCCAAACGATTATAGGGGCTCTTATAGATAAAATATCTTCCCCAGAAGACAGCTAGTAGAAGAAGAGCAAGTAGAAGTATTGGTAGACTATGAACAAACGGCTTTCCAACAATAAAGTATCTTGTCACATCAATGATAAAATAAGTGGCAGCAAGGGCTTGGGAAATAAGAAAGGCCTTCATCCAATCATTAAGGTATACCAACGGTAGAAATTGTTTGTCGACCTCAACTTGGTTGACCACTTCCATTTCTTCGTATAGCGGGAGGGCTTGTTGCCAACGGTCTTTAAGCTCCTGACGTTTTTGAGATAGTGTAATGGCATTTTGATTAAGCTTTTCTAGACCCTTTCGGCTAAAAGTTATTTGATTGAGGTCAAGGCGATCAATACCAGATTCGATAGTAGGCTCTTGATAATGGAGGCCCAGAAACTGTGTCATACGCCGATCTAACAAATCTAAGTCAGGACTAAGTGCATACAACTGCAGCTCTAATGTCTCATCGTATTTTTCTTTCTCATCTTGAAAATCAAACCATCTCCTAGGTGATAAATTAATAGAAACCAAATGCCAGATATTACTGGTTTTATTAGGATTGTCTGGCCAGACACGGATGGCACGGCCTCGCATCTGATTACTTAGCATAAAGCTTCCAACAAAACTAGCTAAAATAAGGGAGTTAACACAAGGGGCATCCCAACCTTCGCCCAATAAAGACTTGGTCCCAATAATCACCTGAATATGCCCTTCTTGGAAAAGCTGAGTAAGGGCAGTCACTAGATTATGGTGAGAACCAGAAACTCTCACCTTAAGATAGTCTTCTTGGCTCAATTGTCCAATAACATCATAGGATAAACGAGAATTAGGAATGAGTCGCTCTAGATGTTCTTTAGCTGAAGTTGGAATAATCACTAAACTTCCTGTCAATACAGCCACAGGTACTGTCCAAGACTGTTCAATCATTTCTCTACGAATAGATTCAAAGTAAGATAACACACCTAGTTGGGTAAATTGTGCACTGTTATCGCCTAGATGAATTTGAAAATCCTTACGTATAAAGTCTGTCAAAACAAGTTGACGGAGATTATTTCCTAGAGAATGGTATTCTGCCTTAAAAATATCTCTAACAGCATTGAGTTTTCCCAATGATTGATTAAGCAGGACATCTTGCTTCTTATTCCGGATAAGTTTAACTTGATTTCTCTCGATAAGACCATTTGCTTTCAAATCACTCTTTAGCTGATTAAAGGCTTCCTCGGTAAATCCATACCAATTTGGGACCTGGAAAATCACGCCATTAAGCAAGGTTTCAAACCACTCAAGCGTAAAAGTTGGCAAGGTTTTTGCAGAGAGAAGTTCTTGAAAACGTTGAGGAAAAGGCAATTCTTTAGACCGTAAGAAAATCAGGGTAGCGGCAAGGTATTTAGGATTAGCCAATAGGTCATCATAGCCAATTTGGCTACTTAGTGCTGGACTAGACTGAATAGTGTTCGAAAAGTTTATATCTCTAGACAATTTAGTTAGAAAGTTAAGTTTCTGCTTATCAAACTGGTCCAATTGTGCACGTTCTTCCTTAGTTGGAAAGGCGAAGTAGACATAGTCCTGGTGAGGACAGAGCGTCCCTTCCTTAACCAGTTCAGGCACTGTAATTTCTTCATCAATCTCACCACACATGCTTATATAACGTTCCCAAAGTGCAGGTTCTCCCTCGTATGGGGGTGTTGCTGTCAAAGAGATCATCTTTATATTTGGAAAAGCTTTATGAAAACTCTCTAAACTCTTCCACCATTCATTTCTTAAATGATGGCATTCATCCAGACAAAGAGTCCCTAAATCTTGGTCCCCAAAAGTTTTTCGAATATCGAAACCTTGAAAATCGAAATGCTCTTGTTGTGACTCATCATCTGTATCCTCAATAAGACTATCGCCCACGACTTGGTTCATAGCACTGTGCAGTGCCTGATAGGTCGCAACCGTAATCATTTTAGGCCTTTTTAAATCCTGTGAAATGAGTTGTTCTACTAGATTGTCATCACTTAAAAAAGCTTGTTTAATCCGATTTACCCATTGTTGACGGATGGTAACTGTCGGAACTAAAATTAAAGTTGGATTACCAAAACGCTGTATAAATTCAATTCCTAAGGTTGTTTTACCAGAACCAGGAGCAGCCACCAAGTGAATCTTTCCATCATCCATAAAACTTTCGGCTTTATCGAGAACACGCTGTTGGTACTGTCGCCATTGTCCCTTAAATGAAAGCTGATTTAACATAATTTCCCTCCAATGTTACTAACTATTATATCATAGTGAAGATAGATAGAACTGGCCATATGGATAAGCATGAATAGTAATATTTTTATAATATACGTCTCAAATATACAGCCAAAAACACCCCAAAATTGAGCTTTTGGAGTGTAAATCATGGGGCGCAATAATTAAGTTTTTAACGTAAACGAAGAGTTAGTTACGTTTTGGTTTGACTGCCATGCCTAGGCAGAGTGCCGCACTGATAAGACCAAGTGAAACTAGAGCAGCAGATTGACTAGAACCTGTTTCTGGGAGTTCTTTATGTGTTGGTTGCAATGGCGTTGGTGCCTCGTAAACTGTACCCTCAACGTAGTATACATTTCCTGGAACAGTTGGAGTTGCTGGTTGCACCGGTTCAGGCTGACTAGTTGCTTTAGTAACCAAGTGAGTCGTAGCAATCACTTCATAGGTATCCGTTTGAATACGATAAACACGTCCTTCTTGAACAGTTTCAATCACGTAGTTTGAGAATTGTTTGTTCAAAAAAGAGATCTCTTACTTAAAAGTTAAATATTCATAGATGATGATATAATCTGACTTTTCAAGAGCCTAGAAGATATCTTCTTAAAAAGAAATAGATGTTTTTTTACTCAAAGGTTATAGTTGATTTCCTATAATACCTCTTAGGAATCAAAAATATTCAATTCCTTCCAAAAAATCTTAGTCATAGATTGACATTAAAGAAGTTTTAAGATAACTTTAAAGTAACGATTTAATCCGATCTTATCGAGGGGTTGCCATGAAAAAAATAAATCTTCTTTATTTATTAGCTATTCTGGCCATCATATCTGGTCTTTTACTATATTACTTGCCAGACATGACGTCTGGACATAATGCAGAGTCAAATAATACAAGTCAAACTTTTAAGGAGAAGACGATTGTTCATGATTTAGGTACGACAAAGTTGAAAAAAGTTCCTAAACGTATTGTTATCCTCGACAACCTCTATGGTGAAATCTTGAATCCTTTAGATATCACTCCTGTAGGTGCAACAACTGGTCAAGCTAATAGTCAAGAATTTTCAACCCTCTTTAAGAAACAATACAAGGATGCAAAAGTGGTTTCAGTTGGTTGGCAGGGAAATCCAGATTTGGATAAGATTGCTGAGTTAAAACCAGATTTAATCCTTATGACAGGCGAGCAGGAAGACCTCTACGAGGAGCTGTCTGAAATTGCACCAACTGTTGGCTACCAGATCAACACTGATGAAAACTGGGACTATCACGAAACCTCATTAAAGGTAGCAGAAATCTTCGACAAACGTGATGAGATGAAGAAGGACCTGGATAGAGTGGATGCTAGGGAGGCTGTTTTCGCAGAGAATGTCAAAGCTAAGTTTGGCAATCAAAAACTCATGTACCTGCGCGTGACAGACAATGACATCCGTTATTACGCTTATGGGCATTTTGGTTATTTGTATGATACTTATCATTTCAATCGTGCTGAAACCTTCAATCCAGATGATATGTTCCAAGTTATCGATCCAGATAAACTAAAAGACATTAATCCGGACCTCCTGATTGTTCAAGCAGATTCTCAAGAGCTCCTAGAAAACAAACTTAAAAATAACCCTGTCTGGAGTAGCTTAAAGGCAGTTCAAAATAACAAGGTAATTTATGCTGATTACTCAACCTACATGCTGGGCTTTGGGATTGTCTCCCAAAAGGCCATAATGAAACAGATCTCTGATGAATGGGGATTAAATTAAACTAAAAACGACCGTGATGGTCGTTTTTTCTATGTTCAAAAGTAGTCTAACTGATAAACAAGCGTCGAATATGTTTCTTCAAGGCAAAATAAAGTTGAATGGTCATGGGAATCCAAATCAAGGGCTCGCATAGGATAACGCCAAGGTAGCCCATAGAAGGAATAACCAAAAGAACAAAGAGAATTTTTCCAAAAAGCTCAATGAAACTAGAGGTTAAAGGTGTGAGTTTTTTACCTAGGCCTTGGAGACTATTTCTGAAAATAAAGAGCATCCCCAAAATAGGATAAAAGAGAGAACTGATACGGAGGTAGCGACTGGCGTTGTCAATAATCACAGCATTATCAGAACCAGAGATAAAACCAGCCAAAAAGGGACTTGCTATATAGAGAAGGACACAAGCAATGACAGACCAAGTGATAGAAACAAGACAAGATTGTTTTAAACCAGCCACTATGCGTTTAAACTGTTTGGCCCCGAAGTTTTGTGAGGTGAAGGTGGTCACCCCAGCAGCAAGTGAGGTCAAAGGGAGAACAGCGAAAGACATGATACGCCTTGCTGCAACCTGAGCACTGATGATAAGAGGGCCAAAACCGTTAATGGCATACTGCAAAGTCACTGTACCAATAGAAACAATGGAATTCATAAGTCCCATGGCCATTCCTTGTCCAAAAAGGTCCAAATAAAGACTTGAATCAAGAACAAAGTCTGGCTTGCTTGGTAGAAGGAAGGTCACTTTTTTCTTAATATAGTACAGACAGAGGATAGCTGAAAGTCCCTGTGAGATAATTGTCGCTAAGCCTGCTGATTGAACACCAAGATGAAGTTGTGTAATAAAGAAAAGGTCTAAAACGATATTGACTAGTGCTGAAAAAATCAGAAAATAGAGGGCGGTAAGACTATCCCCAACCGCTCTGAGGAGTCCTGCACACAGATTATAACCCAAAGTTATTCCAACACAGGAAACAATCATAGAAATATACTGGTAAGATTGCCCGATAATAGAAGAAGGCGTTCCTAAAAATCTAAGCAAAGGATAGAGACCAAAATGTCCTAGAATCATAACCAAGGCACTTAAGCCTAGACCGATGACAACAGTGGCCGCCACAGACTGACGAAGTTTCCTGTAGTCTTGAGCACCATAGTAACGCGCGATAACAACGCCCATACCATTTCCAACGCCAAGAGCAAAGCCGATAACCAAATCAAAAATAGCAGAAGAAGCTCCTACAGCAGCCAAGGCATCTGGACCTAGAAAGCGACCTACAATCATGACATCGGCAGTATTGTAGAGTTGCTGGAAAATATTGGATATCAGAATTGGTAGAGCAAAGATTAAAAGAGACCTCAGAATTGGGCCTCGTAAAAGATCAACTGACGCATTTTTCATAGACTTATTATAGCAAGATTGTAATTGTGAAACAATGTTAAAAAGCCATCCTAGGATGACTTTTGCATATTTTTTAGATAGCGGCTAAGTATTTGTGTCATATGATTGTAACCCGCCGCAATCATTGGAATTTGTAAGTAAATGTAAGGTAGGGTGTACTGGCTCTTAGTCTCTGATATGAGGTGAAAGAGGATACCACCGAAGAGATAGAGGAAGGCATAGAGGCCCAGTGTTGCTCCATCTCCCATTCGTTTATAAGTGAAAGCATAGTAGAACGCACCACCAAGATATAGGACTAGGAGATAGCCTTGCATATAGGTCACAAAAAAGAGATGCAGGGTCCCATCGTGATAGATAGAGGTCGCAAACCTATTCCACAAAGGCTGAAACTTGTCTTTACTTGGACCGTTCCAGATGGACTGGAAGCTTCCCTCTGTCCAGGAGCTGATAAACTTGGTGCTGAAAAACCAACTGGCCTCATCGGGATGTGCTAGGAGGTATTGAACACGCTTATCAAAAAGATGATTGGCGCTTTTTTCAATCTTTTCGATATTGCCCTTTTTCTTAGCGTAAATGTCACGGACATAACCAGTATACCATCCTGGCATCCGTTTAGAATCGGGTTTGTCCTGCAAGCCCATGGCTAACCAAGCAATTTGAGGTGTTCCAGATATTTTTTGATGAGTGGTAATCTCATAGTAACTGGTTGTCGCTTTATGCAAGCTCATCGGAAAGGCAAAGAAAGCCAAAACCAAAAGTAAATAGCGGTAACGTTTCTCTCTGAGAGTCATTAGTATCAAAATACCAGATAATGCAATAATGAGAATAATATTATTGCTCCTTACCCAATAAGCCAAAGATAGCATAACCACCGAAAGAATCGCATTCCTAGCCTTACCACGCCTTAAGTAACGTAGGAAGAAGAGAATAGCAAAACTGGAGAAGAACAAGCCATACATGAGCCCGTAAGCAAACATAATGTTGAAAACTAGAGGTAAAAAACCAAAACTCATGATGACAGCCAAACGACTGACTAACGGTTTCGTAAACAGTTCATCCGTGATTTTCCAAGTCGCATAGTTCATACCAATGACCATGCCAAGATTCAATACATAGAAAACCGAGATGACCGGCAAAGGAATCAGATAGAGAACCAGGCGTTCAAAACTAAGCAATCCCAACTGATGAGGATAGCGGTAGAAGTAGGCTCCTGGTTTAATCAGAGAGAAGTTGCCAGCATTAAACTGGACCGCCCCTTTAAAGACAGTACCTGCATCGTCTCGTCCAGCAAAACTAGTCAGAAAAATCAAAAGTAGGCCAAAAATCATAAAGCAAACGGAAAAAAAGATGAAAATCTGCTTTGTTGTCAGTTCCTTTAAGATTTTGCGCCAGAGAAGTGTCAAAAGCAGAATGACACCACCTGAAACATAAACATACCAAGGGACGCTACTAATCTCTGCCCACTCAAAGTATCCAGTCATCATGGTCGTGCGAATGAGTAAAGCAGTCACAAATAATATCCCGAAGACTAAGAGCCCCACGTAGCGACCTAACCATTCTAAAACAAAACTCGTATATGACATAAGAGCCTTCATACTGAAAGTCTCCTTTAATATAGGTGATTACCCTTATAGTTTAGCACAGTCATCGGAAAAATGTAATGAAAACTAGAAGAAAATATCATTCATTTCTGAAACTAACCTACTTAGTTTACGACATAGAAAAACTCTCTTGTATCAGCAACAAGAGAGTTTGATTTTATAAAGAAGTTTACTTCATCCGCATGCTATCGATTTTTTCTTCAGTCGGTGTGACACGTAAGGTCTTTTGCCCAGTATAAGTTACAAATCCAGGCTTACCTGCCGTTGGCTTGTTGAGTTTCTTAACATCAATCATATCCACTTGAACCAAGTTTGATAGACGAGCCTTAGAATAGTAGGCTGCCAATTCAGCCGCATCCGTCTTGACCTCGTCAGTTGGGTTAAGATTGTCCTTGATAACTACGTGACTACCTGGGATATCCTTGGCGTGGAACCAGAGCTCCCCTTTTTTAGCCATCTTGAAGGTCAACTCCTCATTTTGTAGGTTGTTACGACCAACCATGATAATTGTCTTGCCATCAGAAGCCAGATATTGTTCAGGTTTCTTACGTTTGTGACGTTTATCGGTTGAACGACGCTTCATAAACCCAGCCTGAACAAGCTCCTCACGAATATCCTCGATTTCATCCATATTGGCTTGAGAAAGACTGAATTCAACACTTTCTAAATAATCAATGGTCTGTTTGGTTTCCTCAATCAAACCAGTCAAGTGCTTAACAGCTTCCTTGAGCTTCTGGTATTTCTTGAAGTAACGCTGCGCATTTTGGTTAGGCGTTAGAGCCACATTTAGGGGAATCGTAATCTTTTCACCAGTGTAGTAGTTGTCTAACTCGACACTATCCTTGTCATTTGGCACCATGCTGAGGTAGGTGGTCAACAGTTCCCCTTTTTGACGGAACTCCTCAGCATTTTCAGTCGCTGCAAGCTCTTTTTCCTGTTTAACAAGTTTCTTCTTGTTTTTTTCCAGCTCATTTTGCACACGATGGATCAGATCACTAGCCTGTTGTGCCACACGATCACGCGCCGCCTTGTCCAAGTAGTAGTAATCCAAAAGGGCTGATAAGGTCTCAAATTCAGGTTGGTCCTGACTATCAGAGAATCTTACAGCTGAAAATGCCTTAGCCGTTAAGTTTGGCTTTACTTCACGATTGAAGAAGGCACGGAAATTCTTGAGTTTATCAGTATCCAGTAAGGCTGATAATTCATTGGCCGTGTCACGCCCCAAACCTTGGAAAAGTTTTTGAAGGTTTTTAGCTGACAAATCCTCAGTTTGTAGGATCTCAAAGAGTTTTTCGTCTGGAATGTCAAAAGGATTCTTGGCGTCCGTCTTAGGAGGAGCAATATAGGTAGACCCAGGGAGAATTGTTCGGTAACTATTTTGTGAGAAACCAACGTGTTTGATAGACTCAATGATTTTGCTTTCGTTCTTGTCAATTAGGATAATATTGGAGTGTTTCCCCATGATTTCCATAACAAGAGTAACCTTAACACTATCACCGATTTCGTTTTTGTTAGAGACCGAAATTTCAAGGACACGGTCGTTTTCCAGTTGCTGAATATCCTCGATAACCGCTCCCTGAAGGTATTTCCGCATAATCATGGTATAGGTGTTTGGATTCTGCGGATTTGGTAGCTCGGCCTTGGTTGTCTGAATACGCCCAAAAACAGGGTGAGCCGAAAGCAGAAGCTTGTAATTCTGACGATTGTTACGAATGGTCAAGACCAACTCACGCTCAAAAGGCTGATTAACCTTCTGGATACGCCCGTAAAGCACTTGCTCACGTAGCTCAGTGGTCATATGATGAAGAAAAAAGCCGTCAAAAGACATGGTGTACTTCCTTTCTTGTTATTGATAATACTTGTTTTATTTTTAAAATAAAATTTTCTGTGAGACTTTCCTTAGGTGTTGGCGGACGTCAGCGAACTTTTACAAAGTTCCGTGACTAATTTTTGAGCCTAGCGTCTCAAAAATTCCGAGCGCCTGAAACCTTTTAGTTTCAGGCGCTTTTAACACGGCGGAAAGTCTCGGTTAATTGCTCGCTCTGCTCGCAAAAAAGATATTTCAAAAACTTGCAGAGTTTATTAGCTTTGTTTGTTTTTTATAAATAATTTGCATACGTTATGAACGTAAATATTGCCTAACCATTATAGCATAAAGGGAGTAGAAATGCTTGGTGAGGGGAGTAGGAACTAAAGATATTATTAAAATGTGAATTATTCATCATAAAATAGTCTGTCTAAAATTGTTAAAAAGTTATGGCTTTTATTATCATGAATACCTTTGAATTTACATCTAACTTGTGGTATCATTTAATATGCTGAAAATTAAAGGAGCATTAAATGAACGATATAAAAAAGATATGCAATGCGACTAATTTGAAATACCTAGCTGTTGCACTTATGTTTTTGGACCAAATCTATCAGATGTTCGGGAGTATGGGGGCACCTATATGGTTGACGATGTTGGGACGTCTGGCTTTCCCAATTTTCCTCTTTCTTGCTGCTGATAGTTTTCACTACACTCATGATCGTATGGCTTTTCTCAGGCGTCTGCTTTACATGAGTTGGTTTATGATCATTGGCAACGCCATCATTGGTAGTATTTTTCATAATGGTAGTATCGGTTTAACCAACAATGCCTTTTCAACCTTCTTTATTACTGGGATTTTTATTTGTTCTTGGGATTTGTTGGCTAAGGGGCTTCGCGATAAATCGAACAAGGAGTTGATTCAAGGGATTGGTGTCTTTCTCTTGCCGATTCTATCATCCATTCCGGTTGTAATCCTTGCAGGTATATTTGAAACACCACATGCAAACCCACTCCTTGTGCAGATTGTTGCCTTTATCCTGTCACTTGTTCCAAGTATTATCATGGTTGAGGGTGGCTTTGTGATGGTTATTCTTGGTTTGCTGTTCTATATTTTCCGTACCAATCGCATTGCTCAAATCATTGTCTTAGCTGTTATTTCAGTGATTGCCCATCTCTTTGATCCGACGGGTGTGCAATGGATGATGGTCTTTGCTGCGATTCCTATGTATTTCTATAATGGTGAGCGTGGTAGTGGTAACAAGAATTTCTTCTATATTTTCTACCCAGCCCATATTTATCTCTTGTGGATCCTAGCAAGTTTGTTTAGATAAAATGACAAAGACAGTCCTTGTGCTGTCTTTTTTCATGCTCAAAGTCCGTTTTTATAGTTTGTTTCCTGCTTCTAAAACTGCTATAATTTAAGGCGTAATAGAATCATGCGATAAGTAAATTGGAGGTATATCATGACAAAAGTAGCAGTAGTATTTGCGGACGGATTTGAAGAAATCGAAGCCTTAAGCCCAGTGGATGTCTTTCGCCGAGCAGAATTTGACTGTAGCATGCTTGGACTCGAAAATGTGTCAGTGACTGGCTCACATGGGATTCAAGTTGCGATGGATGGCGTATTTGATGGCAATTTTGCGGATTATGACTTGGTGGTCCTTCCTGGAGGTATGCCTGGATCAACTAATCTACGCGACAACGAAACTTTGATTGCCTCTCTTCAAGAGGCTGCAAAAGCTGGAAAATACGTTGCTGCTATTTGTGCTGCACCAATTGTTCTCGAACGTGCTGGTCTTCTTGAAGGGCGTAAATTCACATGTTTTCCTGGCGTAGAGGAACAAATTGCATCTGGCGAGCATCAAACTGACTTGGTAGTTGTTGATGGTAATATTGTCACTAGCCGTGGTGCTGGAACAGCATTAGCCTTTGCTTATGCCTTGGTCGATCTGTTGGGTGGCGATGGTCAGCAGTTGGCTCATACTATGGTTTACGACAGATTGTTTAAATAATGTTTTTTAGGGCTCTTGTTCAAGAACTCTAGCACCTCTTGTTAGGAATGTTGACAATTTATTTTCCCCTATGAGATGATAGAGAACGTATCAAACAGAGGGCCTAGTTATAGGCTGGAGAGACCTTAGCTTAATTTTATGGCTCTTTGTCAACTGTAGTGGGTGACGAAAAGCTAACATCTAGAGAGGACCAGATAGGTCTTCTCTTTTTGTATATTCAGAGTGATGAAAACACGCTTCCTAAAGTTGATAAAATTTTTAAAACCG